>NZ_WHTD01000015.1 GCF_009379765.1 Actinophytocola sp. | reverse complement strand
CGGGCGCCGTCGTGGACGCCGGCGGCGGCGCGGTGGTCGACGGGTCCGGCTGCTCCTGGTCCTGCGGCGGCTGCGCCGGGATCGGCTGGCCCTCGACCTGCCGGAAGCGGAGCTGGGCGGTCTGGCCGAGGTCCTTGGCCTGCTCACCCTCCTCGCCCGGCACGGTGATGACGAGGTTGCTGCCGTCGAGCACGACCTCGGCCCCGCTCACGCCGATGCCGTTGACCCGGGTCTCGACGATCTGGCGGGCCTGCTCCAGGGACTCCCGCGGCGGGACGCCACCGGTCTCGGTGCGCGCCGTGAGGGTGACGCGGGTGCCGCCCTGGAGATCGATGCCCAGCTTGGGTTTGAGGTGATGATCGCCCGTACCGAACACCAAGCCGTACAGCAGGACCACGATGAACAGGAAGAACGCGAGATAGCGCCCTGGGCGGATCTGCCCTTGGGGTGGGGCCACGGTCGGTCGATCTCCTCGGACTGGCGTTTGGTCACGCGACGCGTCTGGTCATGAGACCGCGCCCGCACCCATCACACGTGTGGGTGAGGGCGCAGCGTACCTCCCGTGACGTGAGGCCGGTGTCACACGGTCACGTCACGCTCACACGGGAGGCTACTTCTGCTTGTTGGACTCCAGCGACGGCTCGTCCAGGCGGTCGTTGTCCGTGTCCTGCACGTCCTCGTCCACCAGGTCGTCCTCGACGGCGTCCAGCTCGTCGTCGACGTCCTCCACGAAGTCTTCGTCGTCCTCGACATCCGGGCTGACCTTCTCCCGAACGGCCGCGCGCAGCCATTCGGTCTCCAGCCCAGGAGCGATCTCGATCCCGATCGTCGTGTCGCTCGAGGTGTCGCAGACGGTGCCGTACATGCCCGAGGTGGTCATCACCCGGTCACCGACGGACAGCGAGTTCTGCAGCTGCTTTTGCTGCTCCTGCGTCCTGCGCTGGCGCCGGCTCATGAAGTACATCATGACGCCGAGCAGCCCGAACATCAGAAGCAAAGGAAGCAGGTCCATATTTCTCCATCCATGGGCGTCGCAATTCACTCTGCGGTGTGCGCAGGGTCACTCTCGAACAGGGTAGGCGGAATCTGACCAGGAGCGTTAGTCGGGGCCGACAGCCCGAGATGCGCCCACGCCGCCGCCGTCGCAACCCGGCCTCGCGGTGTCCTGGCCAGCATGCCTGCCCGTACCAGGTACGGCTCGCACACCTCCTCCACCGTACTTGGCTCCTCCCCCACGGCGACAGCCAGCGTCGACACCCCGACCGGGCCGCCGCCGAACGAGTGCACGAGCGCACCCAGCACGGCCCGGTCCAGCCGGTCGAGGCCCACCTCGTCGACGTCGTAGACGCGCAGCGCCGCACGGGCGGTCTCGCGCGTGATCGAGCCGTCCGCGCGGACCTCCGCGAAGTCGCGCACCCGCCTGAGCAGCCGGTTCGCGATCCGCGGGGTCCCCCGGGAGCGGCCGGCGATCTCCTCGGCGCCGTCGGCCCGCAGGTCGACGCCGAGGATCGAGGCGGACCGGCGCAGCACCCGTTCGAGCTCCTCGGCCGCGTAGAACTCCATGTGCGCGGTGAAGCCGAATCGGTCGCGCAGCGGGCCGGTGAGCATGCCGGACCGGGTGGTGGCGCCGACCAGGGTGAACGGCGCGATCTCCAGCGGGATGCTGGTGGCGCCGGGGCCCTTGCCGACGACGACGTCGACCCGGAAGTCCTCCATCGCCAGGTAGAGCATCTCCTCGGCGGGGCGGGCGATCCGATGGATCTCGTCGATGAACAGCACGTCGCTCTCGACGAGGTTGGACAGCATCGCGGCGAGGTCGCCGGCCCGCTCCAGCGCCGGCCCGGAGGTGATCCGCAGCGCGCTGCCCAGCTCGGCGGCGATGATCATGGCGAGGCTGGTCTTGCCGAGCCCGGGCGGGCCGGACAGCAGGACGTGGTCCGGCGGCGCGCCGCGCTTGGTCGCACCCTGCAGCACCAGCGTCAGCTGCTCGCGCACCCGCGGCTGGCCGACGAACTCGGCGAGCGTGCGCGGGCGCAGCGTGGACTCGTCGTCCCGCTCCTCCGGCAGCGGCAGGGGGGACAGCTCCTCCTCGGTCACGGGATCTTCCACGGTGCCATCGTGCACGACCCGCTACCGCTTGCTGCCCAGGGTGGCGAGTGCCGTGCGCAGCACCGCCGACCGATCGACCCCGGGCCCGTTCCCGGCCAGCGCGCCGTCGACGGCCTGCTCGGCCTGCTTGGCCTGGAAACCCAGGCCCATCAACGCCTCCACGACCGAGCCGCGCATGTTGCCGCTCCCGTTGACAACCGACTCGGCGGACGCGGCGGGCAGCGCGCCGACCTTGTCCCGCAGCTCGATGATCAGCCGCTCCGCGCCCTTGCGGCCGATGCCGGGCACCTGGGTGAGCACGGTGATGCTGCCGTCCGCGAGCGCGGCGCGCAGCTTGGCCGGGTCGAGCACGGCGAGCGTCGCCATCGCGATCCGCGGACCGATGCCGGACACCGTCTGCAGCAACCCGAACAGGGTCAGCGAGTCCTCGCGCACCACCAGCGAGGTGGCGAGCACGGCCTCGGCGCCGGAGCGCATCGTGGCGAGCGTGGCCGGGGTGGCCTGGACGGCGAGCCCGACGCCGCCGACCTCGACCACCGCGTGGTCCAGCCCGATCGAGAGCACCTGCCCGCGTACCCGGGAGATCATCGCTTCGTTCCTTTCCCTGCCCCGTGGGCCGCTTGCGCGAGCCGGGCCTTGTGCCGGCGGGCCAGCTCGGCCGCCTTGGCCTCCGCCTCGGCGAGCCGGGCGCGCATGGGGGCGCGCCAGATGTGGCAGATCGCGAGCGCGAGGGCGTCCGCGGCGTCGGCGGGGCGGGGTGCCTCCGCCAGCCCGAGCAGCCGGGTGACCATGGTGGTGACCTGCGCCTTGCCGGCCCGGCCGGAGCCGGTGACCGCGGCCTTGACCTCGCTCGGCGTGTGGAAGGTGACCGGCAGCCCGCGACGCGCGGCGGCGAGCGCGACGACCCCGCCGGCCTGTGCGGTGCCCATCGCGGTGCGCACGTTGTACTGGCTGAACACCCGCTCGACGGCGACGACGTCCGGCTCGTGCCGGTCGAGCCAGGCCTCCACACCGTCGGCGACCGCGAGCAGCCGCTGGGCGAGCTCGGCGTCGGGCGGTGTGCGGATCACGTCGGCCTCGACGCAGTGCACGGCCCGGCCGACCCCGCCGTCCACGACGGCGATGCCGCACCTGGTCAGCCCGGGGTCGACCCCCAACACACGCATGCCACCACTTCCCATGAACATCAGTTCGAACTCTAGGGGGCGACACCTCCCGCCTCTGGGAGCGACACGGCCAGGCCAAGGGCTTTGCTGCCTCCCCCGTCACCAGGGCCCCGCAAGGTCCGTTCGGAACGGGGGACTCGCGGCTTGCCGGATCCTTGGCCCTCACGGGCGACTGAAAGCGCTCCCACTGTGCCCGTGGTTCCTCCACTCCTCCGCTACTCGCCGTCTTCCCGCCGTCTTCCTCCGTGCGATGCACGGCGCGCGGCGTTCGATCTCGCCCGCACGCCTTGCTCCTCCGCTATGTCCAGACGGCGAACACCACGTCGCTCCCGCTCACGCACCCGACCTTGACATGCGTGCTAAAAAGTCAACCAGACAGAAATGTAAGCGCTTCCAACGGCGGAAGGCAGCCATGCCAGCTCGCGAGCGTCGGCCGGTCACCATCTACGAGGTGGCCGACCGGGCGGGCGTCTCGATCGCCACGGTCTCGCGGGCGTTGCGCGACTCCAAGCTGGTCGCGGCGGCCACCCGGCGGCGCGTGCGGCAGGTGGCCGAGGAGCTGCGGTTCCGGCCGAGCCGCGCGGGCCGCGCGCTCGCCGAGGGGCAGCACGCGGCCAACGGCATCGTCTTCCCCGACCTCGCCGGGCCCTACTACGCCGAGGTCGTGCTGGGCTACGAGGAGGTCGTCGCCGAGCTCGGGCGCAGCGTCCTGATCCTCGCCACCCAGGGCCGGGAGAACGCCGCCGAGCTGGTGGCCGAGCTCGCCGGCCGGGTCGACGGCATGGTGATCATGGGCCGCACGGTGAGCGACGCGGCGGTCGCGCGGATCGCCGACACCGGGCTGCCGCTCGTCCTGCTCGCCCGGCCGCCGGTCGGGCTGGTGGACACGGTGACCGCGGACAACGAGGACAGCGCGCGGGCCCTCACCGCGCACCTGATCGGCCACGGCTACCGCCGGTTCGCCTTCCTCGGCGACCCGGCCCAGTCGCCGGACGTGGCCGGGCGGCACGCCGGCTTCGTCGCCGCGCTCACCGACGGCGGGCTGGCCGTGCCCGCCAAGCCCGTGCGCTGCGCGTTCGACGTGAAGGCCGGCTACACGGCGGCGCGCGAGCAGCTGCGTAAGCGCATACATCCCGAGGTGCTCGTGTGCGCCAACGACGAGGTCGCGCTCGGCGCGCTGCGTGCCGCCGAGGACCTCGGCCTGTCCGTGCCCGGCGATGTCGCGCTCACCGGCTGGGACGACATCATGGCCGCCCACTACGCCCGGCTCACCACCGTGCACCAGCCCATGCGCGAGCTGGGCGCCACCGCGGCCAGATGGCTGGACGAGCGGATCTCCGGCAGCTCACCCGGAGTGCGCCGCGAGGTACTTCCCACCCGGCTGGTGATCCGGACCAGCTGCGGTACCCACGAGAACTGACCGGAGGTATTGCGATGACACCCACGCTGACCCGACCTACCAGGCGGACCGTACTGCTCGCCGCCGTCACGGCGCTGACCCTGGCGGCGTCGGCGTGCGGCCGGGACGACGCCGGGGACACCGCCTCCCAGGGCGATGCGGTCGAGCAGGGCAAGGCGTCCGGCGACATCACGGTGTGGGCCATGGGCACCGAGGGCGAGAAGCTCTCGGTGCTGGCCGATGACTTCATGAAGGAGAACCCGGACGCGAAGGTCACCGTCACCGCGGTGCCCTGGGACGGGGCGCACAACAAGATCTCCGCCGCGATCGCCGGCCAGCAGACGCCGGACGTGACGATGCTCGGCACCACCTGGATCGGCGAGTTCGCCAAGACCGGCGCGCTCGACGTCGTCCCGCCGGACTTCGTCAAGGAGGACGACTTCTTCCCCGGCGCGTGGGAGACCGGCGTCGTGGACGGCACCTCCTTCAGCGTCCCGTGGTACGTCGAGACCCGGCTGCTGTTCGTCAACAAGGCGGTGGCGGCGAAGGCCGGCATCACCGAGGCGCCCACGACGTGGGCCGAGCTGACCCGGGCCATGAAGGACATGCAGGCCAAGGGCGGCGCCAAGTGGGGCACCTACATGCAGCCCGGCCAGACCGGCGCGTGGCAGACCGTGATGCCGTTCGTGTGGCAGAACGGCGGCGACGTCTACGACGGCCAGAAGTTCACCCTCGACTCCCCAGCGGCCGTCGAGGCGCTCGAGTACTACGGCTCCTTCTACACCGATGGACTGTCCACGAAGGACCGGCTGCGTGACGGCGAGCAGGAGCCGAAGCTCCTCAGCGGCGAGATCGCCTCGTTCGTGTCCGGCCCGTGGCACATCGGTCTGCTCAACGAGCTCGGCGGCGAGGGCAAGTACGAGCTGTGGCCGATGCCGAGCGGCCCTGGCGACGCGACGTCGTTCATCGGCGGCAGCAACATGTCGGTGTTCAAGAACACCGAGAACCGCGACGGTGCCTGGAAGTTCGTGTCGTATCTGATGCGGCCCGAGGTGCAGGTCAAGTGGTACCAGACGGTGAACGACCTGCCGGCCGTACAGGCCGCGTGGGACGATGCGGCGCTCTCCGGCGACGAGCAGCTCTCCACCTTCGGCGACCAGCTCGACAAGGCCAAGGCACCGCCGTCGATCCCCACCTGGGAGCAGATCGCCGCGGGCCTCGACACCGAGCTGGAGAAGATCGCCAAGGGCACCGAGTCCGCCGCGGACGCGGCCAAGGCGATGCAGGCGCAGGCCACCTCGATCGGCACGGGTGGCTGACATGTCCGCTCGGCCCGGAACGTTGTCCCGGGCGCTGACCGGCTGGGCCTTCGCGCTGCCGTTCGCCGCGTTGTTCCTGCTCTTCACCGCGGGGCCGGTGCTGGCCTCGCTGCTGATGAGCCTGACCGACCTCGGGAGCGCCGACCTGCTCGACCCGTTCGGCGTGAACGTGATCGGCCTGGACAACTACCTGCGGCTGGTCGAGGACCCGAAGTTCCTCACGGCCGCGGCCAACACCGCGATCTTCGTGGTGGTCGGCGTACCGCTGACCATGGCCGCGGCCCTGCTGGTCGCGCTCGGGCTGAACTCCGGGCTGGTCAGGTTCCGGGCGCTGTTCCGGGTCGGCTACTACCTGCCGGTCGTCACGAGCATCGTCGCCATCTCGGTGGTCTGGCGGTTCCTGCTGCAACCGGACACCGGCCTGCTGAACGAGTTCCTCGGGCTCTTCGGCATCGACGGGCCGAACTGGCTCAACAACAAGACCTACGCGCTGCCGACGCTGATCGTGATGGGCGCCTGGCGCAACCTCGGGTTCGGCATGGTGATCTTCCTGGCCGGACTGCAGGCGATCCCGAAGGACCTGTACGAGGCGGCCACGATCGACGGCGCCCGCAAGTGGGCGCAGCTTCGGTATCTCACGGTGCCGATGCTGCGCCCGACGATGCTGTTCGTCGCGGTGATCACCACGATCGGCTACGTGCAGTTCTTCGAGGAGCCGTTCGTGATGACCCAGGGCGGCCCGCTCGACTCGACGCTGTCGATGGCCTACCACACCTACAACCAGTTCGGGTTCGGCAACTACGGCTACGCGTCGGCGATGGGCTACGTGCTGTTCGTCGTGGTCGTGCTGCTGTCGATCGCCTGGTTCCGGCTACTGAGGAACAACGTTGACTAGCGCCCTGGACACCAAGCCGGCGAGCCGGCCCAGGTCCCGCGGCGGCGCGGTCCGGCCCGGCGGGGGCGGGCAGCGCTCGCGGGACCGGGTGGCGAGCGTCGTGCTGCACACGCTGCTCGGCACCGGGCTCGTGGTGATGGTCGGCCCGTTCGTCTGGATGGCGCTCTCGTCATTCAAGACCGAGGGCGAGATCCGGGCGGACCCACCGACGTGGCTGCCGGAGAACCCGACGCTCGGCAACTACGACACGCTGTTCGCCCGGCTGGACTTCCCGACCTACTTCGCCAACTCGGCGATCGTCGCGGTGGTCACGATGGTCGGCAACCTGCTGTTCTGCTCGGCGGCCGGCTACGCGCTCGCGAAGCTGCGCTTCCCCGGCCGGCGGGTGCTGTTCCTGACCGTGGTCGGCACGATCATGGTGCCGAGCATCGTGACGATGGTTCCGCTGTTCGTGCTGTCCAGCAACCTCGGCCTGGTCAACTCCCTCGCCGGGCTGATCCTGCCGTTCCTGGCGCAGGCGTTCGGCGTGTTCCTGATGCGCCAGTTCATCCTGTCCATCCCCGACGACCTGCTGGAGGCCGCGCGCATCGACGGCGCGAGCGAGCCGCGGATCTACTGGCAGATCGTCATGCCGCTGTGCAAACCGGCGCTCGCGACGCTCGCCATCCTCACGTTCCTGGCTTCCTGGAACAACTTCCTGTGGCCGCTGGTCGCGGCCACGACCGAGGACAAGTACACGCTGCCGGTCGCGCTCGCCCTCTACGCCATCGGGCAGAACCAGACCCGCTACGACCTGCTGCTCACCGGGTCGGTGCTGATCGTGCTGCCGGTGCTGATCGTCTTCTTCGTGCTGCAACGCCATTTCGTCCGCGGTATCGCCACCACCGGACTCAAATGAGGAGGGTTCCCCTGATGGCCCGATTAGTCCCCACCCGCAGGCTCGTGCTCGCGGCGGCGATCGCCATCGCCACGGTCGTGCCGCTCGCCCCGGCGGCGAGCGCGGCTCCCCCGAGCGACCGCGACCTCGCCGCCCAGGAGCGCCAGCGGCAGCCGTCGCTGATGCGCGACACGTGGCGGTCGTTCACCGCCATGGTCGAGCCGGCCACCGGACTGCCGGCCGACAACATCGAGGGCGACCTCGACCCGGCGACCCGCTCCGGCTACACCTCGCCGACGAACATCGGCTCGTACCTGTGGTCGGCGATCGTGGCCGAGAACGCCGGTCTCATCAAACGCAAGGAGCTGGTCGCGCGCACCAGGAAGGCGCTCGACTCCATCGGCAGGCTGGAGCGGCACCCCGCGTCCGGCCAGTTCTACAACTGGTACGACCCGGCGACGCTGACGAAGCTGCGCGTCTGGCCGGCGGACGGGTCCACCGTGTACCCGTTCCTGTCCAGTGTGGACAACGCGTGGATGGCCGCGGCGCTGATGGTGGTGCGCAACGCCGTGCCGGAGCTGCGCCACCATGCGCAGCGGCTGCTCGACCCGATGGACTTCGCGTTCTACTACGACCCCGCCGGCCGGTCCCCGGACGTGGCGGCGGGCCTGATGCGCGGCGGGTTCTGGGACGAGGAACCACCCGGCTGCGCGGTCGTCGGCAACTACCCCGGCAACGGCCCGGACGTCTGGTACACCTGCCACACCTACGGCAACTTCGCCAGCGAGGTCCGCATCATCACCTACGTGGCGATCTCGCTCGGCCAGGTGCCGCCGGAACACTACTTCGTGCCGTGGCGGACGTTCCCCGACACGTGTGACTGGGGCTGGCAGGAGCAGAAGCCGGCCGGCGAGTTCGTGGACTACATGGGAATCCCGGTGTTCGAGGGCCGCTACACCTACCGCGGCCTCCAGTTCGTCCCGACCTGGGGCGGGGACATGTTCGAGGAGCTGATGCCGGACATGTTCGTGCCGGAGGTCAAGTGGGGCAAGGACTCGTGGGCGCGGCAGCACTCGGTGTACGTGCGGGGCCAGATCGAGCACGGGCTCAACGACGCCGAGTACGGCTACTGGGGCTTCTCGCCGTCGTCCAACCCCGACGGCGGGTACCGCGAGTACGGCGTCGACATCATGGGCCTGGACACCCCCGGCTACACCAGCGACCAGGAGCGCACCTCGGTCGACGTCGGCTTCGAGGGCTGTCGCGAGGCCCAGCCGCTGCCGGCCTCGTACGGGGACGGTGTCGTCACCCCGCACGCGGTGGTGCTGGCGCTGCAGTACCAGCCGAAGGCGGCGCTGACCGAGCTCGCGAAGCTGCGCCGGGACTTCGACAGCTACGGCCCGGGCGGCTTCTACGACGCGATCGCCGTGCGCAGCGGCAAGGTCGCGAAGCGGTACCTGGCCCTGGACCAGGGCATGATCATGGGCGCGCTGGGCAACCTGCTCGGCGACGACGTGCTGCGGGACGCGTTCACCAAGGGCGGCCCGCAACGCAACCTGCGCCCGCTGATGGCGATGGAGGAGTTCAACCTCCCGGTCCACCAGTGAGCGAGCGTGCGAGCGAACCATGGATACAGGGCGACCGCGAGCGGCGGCACCGAGCCTGCGAGGGGGCGTCGTGAGCGAGCGTGCGACCTGCGCCGGAGGCGGGCCACTCCCCCTCGCCCGCCTCCGGCGCTGCCACACATGACGGCCGCGGCGTGCGGTGTCCAGCGACCAGGCCTGTGCCTATTGGTTCGCTTCGTTCCTCCGCTACTCGCCGTCTTCCTCCGTGCGATGCTCGGCGCTGGCGCGCCTGCGCTTCTCCTCCGTCCAGACGGCGAACGCTCCGTCACTCCCGCTCACCGGTGACCGGGAGCTACTCGGCCACCTGTCGCCCTCGGCCGTCCGTCGTTCTCGCTCGCTGTGCCTGTTGGTTCGCTTCGTTCCTCCGCTACTCGCCGTCTTCCTCCGTGCGATGCTCGGCGCTGACGCGCCTGCGCTTCTCCTCCGTCCAGACGGCGAACGCTCCGTCACTCCCGCTCACAAGGACGCGGGATCCGGATCGGCTCCTCGATCAGCTCCGGGCGCAGCTCCTCCTCGGGCAGCAGCCACGGGTCGGTCGCCGCGCCGTCCGGGTTCGGCCGCCACTTCCGGCACACCCGCGCCAGCTTGATCGGGTAGATGGTGAGCCCGTCGGCTGCGATGCGCACGCGCAAGAAACCCTTGTGGTCCTCCAGGCTCTGCCCGGCGAACACCTCGTTGGAGTTGATCCCGAACCGGCTCGCGACCAGCAAGTACAGCGCCACCACCTCGGCGTCGACGAACCCGATCACCACCGGCGTCCCCACCACGACGATCGCGAAGATCAGCCAGTCCGCGGCGACGCCGTCGGGCAGCACGTCGCGGTAGAGCCAGCGGACGACGAACGCCCAGCCGACGCTCAACCCCAGGTGCCCCACCGCGTGCACGACCCCGGCGAGCGCGTTGGTCTGGCCGGTCTTCGGCAGGTCGATCCGCGCGAACGCCATCCCGGCCAGCACCAGCACGGCCGCCGCGATCGCCGCCGGCGCCCACGCGGCGATCTGCCCGAACACGCCCTGCCGGGCCGGGTCGGCCGACTCCGCCAGCCCGAACAGCACGGCGAGCGTCATCACCGTCTGCATGATGCCGGTGAGCCCCCAGAAACCGGGGTTGCGCCACGGCAGCCGGAAGACCCCCGCCGCGAGCCACTCCGACGCGCGCTCGGCCGGGTACTGCCCGACGAGGTCGTAGCGTTGCGGCTCCTCCGGTCCGCGCACCCGGGTCTTCGCCGGCGGCAGTTCCAGCTCCTCGGGCGTGTTGTGCGTGCCGAGGAGGTAGGCGCCACCCAGCCCGCAGGTGATCCGCTGGGCGGTGCCGTCCCGCTCGACGTAGCGCGCGTAGTGGTGCTTGTCGCCGGTGAGCATCAGCGGCACGCTCGCCCCGTGCGGCCGGACGACCTCGCGCAGGAAGAACTCGATGGTGTCGTAGCCCTTGGTCTTGCCGCCCGAGCCGGCCGGCACCCACGCGGGCGTCGACGTGCACAGGATGACCGCGTCGCCCTGCCGCAGGTTCGCCGCCGCGTCGCGGAAGTACTGGAGCTGCGGCGCGTCCACGTAGTCGTCGAACTGGGTGTCGATGGCGTAGAGCCACCAGCGGTGCGGCAGCGAGACCGCGAAGTAGCTGCGGGTCTGCTCGGTGGCCCAGCCGCCGAAGTCCCGGCGCTGCGCGAACACCCGCAGGAACGAGGTGAGCCCGTCGTACCAGTCGTGGTTGCCCGGCAGGGCGAGCAACGTCGGCCGCTCCGGCGGGGCGACCGGGAGCGCCGCGCGGTACACCCCCTTGGTGCGGTCCTCGTAGTTGACCGTGGACGCGGCCGGGTAGACCTCGTCGCCGCCCATCACGAGGATCTTCCCGCGCGGCAACGGTTCCGTCGCGCCCTCCGGCCGCAGCCGCGCCGCGGCGAGCAGTGCGGCGACCGAGTAGGTGGCGTCGAACCCGTCGCCGAGGTCCGCCACGAAGTCCAGCCAGAGCTCCTCGCCGCTCGCGTGCTCGTGGACGGTGGCCGGCAGCGTGCCCTGCAGCTCCCGTTTGTCCGCGTAGGACCCGAAGATCTCCGCCATCAGCGACTGCGCCCCGGTGCTGATCAGCACGCTCGGCGCGAGCCACCTGACCGCCCGCTGCGGCCGGAACCCGAGCTGTTCCTCGGAAATCTCACGCGGCCGGGGACGTTCCACCCGGGGCGGCGGTTCCATCTGGTCTCCTCGCTCGTGACTGCCGCCCTACGGGCCCACCGCTGGGGTCAGCGCTGCGGGTAGCCGTTGGGCGGCGGGAAACCCTGCGGCGGGTAGGGCTGCTGCGGGTAGCCCGGCGGCGGGCCCTGGAGCTGCGGCTGGGCGTAGGGCTGCGGATGGGGCTGCGGGTAGCCCGCCGGTTGCGGACCGGCCGGCGGACCGTAGCCGGGAGGCGGGCCGTACGCGGGCTGCGGCCCCGCCGGCGGACCGAAGCCCGGCCGCGGACCGGTGTTCGGCGGCGGACCGTAGCCGGGCTGCGGGCCGGGACCGAACGCGGGCGAGCCGAACGCCGGCTCCGGCGTGCCCGGTGCGGGCATCCCGCCGCCACTCGCGGCGAGCTGCGTCGCCTGGTCCTTCGACACCTTCTGCTCGCACTCGCACGCGGTGCAGCTCAGCGTGTGCTTGCGGCCGATCGGGAACAGCGGGATCCAGAACAGCGTGACCTTCGTCGTGAACTTGCGCAGCACGTGCTCGGCCGGGTTGGCGCATTGGCTGCAGACCAGCTGCAGCACGGCCAGGACCTGCACATACTGCTTCCACCCGTAAATGATCAACCGTCCGGCCCCCTTAGCCGTCGGCGAACGACCCGATGAGAGTACGCCTAACCCGATCAGGGGATTCCTGGGTCACCGCGGTCGGCGAACCACCAGGTCAGGGGTCAGCTCGACCGGTGATGCGCACCCGCACAACGCGAGCGCCCGGTCCATCTCGGCACGCAGCTCCGCCAGCACCCACGCGACCCCGGCCTCCCCGTCGACCGCGAGTCCCCACGCGACCGGGCGGCCGATCGCGACCGCGCTCGCGCCGAGCGCGCACGCCTTCACGACGTCGGTCCCGCGCCGCACCCCGCCGTCCAGGATCAGCGGCATCCGGCCGGCGACCTCCTCGGCGATCGCCGGCAGCACCTCGATCGTCGGCATGACCCCGTCGAGCTGGCGGCCGCCGTGGTTGGACACCACGAGCGCGTCGACGCCGTGCTCCAGCGCGAGCCGCACGTCCGCCGGGTGCAGCACGCCTTTGAGCACGATCGGCAGCGACGTGACCGACCGCAGCCACTCGATGTCCGTCCAGCGCAGGTCGGCGACGAGCTCGAGGTCGCGCACCCGGCCGTCGGCATCGCGCAGGTTCTCGTGGTCGAGCTCCGCACGCTGCTCGGTGCAGTCGTTGCGCAGGTCCCGGGTGAGCCGGCCGGGCACCGACGCGTCGACGGTGACGACCAGCGCCAGGCAGCCGACCGCCTCCGCGCGGGCGACGAGCGCCCGGGTGAGCGCGCGGTCGGCCTGCAGGTACAGCTGGAACCACAGCGGCCCGCCCGCCGCGGCGACCTGCTCGACGGCGACGGTCGACAGCATGCTGACGGTCATGATCGCCCCGGCGCCCGCGGCCGCCCGCGCGGTCGCCGCCTCGCCGTCGGGGTGGACGAGCCGGTGCCCGGTCGTCGGCGCGATGAGCACCGGCAGCGCCGCCGCCGTGCCGAGCAGGGTCACCTCGAGCGAGCGGGTGCCGGCGCCACGCAGTACCCGCGGCAGCAGCCGGAGCCCGGCGAACGCGGCCTCGTTCTCCCGCGCGGTCAGCTCGTCGTCGGCGCCGCCCGCGAAGTAGTCATAGGTCACCGGGTCGAGCAGCCCTCGAGCCTCGATCTCCAGCTCGACCAGGGAGAGCGCGCTCGTGGCCATGCGTTACTCCCCAGAGTCGGCCGGGCATCCATCACGAGTACGCGCCGTGGGCGCCGGCGGTTCACCCGGTTTTCAGGAGTGCGCGACGAGCTTGTACAGCACGACGATCGCGACGCCGGCCGCGTCGGCCCGCTCGCCCACGACCGCGTAGCCGGCCTTGGCGTACATGCGCAGGTTGTCCTCGCTGCGCGCACCCGTGACCAGCCAGAACGTGCGGACCGCCGGCGGGGCGGCGGCCTCGACCGTGGCGAGCAGGCGCCGCCCGATCCCCCGGCGCTGCATGTCGGGTGCCACGGACAGGCGGGCGACCTCCATCCGGTCGCCGTCGGGCCGGCCACGCACGCTGCCGACGAGCCGGGGACCGAGCCAGGCGCCGAACGCCAGCAGGTCCGCGGCCAGGTCGGCACGCAGCTCGTCGAGGGTCTCGGTGAGCGGCGGCAGGTGCACGGAGCCGTTGCGCTGGGCCTCGACGACGTAGGCGGCGCGCTGCACGGTGAGCACCTCGCCGGCGTGCCCGACCGCCAGCGGTCCGATGTGGACGGTCACGGCCCGTTGACGCCGGGGGTCCAGCTCTGCGGCCTGCCGCTCTCGGTGAGGATCGGCTGCCATCGCGCGAAGCCCTCCGGCGCGTGCGGGTGCCACGGCCAGACGACCTCCGGCGTGGGCACGATCAGCTGCACCGCCGGGAAGTCACCCTTGGGGTAGACGAGGAACGCGCTGCCGAAGTACTCGAAGTAGTGCCCCTTGTCGACCCGTTCGAGGACGACCGGCACGCCCTCGAAGAAGTCCTTGTACCGCACGCCGGTGAGGAACCGCTCCCCCGCCGCGGCGCGCCGCACGTAGGCGTCGAGGAGGATCTTGCCCGTGCCGACGGGCAGCCCGATGACGATGGCCTCGGGCACCCCGAAGCGCCGCCACGCCCCGACCGTGAAGCAGAACGGGCCGCTGTGCTCGTCGCCCGCCACCTCGACGACGGCGCTCCCGTGCTCGTCCGCGTCGGCGATCAGCCGCTCGCGCAGCGCGCGCTCCTCGTCGGTGAGGTCGTCGAGGCTCACCGCGCCTCCTCGGCCGCGAACAGCGACTCCGCCCGCGGGACCGGGCGCACCGGGCGTGCCTTCGCGATGCCGTACAGCAGGTATCCCGCCGCCACCAGGGCCAGCAGGAACGCGCCCACGGTGAGCCCGAAGTCGGTGGAGGCCGGGTCGAGGAAGCCGCGGTAGAGCTGGACGTCCGCGAGCACGAAGTAGATCAGGTACGCGAGCGGGAACACGACCCAGCTCACCGGGTCCCACCAGCGCACGGTCCGGGTGCGGCCGGCCGCCACCCAGTCCACCAGCGCGAGCAGCGGCGTGACCAGGTGCTCGAACTGCGACGACGTGGTGTCGAGGTCGCCGCCGATGACCGTGAGGTAGGTGACGCAGACCAGCAGGAGCAGCACGGTCGTCGCGCCGCGCAGCCACGTGGAGACCCGCTCGGCGCGGCGGCCGAGCGCGGCCACCACCAGGTAGGCGACACCGGCGAGCAGGCTCGCCTGCTGGCTGAGCGCGGGCCAGGGGTCGTGAAGGGTGGCGACGGCGAACCCGAAGCCCACGAACCCGCACGTGGCGATCAGCAGCCGCCACGCGCTGAGCCCGAGGACGCTAGGCATCCACCTCGGCCATGAAGTCGTTGGAGGCGTCGAACGGGACGGAGTTGAGATAACCTGCTACCCCCATGATCAACCTCCCTAGGTCCGGACCTGAGAGTACGCAACGAAGAGCCCAGCAGGTCGCAAGGGGCAGCTAACAACTCACCAGAGCCTCCCGTGTGAAGCCGATCGCCGCAGTCGACGGTGGGCACAGCCGTCAACAGCGCTGAACTAGTCAAACCAGACGGAACGAGGTATCGACGACCTCCCCCCTCGGACACTCATTGCTAGGAGATCTCCGGGCAACAGTCGGTATCCCTGCTGTCACGCTGGCTCGTGATCCTGCTCGACCGTGCTTGTCCGCCTCTCCGGTTGGCGGGGTGGTCGGCGTGACTACGCGCAAGATCGCCCCGTTGGTTCCGCCCCGGCTGACGCCCCGGGCCGGGCGACCGACACGAACCACGATGTGATGGTCGTGCACCCGCTTGCCGCGCTGACACGATGATCACCGCCTACCACGCGTCCTTGACAACGGTGGGCGCCCGCGGGCGGCGAGGCGGGTGGTGTGCGATGACGACTCACCTCACCGACCCCCGGTGGTCGCGGCCGCACGGATGATGCTGCAACGCATGGGCATGGACCCGGCCGACCTGATGGGCCACCGCCGAGCAGAACCCAGCCCGCACGACCGCCAAACCACCCCGGAAAGGGTCGAACCGGCACGCGCTGTCCACCAACTAGACGAGCGAGATCAACTTCTACGCCGGCACCACCGGCGATGACCCCGAACTCGCCTTGGTGTCTCTTGTTCCATGATCGGCGCCTCTCTGAGTTCTGCGTCGCCCGAAGTTGGCCTGCCCTCCTCACCGGATTCCGCGCGCTGGCCGCGGGTGCGATGGGCGATCGAGGGTGCCGTCGGATTTGGGCGCTCCGTTGACCGAGCTCTGGCAGTCCGAAGGCATTGAGGGTAGTCGCCGTGCCCGCGAAGCTGGCTCGCCGAGTACGGCTGCTGTCGACCGGACACGGCCGCAAGTCCGATCATGCCGATGCGCTGTCGGTGGGTATCGCCGCCCGGTCCGCCTCCACGCTGAACACGGTCGAGATCGATGAGGCGATCGCCGGATCGCGGGCGCTGACCGAGCACCGTGACGACCTGGTCACACCCGCACCCGCACCAGCAACCGCTGCACACACTGCTGGTCAGGCGCCAGATCCCGGCCGTGGTCCACTTGGTGAACCGACACGTTGCGCCGTCGGCACGGTCACCCCGAACGAAGGCGGCAGGTGTCGCCAAGCGCACCCACTGGTCCCCACGAACACGATCGCGGTGAACACCGCACGATCCTCAACCGGCGCCGTGCCACCGCCCTGCGGACGCGCAGCGAACCCCGGAATCAACGGCTGCACCAACGCCCACAGCTCGTCCGGCACCAACCGCCGCGACAGATCACCAACCACAAGGTTGATCACGACAGATCATGATCAGTCCACGTGAGACGTCCTCTAGATGTGGTCCTATTCGCCAAGTGCGTCGCCGAGCTGTTTCGTGTAACCAACCTTCTCAAGGTTGAGGATCAGATCAGTGACCCGATCGATCCGGCTGCCGGACCACTTCATCCCGGACGCATCCACACAGTCTCGAAACTTTGCCACAACGTCTTCCGTCGACATCGGGGCCCTCGGGTCTCCGTAGGCGAACTCGACCGTCTTCGACAGCACACGACCATCACTCAAATGAATCAGAACACCGCCTGGCGAGGTCCGGTGCAACGTGTCCAGGGACCGGTCGTACTTCGGAGCCACCTTTGCGGCGATATCCAGCAAGGACGGATTGCGGATACCTTGTTCGGTGAAGTCGCTCAGCGGGGCGGCACGACGCAGCAGCGCGACCGCGATGGCGAACGGAATGCTGTACTTGGCGTCGTTGACACTGCGAGGCGCCTGCCGGTCCGCAAGAGGCTCACAGAGGGTCAGCCAGAGGTTCCCCACCCGAGCCTCGATCTGGCGGACCTCACTCGGCGCGATATCGTGTTCCAGGCAGAGTTGGATCGTCGAATCGATGTACGGATGGGTGGCGATGCATGCCGGCCAGGGCTTGTATCCGATTTCCTGGCCGCCGCGAAAGCGCTTCCCCAGCCCATCAACAAGTGAGGAACGGTCATATTCGCCCTCGTAATAGACGTTATATATGCCCGCCTTGCCCTCCAGGATACCTCGGGTTCCCTGCAAACCACGCTCGGCAAGAAGCGCCGCCATGACTCCCGCCTTGCTTGGGAACGCATTGTAGTTCAATCGGAGGTCGGAGTCCGTTCCGTAGGCCAACTCCATGGTCCCTGTGGACATCGTGGCGGCGATTCCGAACGCGCTCTCCACCTGAGCGGCGTTCAGGTTGGTCACCCTCGCGGCACCCGCGACCGCCCCGAAGGCGCCGAAGACGACGGAGTTGTGCCAATCGAACTTCCACCCGCTCTCACGTCTGGAGATCGACAGTGCGAGTCGCGACATGACGTCCTGGGCTACCACGAGCGCCGTCAACAACTCCTTGCCCGACGTACCGGGCCGCTGCTCGGCCAACGCCACCGCGGCAGGAATGACCGGCGCGCTGGGGTGCACGAGCGCGTCGTGGAAGGTGGTGTCGTAGTCGAGGCCGTGCCCCATCGCGCCGTTGACGAACGCCGCGGCCCAGGTAGGGAGTCGACGCAACGATCCCCAGACCGTTGCCTCCTCGGCTCCTCCCCACTCGACGAGGAGATCCGAGATCTCACGGATCCCCGGGGCCAACCTCGCGGCCGCCAGAGAAACGCCCACGGTATCGAGTAGTTGAAGTTTCGTTGCCTCACGAACATCGTCAGGAATTGCCTCGAAGTCCGCTGACGACACGTATTCCGCGATGAGCGCCGTTGCCTCACCCGACTCTGTCACCGAACGCTTGGTTGCCAATTTACCTCAACTCCCTTGTGTTCGCAAGTCGATCACGACCTCGTCATTCTCCCATCGAAAGTCCGTAGCCAAGCCCTCACTCCTGCTAATATCTGCGACGTACTCGAAGACTTCCTTTCCTCTCGCGTCGTTCTCGCGCACGACCTCGGGCTCGGCACGCGGATTGACATAGCACGGTATGTAGCCGATGGAAGCGAGTCCGGCCTGTGTGAGGTTAGCCTTCACAATCATCGTCGTCTTGGCTTCCGGATGCATCGGATATGTTGGATAGGATGGATCGGGTTCATACCCGTACAGATCTTTGAACTTGGCGGTCAGTCGGGCGATGTCACCATCGCTCAGACCATACGGACCGATCTCCAACGCGAAGTTTCCGGTCGAGTAGAAGATCGGCACTTTACGGTAAACTTCAATACCTTTGAGAATGTGCGGGTGTGTCCCGATCACAACATGGGCGCCGGCGTCAACGGCCGCGTGACCGATCAACCGGCAATAGTCGGGTATCACCCGTGCCACGTAGTGCAGACCCCAGTGCACCGAGACCACCACCACGTCCACCTGAGCACGCAAGGAGGTGATATCGGCGCACATCGCCTGCAACTCGTCCTGTTTGGGGAACGAGTATATCTTCTGGGGGGTGGCGGGCTGGTAGTCCACCTTGTCATATACGGTCCACGAATGTACGGGAGCATAACCGGGTCGATCGTCCGTCGCCGCGTACTCGACCGGTCCCACGCAGCCGTATGCCAGGAACCCTATGCTGACACCGTTTCTCGACACGATTACCGGCTTTCGCGCCTCCACGATGTTCGACCCGGCGCCAACCGTCGATATTCCTCGCGAGTTGAGATTTCGCAAGGTATCCAGCAAGGTGTCGGTACCCCAGTCAAGAGTATGATTATTGGCCATCGAGACGACTTCGAATCCCGCATACTCCAGCGCGGAGATGTTTGCTGTAGTCGAATAGGTGGCATGTGTCGGATTCGGATGACCCAGTTCATCGCTGTACATCTGCTCGCAGTTCGCAAAACGCAAGTCAGCCGTATCGAATGTCGCCTTGACGTGCTCGAAGATACTGGCCGGCCGTTCCCGATCTATCAGAATGTCGCCTACTGCCATCATTACAACTGGTGAACTCACGGGTATCCTTTCGTCGTGGAGCACTGGTCGCGGCAATGATCCGACTACATTTTTTCCCACGCCGTCCGTCAGGCGTCGTACCACCATCTCGGTCTCGCCCGATGTCAACGAGGTTCCTTCGCCGGGAATCGCCGCGAGCAACGACCTCGTGTACGGATGCTCAGGCAAAGTGAACAACCGGTCCGTGCCGCCTTCCTCCACTATCCGTCCGTGGCGCATCACGATCACTCGATCCGCGATCGTTCTCGCGAGCGCCAGATCATGTGAGACGAAGATGTAGGCCATCGACCGAATCGACTGCAGGTCGAGCAGCAAGTTTATTACCTGCGCCTGAATTGACATGTCGAGCGCCGATACGGCTTCGTCACACACTATGAGCAACGGATCCGTCGCGATTGCCCGTGCGATCGCTATACGCTGCAGCTGCCCACCGGAGAGCTCCCGCGGGTAACGGTCGGCCTGCCCAGCACCG
The DNA here is from genome assembly GCF_009379765.1 of Actinophytocola sp. GTDB lineage: Bacteria > Actinomycetota > Actinomycetes > Mycobacteriales > Pseudonocardiaceae > Actinophytocola. The sequence continues at coordinate 57,113 of NZ_WHTD01000015.1, read as the reverse complement.
ATCTGCACGTTCTCCAACAAGCTACCAACGGCATGCTGACGTTCCCGTGCGCTCAACGACGTATGCAGCAGCAAGGGCTCCTCGATGGACGAACCGATGGACTTCGAGGGATCGAGTGAGGAGAAGGGGTCCTGAAATATCATCCGCGCCCTTCCTCGGAACTCGCGCCTACGTGCCCGATCGTGCCGAGCTATGTCCGCGCCGTCGAACCGCACTACTCCGCCGTCGGGTGTCAACAGGCCGAGCACCAACCGACCCACGGTGGACTTGCCGGCCCCCGACTCGCCCACGAGGGCGACTGTCTCGCCTTGTTCGATGCTGAAACTGACATCGGTCACCGCGTTCTCGACCGTCTTCTTCCGGCTCAGCACCGCACGACCTGTGACGAATCGCTTGCTGATCTCCTCGACCTGCAACAAAGGTGTCATCGCGCCACCACGGTCAGCTCATCTCGTCGCAGGCACCGCACGCCCGACTCGTTCGATCCGATCACCAGATCGGGCACTGTGGCCTTGCATGCACTTGTGCTGAACGCACAACGCGGTTCGAAGCGGCACGCCGCCGGCATCTCGTGCGGAGCGGGCACCCGGCCGGCGATCGGCGTCAGCCTGCGTATGGCGGGGCGCGGCATGGCCGCCAGGAGGCCGTGCGTGTACGGGTGCCGAGGACGTCGCAGAACCGAAGCAGCCGGACCCTGCTCCACGACCTGGCCCGCGTACATGACCGCCATGGTGTCGCACATCTCGGCGATGACACCGAGATCGTGGGTGATGAACAAGATCCCCAGACCACGCTCAGCCTGTTGTTCCTTCAACAGGCCAAGGACCTGCGCCTGAATCGTGACGTCGAGAGCGGTCGTCGGCTCGTCCGCCACCAGGATCTGCGGGTCCGCGGCGAGCGCGATCGCGATCATCACACGCTGGCACATCCCCCCGCTGAAGGTATGCGGATACTCGTGTGCGCGCCGCGCCGCGGACGGTATGCCCACCTCGTCGAGCATCGTCACCGCGCGTCCCCACGCCTCGCGCCGCGAGACCTGGAAGTGGGCACGGATCGTCTCGGCGATCTGGTCGCCCACCGTGAAGGCCGGATCCAGGCTGCGCTGTGGTTGTTGAAGGATCAAACCTATCCGGGCGCCACGGACTCCACGCAGTTCAACGTCGTCCAACGTGAGCAGGTCCCGGCCGTCGAACCAGACGTGCCCGCCCGTGGCCCGCCCCCCGGCGGACCGGTGCAGTCCCAGGACGGTGCTCGCGGTCACCGACTTACCCGATCCGGACTCGCCCGCCAGACCGACGGTGTGGCCCGGTCGCACGGTCAGACTCACGTTGTCCAACACCGGCACCCACCGGTTCATCATGCGGAACTCGACGCACAGGTCTTCCACGACAAGGACGCCGTCTGCCGTTCCGCCGGTGCGGGCCTGCGTTTCGGGGGCGATCACGTTGCCGTCCTCGATTTCGTCTGGGAGGCGTCCTGAAGTCCGTCGCCAACTATCGTGAATATATAGATGAGTACCACGACGAGAATCGCCGGAGGAAAGATCTGGAAGGCGGAATCGCTCAGTTGCGAAAACGACTCCCTCAGCATCGACCCCAGGCTGGGTGTCGGGGGTTGTACGCCGAGACCGAGGAAACTCAACCCAGCCTCTGCCATGACGATGACACACATGAGAAACGATCCCTGTACCAGCAATGGACCGCGCACGTTGGGCAATACATGGCGGCGGATGATCATCCAGGGCGAACACCCGTCGGCTCGTGCGGCCTCCACGAAGGTCGTTCTGGCCACCGCGGCCGATTCCACCCTCGCGAGCCGATACAGTCGCGGTGACAACACGATACCTATCGCCACCATCGAATTGACCAGGCCCGGCCCCGCGACGCTGACGATGGCAAGTGCCAGAATCAGGCCGGGAAAGGCGATGATCGCGTCATTCAAGCGGCTCAGGATGCCATCGAGCACACCACCAAAATATCCGGAAAGCAGGCCGATCGGTACACCTATCACCACGGCGACTCCGAACGCGATGACGACTGCCAGCAGTGATATGCGGATACCCACCAAGAGCCTGCTGAGGACATCGCGGCCGAAGAGGTCCGCGCCGAGCAGGTATTGGCCCGACGGCCCTCTGTTCCTCGCCGCCAGATCTTGCACCGACGGGTCCTGGGGTGCCAGTACGTCGGCAAGCAGAGCGATGAGGACGAAAACGCCAAGAGCGATCAGCGCGATGACAACCGCCCTGCTGCCGGGCGGCCGGGCGTCTTGACCGCCTCGTATCCAGTGTCTAAACGCCAACGGGGCTCCTCAGTCGCGGGTTGAAATACAGACAGAGGACATCGACAATCATGTTCAAGAACACGACCAAGACCGCGCTCACCAGGACGACACCCTGAATAACCGGATAGTCATGAGAGAGAATCGCCGAGTACGTCATGTTCCCGAAACCGGGCAGGACGAAGATCGTCTCGACGATCACGGCTCCTTCGATGAGCCGGCTCAACTGCAAGCCAAGTACGGTGATCACGGGGTTCGCAGCGTTCTTCACCGCGTGCTTGCCTACCACCTGGCGACGGAGAAGTCCTTTCGCCTGCTGCACTCGAATGAAGTCCTCCCCCAGGATGCCCACGAGCGAGCCCCTCAACTGCCGAATGAGTTCGGCGGCGAGCGGAAGCGCCAAGGCCGTGGCGGGCAGCACGAGACTGCTGAACCACCGCACCGGATCGTCGGTGAGGCTGACATAGCCCATGACGGGTACCAGGCCAGCCTGGACCGAGACGAGCGCGATCAGGACAAGCGCGGCCACGAACGACGGCACGCCCACCATCAGTGAGCTCACCGCCACCACACAGCGATCGATCCATTGTCCCCTGTGCAATGCCGCCACCAGGCCCAACGGCACCGCCACAAGAATGGTCATCATCATGGCGACGGCGACGAGCTGTCCGGTGACAGTGAGTGTCGATGCGATGCTGTCGAGCACCGGACGCCCAGTCCGAAAGGACGTGCCGAGGTCTCCCGAGAGCGCGCCGACGAGGTAGTGGACATACCGGGTCAGCAGGTCGACATCCAGACCGAGCCGATGCCGAACGTCCGTGATCTCCTCCGGGCTGGCGCCGACACCGGCATACACCTGGGCCGGATCAGTCGGGCTGAGCCTGAGCAGGAGCATCGTCACCAGCAGTACGAGAAGTACCGTCGGGACGATCGACACAAGGCGCTGAAGTGCCATCCGCATGCTAAGTCAAAGTCTCCACCGTAGAGTGTGAGTGGCGAACCGATATGGCGTCTATACACCGAGGGCAGTGCCAAGTAGTTTTGTGTCGGTGAGCTCCTCTAGGTTGAGAATCAGGTCGATTAAGTGGTCAGTCCGATCGCGGGACCAGTTCAACCCAGAGGCTTCCACGCAGTTTCGGAACTTTGCCACGACAGCCGCCGCGGACAACGGAACCTTCGCGTCGCCGTAGGCAAACTCCACCATCTTCGAAAAATGGCGCCCGTCATTCAATGTGATCGTGACACCGCCCGGTGAGATGCGGTGCAATGTGTTCAGTGACGAGTCGTACACCGGCTCCACCTTCGCGGCGATCTCCAGTATTGCCAGGTTACGGATGCCTTGCTCGGTGAAGTCGTCGAGCGGTATCGCACGGCGCAGCAGCGCGACAGCGGTCGAGAACGGGATACTGTACTTGGCGTCGTTGACGCTTCCCGGTGCCTGGCGTGCCGCGAGCGGCTCACACAGCGTCAAGGAGAGGTCTCCGACGTGGACCAAGACCTTGGCGATATCACCCGGTTGAATATCGTTCTCCCGGCTGATCTTCATGGCCGCGTCGATGTACATATGAGTGATGATCCCCGCCGGCCACGGTTTGAATCCGATCTCCTGGCCGCCGCGGAACTGTTCGCCCAACCCACCGACGAGCGACGGACGATCGTAGCTGCCGCCGTAGTAGACGTTGTAGATGCCTGCCTTTCCGTCCAGGATGCTTCGGGTACCACGCAAACCGCGTTCGGCAAGAAGCGAGGCCATGACTCCTGCCTTGTTCGGGAGCGCGTCGTAGTTCAGTCGGAGGTCGGACTCCGTGCCATAGGCCAACTCCATCGTCCCGGTTGCCATGGTCGCGGCGATCCCGAACGCGCTCTCCACCTGTCGGGCATCGAGCTTGAGCACTTTCGCGGCGCCCGCGGTCGCCCCGAACGACCCGAAGACAATGGAGTTGTGCCAGTCGAACTTCCATCCACCGTCGCGACGGGATATCGACAGGGCGAGCCGCGAGATGACGTCCTGAGCCACGACCAACGCCGTCAGGACGTCCTTGCCGGAAACACCTGGACGCTGTTCCGCCACGGCGATGACCGCCGCAACGACCGGGGCACTGGGATGCACGAGAGCATCGTGAAAAGTGGTGTCGTAGTCGAGACCATGACCCATCGCGCCGTTGGCGAACGCCGCCGCCCACGCCGGCAGCCGATGCGCGGACCCCCAGACCGTGGCCTCCTCGACCCCGCCCCACGCCACCAGCAGCTCGACAATCTCACGAATCCCAGGAGCCAGCTTCACCGCGGCAAGCGACACGCCGATCGTGTCCAGTGCTTGAAGCTTCGTCGCATCGCGAACATCCTGTGGAATCGCGTCGAGCTCCGCCGATGAAACGTACTCCGCGAGGAGTGACGTCACTGAACCGTCGATCGCTAACTGATCAGTTGGCACTGGAGTCATCCGCCTTCTTTGGCTATCCCCACGTAGCGCGGATCGAATGTCGTGGAGAACTTCGACCACATCAGTTTGTCGGCACCCAGCACGTTGTCGCGTGCGAGGATTATCTCGCTCGGCCGGCAGATCAGCATGCTGAGCGGTTCATTGTTCAACCTTGTCGCGATTTCCTTGTAGGCATCCTCGGCTTCGGGTCCGTCCTGCGGCAGGGCGTACACCTTCGTGGTCAAATCCGTCAACCAGGTAGGCACGGTGCCGATGAAACCTCTGGCGGCCTGATGTGCGAGCGCCCGGGCCGGGACCGGACCGACCGGTTTCGCACCGATCGACACCTCACCCTGTCCAGCGACGAAGGCGGCGCCGAACTCCTCGCCCGGGAGCGCACGCACACTTGCCTGAACGCCGATACTCGCCCATTGCCGCTGCAGTACCTCGCCAACCGACTTGAACGGCTCCACGGTCGGGACCAGAATCGTCAGGCTCAGGTTCTCGTGCCCGGCCGCGCGCAACATGTCGCGCGCCTTATCCGGATCGTAGGGGTCTTCGTCCAGTCCGTCGATATGGCCGATTACGCCTGGCCCGAACGGTTGGGCGTGCGGCGTGCACTGCCCGTACAACAAGCTGTCGGCGATGGCTTTGCGATCGATCGCCAAGGAGAGGGCCCTGCGGACGGCCGGGTCTTTCATCGCCGGCTCATGCTCCGCGTTGACGTTGACACCAATCGCGTACTGCGTGTCGTCGGCGGTGTACAACTCCAGGCCGGATCCCGCTGTCACGGCGCTCTTCACCTGCGAGTAGGAACTGGGCGCGAAGTAGGCCAGATCGATCTCGCCTGTCCTGAGCGCGTTCAGCTTTGTCTGGTCATCGTTGATCGTGTGGATCTCGAGCGACTTGTTCTTGATCGCGTCGTCGTTCCAGTACTTGTCATTTCGGTCAAACACCACGACAGTGTCGGTTGACTTCTCCAGATTCGGGATGTAGGGCCCCGAACCGGATGGGGTCGTCGCTAGGTCGTCGTTGGCGACAGCCTTGGGACTGATCATCATACCGCCGTACGACGCCAGCTTCACGAACAGTGAAGGGTCCGGCGTAGACAAGTTGATCTTGATGGTCGAGTCGTCGACGACTTCCACCGACTCGATGGTGTCGAGTTCCGCCCCTGAGGCCGGCCCGAGCAGGCGCTTGCCACGCTCCAGACTCGCCTTCGCGGCGTCGGCATTGAACTTCTCCCCGTCCCAGAACGTGACGTCCGTCCGCAGCGACATGGTCACCGACAGGACGTCATCGGACACGGCCCACTCCTCGGCTAGCATCGGCTGTGGTTGCCCGTCCCGACCCCACTCGATCAGCCTGTCGTAGGCGGTGTACATGAACGGCACCGCGCCGGAGTCCGATGTCACCCGGTGCGGATCCCACGAACTCGCCGCCGTCACGTGCGCGACCCGAAGGGTGGCGTCCCGGTCCACCTCCCCGGTCGACGCCGCCTCGGAGCCTTGCTCGCCCTGCGCGCACGAAGTGATCACTAGGGCGAGTACTGCGAGCAGGGAGAGAAGTCGCGGTGTTGGTCGCCCGCCAGGAGACGGCGGCGGTGTGACCTGTCCGAAGGGGCGCGTTGGAGCTGCCAGCAGTTTCATGCTTCGCACCGATTCCTCACTCGACACTGAAAGAGACAACGGCACCCCGACGGGTATCTAGTATCCTGATTATATCATTAAGACATTGCTGGTACCAGCGAGCGCTGCCCCGACGGCGCACGGGTGGTGCTCGCCGCTGCGACGGACGTGCGCTCGACTACGCCGGGCGCACGGAACGCGGTCTCGGCGAGGTTCTGGCCGGTCCGATTACGCCGGAGCGCCACGGAAGCCGGCGGCGTCCAGCTGCCCGGTGAGCTCCCACAGCGCCTCCTCGCCGCCCTCCGCGACCGCGTTGCCCAGCACGCCCACATGCCGGTCCTCGGAACCGAGCTCGTCCCGCCACGCCCACAGTCTTCTGGTGTAGCGGTGCAGCCCGTGCTCGCGAGTGACGCCGATCGCGCCGTGGACCTGGTGGGCCTTCCGGCTGATGTCGCCGGCCACCGTGGAGCACACGACCTTGGCCGCCGACACGGCCGCGGTGGTGTGCGGGCTCTCGGCGTCGACGCCGCACAGGGCGTGGTCGAGCGACGCCTCGGCGAGCTTCGTCGCGGCCAGGACGTCGGCCACCAACGTGGACACACCTTGGAACTTGACGAGCGGCTTGCCGAACTGCACCCGAGTGTTCGCGTAGGAGACGGTGAGCTCGGCTACCGCCTTCGCGGCGCCGACCACCTTCGCGCAGCTCAGCAGCGTCCACCTGGTCAGCACCGCGGTGCTCTGCTCAGCCGTCCCATCCGCCTCGATCGCCCGCTCCATCACGTCCCACGGCTCGCCGACGAGATTCTCGCCGAGACTCAGGTCGGCCGGGGTGAGCGGCAGCAGGCTCGGACCGCCGGCCGCGAGGACGTAGGCCGCCCGGAAGTGCCGGCCCCACGGCACGAGCACGCGGTGCCGGCCGTCCTCCTCCTGCCCGTCGCCGATGACCAACCCGGCGCCGACGTGTCCGGCCGCCGTCTCCTCGGACATCCCGGCTCCGGAGATCCGCGCGGCGTGACAGGCGCCATGCGCCTCGGCGATCGGCACCGAGACACCCGAACCGCCCGCGGCCATCAGCACCCCCACCAGGTCCCGCACGGTCCCGCCGAGCCCGCCGTGCTCCTCGGGTATCGCGAGCAGGTGCCAGCCCTGCTCGGCGCACTCGTCGAACAGGCTCCCGAGATCCTCCGGTCCCGTCCGCCAACGCTCGGCGTGGATCTCGAAGATGTCCCGCGCGGCATCGGTGATCGATCGGTCCGGACTCACAACCGGCCTCGCGACTCTCGAGCGATGAGCACGGCCAGCACCTGCGACGTGCCACCGCGGATGCTGAAGCCGGGCGAGGCGAGCAGCGCGGAGCGCCACATCTTCGCGAACTGCTCGTCCACGCTCTCGAGCAGGAACTGGCCCGCCACCCGCCGCGCCGTCTCGACCACGTCGACCTCGAACCGGGTACCGAGATACTTCAACGTCGCCGCGGTGGCCACGTTCCCCTCGCCGGCGTCCAGCTTCGTGGCGTAGTCCCAAGCCAGCTTGCGCAGCGCGGCGAGCAGGGCGACCAGCCGGCCCACCTGCTGGTGGTGGTCGTCGATCGTGCCGTCGTGGACGAGCCGGACCAGCGACGCGAGCAGCGGGTAGGTGCTGAGGATCCGCTCGGTGCCACCCCGTTCGAAGGCGAGCTGCGCGACGACCTGCGGCCAACCGGAGCCGACCTCGCCGAGCACGCGGCCGTCGGGCACGAAGGCACCGTCGAAGAAGATCTCACAGAAGTGCCGCTCGCCACGCAGATCCTCGATCGGGCGGACGTCGACGCCGGGCTGATCCATGTCCAGGACGAACTCGGTGAGCCCCCGGTGCTCGCCCGGCGAGCCGCTGGTGCGGGCGAGCACGTAGCCGAAGTTGCTGCGATGCGCATGGCTCGACCAGACCTTCTGCCCGTGCAGGCGCCACCCGGAGGGGACTCGCTCCGCCCTGGTCCGAACCGAGGCCAGGTCCGATCCGGCGTCCGGCTCGGACATGCCGAGGCAGAAGCGCGCCTCGGCCCTAGCGATCGCGGGCAGTATCTCGGCCTTCAACCGGTCCGAGCCGTAGGCGAAGATCGACGGACCGATCTGCCGGTCGGCGATCCAGTGCGCCGCGGCCGGGGCACCGGCCCGCAACAGCTCCTCGGTGACGATCAGCCGCTCGCGGTAGGAGCGGCCGCCGCCGCCGTAAGCCGGTGACCACGCCATGCCGATCCAGCCCTGCTCGGCGATCAACGCACTGAACGACAGGTCGTAGCCGAGCAACCAGGCATCGCAGCGCGGCTCGAAGCGACCCGCCAGCCGCCATCGCCGCAGCAGACCGGCGACCTCGCCACGCAGTGCCGCCGCGTCCCCGCCGGACCGCTCGGCGGCGAGCCCCACGACCGGAAGGTCGGTCAGCTCCTCGTTGACCTCGACACCGGACTGTGACATCAGGTATCCCCCGCTGCCGCACGCCGCCGCAGCGACCACATCTGCGACGCCCGCTCCGCCTCGAGAGCGACATCCCAGGACACGGTCGGCGGCCCGAGCTCCTGGCGGAACGAGCGGACCGTGCGCCGGGCGAGCTCCGGGTCCTTGGCCGCGACCGCGGCCAGCTCCATGGCCGTGGTCTCGACCTCGTCGGACGGGACCGCGCGCCATGCCAGGCCGATCCGCTCGGCCCTGGTGCCGTCGATCACCTCACCGAACAGCCCGAGCGCGGCGGTTGCCTCCCGGCGCATGGTCCGGTCCCCGATCACGAAGAACCCGCCGCCGGGATGAATGCCGATCCGCATGAAGCCGGCCGTGAGTCGGGCGTCGGTCGCCACGATCCGGAGGTCGGTGGACAGCGCGAGGTTCATCCCGGCGCCGACCGCCGCACCGCGGACCGCGGCGATCGACGGTACCCCGAGCTGCCCGACCCGGTAGAACGCCTCGTAGACGGCGCCGGTCATGCCGTACCGCGTGGGCTCGGCCGGGTCCTGGCCCACCTTCGCGAGCACGTCCCGATGGGCGCCCGAGCAGAAGTTGTCGCCGGCGCCGCGGATGATCGCCGCGCCGATCGCCGGGTCCGCGTCGATCTCGTCGACCACGTGTATCAGCTCGGCCGCCATCTCGGGGACGAGTGCGTTCGCCCAGCCAGGCGCGTTCAGTGTCACGACAGCGACGGCGCCTTCCCTGGTCAAGTCCACGCTGGGCACGAGATCCTCCGCTCCGACCAACGAGTCGATCCAGACCATGACAGGCTTATAATGAATACTATTATGTCATATTAGCGGCCCAAAGCCCATGCTCTTTCCCGCGCTCCGGAGGAAGTCGATGGCCGACATCGTGACCGAGCAGGTCGAACAAGTGCTGCGGCTGACCCTCAACCGCCCCGAAGCCCGCAACGCGTTCACGCCAGAGATGCAGCTGCGGCTCCGACACGAGCTTGACGAGGCGCGCGGCGACGAATCGGTGCGGGCGGTGCTGCTGACCGGGGCCGGGCGGGCGTTCTGCGCCGGCATGGACCTCAAGGCTCGCCGGGAGACCAACGGGACGACGGCCGGATCATCCATTCGGGACGGTATGCGGGCGCGGCTGAACCCTCTCATCAGGACGTTGGTGACGTTCCCGAAGCCAGTTGTCACCGCGGTGAACGGCGCCGCCGTCGGCGCGGGTGTCGGGCTGGCCCTGGCCACCGACATCGTGCTCGCGGGCCGGTCCGCGTCGTTCCACATCGGATCCGCGCCGCGCATGGGCCTGCTTCCGGACGCGGCCGGGACGTGGCTGCTGCCCCGGCTGATCGGCCGCGCCCGCGCCCGTGGCGCCGCGCTGCTCGGCGAGCCGGTCACCGCCGAGGTGGCAGAGAGCTGGGGGATGATCTGGCGCTGCGTCGAGGACGCGGAACTCGACGACACCGCGACGAACCTCGCCCGGCAACTGGCCCACAGGCCGCGCGAGGCGTTGCGGCGGACGAAGGCCCTGCTCGACCTCGGCCTCGAGTCGTCGCTGGCCGCCCAGCTCGACCACGAGGCCGCGGCCATCGCGGCCCTGGCCGACGCCCCCGACTTCCACGAGGCGGTACAGGCTTTCCGGCAAGGGCGAGCGCCACATTTCTGACATTCCCGAGCTTGGGCCTAGTGCGCCTTGTTGACGAAGCGCTCGATCCGGCGCTGTGCCTCGCCGCTGCGGCGGCACCGGGTGAACAGGGACCGCTCCAGCGTCAGCCCGTCCTCGAGCGGCCGCTGCATGCCCTCGCGCACCGCCTCCTTGATCGAGCCGAGCGCGGTGCCCCCGCGTGCGTACCCCGTCGCCGTCTCGACCGCGGCGCGGTGGACGTCTCCCGGTGCCACGATACGGTCGATCAGCCCGATCTCGAGGGCCTCCGCCGCGCCGATGATCCGGCCCGAGTACATGAGTTCCTTCGCCCGTGCCGTCCCGATCAGCCGGGGCAGCCGCTGGGTTCCGCCCGCCCCCGGCATCAGACCGAGCCGCACCTCGGGCAGGCCGAACTTCGCCTCCGGGTCGGCGAAGCGGAAGTCGCAGGCCAGCGCCAGCTCGCAACCTCCGCCGATGGCCGGGCCGGCGACCGCGGCGATCGTCGCCTTCGGGACCTGCTCCAGGGCCAGCAGCGCCCGGCGCAGGGTGTCCGAAAGCCGGGTGTCGCCCGGGTCGGTGACCATCATCTCCTTGAGGTCCGCGCCCGCCGCGAACGCGTCCGGGCCACCCCACACGACGGCGGCCCGAGCCGATTCGGTGTCCCGCAGCAGCCCGACCGCCTCCATGAGCTCGCGGCGCAACCGGCCGTTCAGCGCGTTCACCGGCGGCTGGTGCAGCCGGATCCGCGCGACGCCGGTCTCGACGTCCAGGCCGATCGAGACGTGCTCGCCGTCGTACAACGGGGTCATCTCGGCGCCATCCGCAGCGCGCCGTCGAGCCGGATCGTCTCGCCGTTGAGCATCGGGTTGCTGACGATGTGCAGCGCGAGCGCCGCGTACTCGTCCGCGTCGCCCAGCCGCTGCGGATGTGGCACGGACGCGGCGAGGCCCTGGCGGATGTCCTCGCGCAGGCCGCCGAGCAGCGGGGTGTCGAACAGGCCGGGCGCGATCGTCACGACCCGGATCCGGCGGCTTGCCAGGTCACGCGCGGCGGGCAGGGTGAGCCCGACGATCGCCGCCTTCGACGCCGCGTACGGGAGCTGGCCGATCTGTCCCTCGTAGGCGGCGACCGATGCGGTGAGCACGACGACGCCACGCTCCTCGCCGACGAGCGGGTTGGCGCCGATCGCCGCCGCCGCGGCCTGCAGGACGTTGAACGTGCCGTACAGGTTCACCCGCACCACCTCGTGGAACCTGGTCGGCTCCGACGCGTTCCCGTCCCGGTCGAGGATCCGTAGCGCGCCACCACGGCCCGCGCAGTGCACCACCACCCGCAGCGGTGCGATGCCGGCCGCGTGCCCGACCGCCGCGCGGACATCCGCCGCCTCGCCGACGTCACCGAGCACCGCCTCGACGGCGCCGCCGAACTCCTTGCCCACCCGCTCGACTGTGGCCTCGTCGCGGTCCAGAACGGTCACTCGCGCGCCGGCGTCGAGCAGCCGCCGAGTCGTCGCCAGGCCGAGCCCGGAGGCACCTCCGGTGACCAATGCCCCAGCTCCGGTCAGGTCCATGTGCACATCCTCCGTGTCAGACCGCCCACGACGGGGGTCGCTTGTCGATGAAGGCGGCGACGCCCTCGTCGAAGTCGCCGCTCGCCCGCAGCCGCGCGACGGCGCTGCGGTAGACGTCCTCGACCACGCGCAGCCGGGGGAGGTCCTCGGCCATGCCCACCTGCAGGGCGCGCATCATCCGCTTGATCTCGGCGAGTGCGTTCGGCGAGCTCCGCAGCAGCGAGCCGACGAGCTCGTCGACCCGCGCGCCGAGCTGGTTGACCGGTGCGATGTCGTGCACCAGCCCCCACGCGAGCGCCCGCCGCACGTCGATCGGCTCCGCGGCGAGTTGCAGCCGGACCGCGCCGGACGCGCCGACCGCCCGGATGAGCCGCAGCATGCCATCGACCGGGTAGATCCTGCCGATCGCGGCGATCGGCAGCGCGAACCGCGAGCCGGCCGCGGCGAGGCGGAGGTCGCAGGCGAGCACCAGCTCCAGCGCCGCGCCGTAGCAGTACCGGGAGATCGCCACGACCACCGGGACCGGTGTCTCCTCGAGCGCGGTGGCGGTGGCCCGGAGCATGTCGTCCACTTCGGACTCCCGGCCCGTCAGCTCACGGAGCGCGGCGAAGTCGAACCCGCTGGAGAACGGCTCGCCGGGGCCGGCCTCGACAACCAGCACGCGCGTCTCGCGGTCCTCGCCGACCTCGCGTGCGGTCCGCTCCAGCGCCCGGAGGATCTCCGGCGTCAGCGCGTTGCGGACCTCGGGCCGGCGCAGGACGAACCGAACGACAGCCCCATCCCGACGCAGTTCGTACCCGCTCACTCGGACAGCCTCCTCGGCGGCGTTCGGACGCCGGTCAGAACCTCGGCCGGCCGCCGGCGAGGAACGTGGCGACCGCGCGGGCGTGGTAGTCCGTCTCCTGCGAGCGGGCCTCCAGCACGAGACTCGGCCGCAGCAGCCGCTCAGCCGCGTCCCGGATGTAGTGGTTGACCAGAGACTTCGTCGCCTGGATGGCAAAGCTCGGCCCGGCGGCGAGGCGGCGCGCCATCCGCATGGCCGGCTCGAACGCGCTGTCGGTGTCGGTCACCGCCTCGGCGAGCCCGAGGGCGGCGGCCTCCGCGGCGTTCAGCCGGTCACCGGTCATCAGGAACCGCTTCGCCCTGGCCGGCCCGAGCAACAGCGGCCAGACGATCACGCCGCCGTCGCCGGGCACCAGTCCCATCTGGACATGCGGGTCGGAGAAACTGGCCGACGGCCCGGCGTACACCAGGTCGCAGGCCAGGGCGATCGTCGCGCCGAGCCCGATCGCCGGCCCGTCGACGACGGCGATGGTCGGCTGCGGCACGGTCACGAGCTCGTGGAACAGGCGGACCGCCGAGCGGTGGACGGCGGCCATCGACCGTGTGTCGGAGACCATGTCCGCCATCAGCGTCACGTCTCCGCCGACGGAGAACGCCCGGCCAGCGCCACGCAGGACGATGACCGAGACGGACTCCTCGCCGCCGAGCTCGGCCAGCACATCGGGAATCCGCTCGTGCATCGCCCAGTCGATCGCGTTGAGCTTCGCCGGACGGTCGAGCGTCACGACCGCGATGCCCTCCTCGGGCCGCTCGACCGACACCCCGTCCCCGCTCGCCCGGTCATCGTCGACCGGCGCTGGCACTCGCGTCACGTGTCTCTCCTCTCGCAACCGCGGTGCGGCTGGCCGTCAGCGCAAATCACGTCATATAGTTATCCTATTCTACTTCAACCGCAAGACAGGCAGGAGTACGACGTGAGCCGGCCCATCTTCGATGACTCCCACGAGGCATTCCGATCCGTGGTGCGCGACTTCCTCGCCCGCGAGGCGACGCCGAAGGCCGACGCCTGGGAGAGGGCCGGCACGGTCGACCGGGACTTCCTCCTGCGGGCCGGTGAGCTCGGCCTGCTGGGGATGCAGGCGCCGAGCGAGTACGGCGGGGGCGGCACCAGCAGCTTCAAGTACAACGCGGTCGTGTGCGAGGAGATCGCCAAGGCGCACATCGCGCTCGGCTCGATCCGCGTGCACGCCGACATCGTGCTGCCGTACTTCCTCGGCCTGTCCACCCCCGCCCAGCGCGACCGCTGGCTCAAGAACCTGACGTCCGGCCGGGCGATGAGCGCGATCGCCATGTCCGAGCCGGGGGCCGGATCCGACCTCGCGGGCATCTCGACCCGCGCGGTGCCCGAGGGTGACGGGTTCGTGCTCAACGGGAGCAAGTCGTTCATCACCAACGGGCGGATCGCCGATCTGGTGATCGTCGTCGTGCGGACCGAGATGACCGACAACCGCCGCGAGGGGCTGTCCCTGCTGGTCGTGGAGAACGGGATGCCGGGGTTCGTCCGTGGCCGGAGCCTGGACAAGATCGGGCTGAAGTCGCAGGACACCACTGACCTGTTCTTCGACAACGTGTCGGTACCACGGGACAACCTGCTGGGCACCGAGGGCCGGGCCTTCGAGCACCTGACGGCCAACCTCCCGCAGGAGCGCCTCTCGATCGCCGTGCACTCGGTGGCGGCCGCGCGCTCGGCCATGGAGGAGACGATCCGGTACGTGAAGCAGCGGCACGCCTTCGGCCGGCCGATCGCGTCGTTCCAGAACACCAAGTTCGAGATCGCCTCGGTGGCCACCGAGATCGAGGCCGCGCAGCATCTCGTCGACGCCTCGGTCGAGCAGCACGACCGCCGCGAGCTCACCCCGGCCAAGGCGGCGATGGCGAAGCTGTTCAGCACGGAGGTGCAGGGCCGAACGATGGACCGGTGCCTACAGCTGTTCGGCGGGTACGGGTACACGACCGAGTTCCCGATCGCCAAGATGTACGCCGACGCGCGGGTGTCCCGGATCTATGGTGGGACGAGCGAAGTGATGAAGAGCATCATCTCCAAGTCGGTCGGCCTGTGAGCGGAGGTCCGGTGCCCGAACGGCTCACTCCCGCACCCCCGACGCCCGAGCGCACGGAGCTGCTGGCGAAGATGTTGCACAGCGCGAACGGCAAGCCGCTCAACGTGTTCACCGTGCTGGCGCACAACACGACAGTCCTGCGCCGGCTCGGTGCGCTCGGCGGGACGCTGACCAACAGCGGGCGGATCGGCCCGGTGGACCGGGAGACCGTGATCCTGCGCGTGTCGGCCCGCCTCGGCTGCGACTACGAGTGGCACCACCACATCGGGCAGGGTCGGGACGCCGGCTTGTCCGATGAGGACATCGGGCGGCTGCGCGAGGAGATCTCGGTGACCGGCGGACGCCTGGGCCTGCTGGCGACGATGACCGACGAGGTCCTCGACGGCGGCGGGTTCGCCGACACCACGTGGGCGCGGCTGCGGTCCACATTCCACGACGAGCAGCTCGTGGAGCTGATCGTGTTGGTTGGCTTCTATCAGCTGCTGGCGGCCTTCATCCGCAGCGCGGGGGTTCCGGTCGACGAGTCCGGCGCACGCCCGTAGACCAGGCCGGCGACGCGGGCCCGGTCCATCAACGCGCTAGAGCCGCTCGATGATCAGCGCGTTGGCGGTGCCGCCGCCCTCGCACATGGTCTGCAGGGCTCGTCGGCCGCCGGTGCGCTCCAGCTCGTGCAGCATGGTCGTGAAGATCCGCGCGCCGGTGGCGCCGAGCGGGTGGCCGAGGGCCATCGCTCCCCCGTTGACGTTGGTGCGCTCCAGTGGGACGTCCAGCTCCTTCGCCCACATCAGCACGACCGGCGCGAACGCCTCGTTCACCTCGAACAGGTCACGTCCGAGACGGACAGCCCGGCACGCCGCAACACCTCCCGGGTGGCCGGGATCGGCCCGGTCAGCATCATCACCGGGTCGCTGCCGACGACCGCGGTGGCCCGGATCCGCGCCCGCGGGGTCAGCCCGAACTCCCGCACCGCCGCCTCGGAGGCGATCAGCACGGCGGCCGCCGCGTCGCTGATCTGGCTCGACACCGCCGCGGTGACCCGGCCGCCCTCGGACAGCGGCTCAAGCGTCGCCATCTTCGCCAGCGAGGTCTCCCGCCGGGGGCCCTCGTCCCTGGCGAGGTCGCCGTAGGGCACGACCTCGCGGTCGAAGCGGCCCTCGTCCCACGCGGTGATCGCGCGGCGGTGGCTGTCCAGCGCGAGAGACTCCATCTGCTCGCGGGTGATGTCCCACTTCTCCGCGATCAGCTCCGCCGCGCGGAACTGGGTGACGGGCTGGCTGCCGTACCGGCTGACCCAGCCCGCGCTGCCGAACTGCTCCCCCATGCCGCGCTCGGCGCCGACCGCGGCCGGGCTGCCGATCGGCACCAGGCTCATCACCTCGACCCCGCCCGCGATCACCAGCTCGTGCACCCCGGCCGCCACGCCCTGCACGGCGAAGTCGATCGTCTGCTGGGATGAGCCGCACCTGCGGTCGATCGTCACCCCCGGCACGTTCTCCGGCAGCCCGGCGGACAGCCACGCGGTCCGCGCCACGTTGCCCGCCTGCGCGCCCATCGTGTTGAGGCAGCCGAAGATGACGTCGCCGACCCTGACCGGATCGATGCCGGTCGCCTCGACGAGCGTGGCCATGACGAAGCCGCCGAGGTCCGCCGGGTGCACGCCGGACAGCCCCCCGCCACGCTTGCCGACCGGAGTCCGGATGGCATCCACCACGAAGGCATCCCGCATCTGCCGCCCCCGGTCAGACCATGACCTGGCCACCACTGATGTGGATGGCCTGACCGGAGATGTAGCCCGACTCGTCCGAGCCGAGGAAGCGGCACAGCGCGCCGTACTCCTCCGGCCTGCCGATCCGCCGGACCGGCAGAGTGGTGCCGAACACGTGCGGGTTCCAGTTCGGATAGTTCACCGGGTCCCGCGTGGTGTCGAACGCCCCCGGCACCACGGTGTTCGCCGTGACGCCGCTCGGGCCGAGTTCCTTTGCCAGTGCCTTGGTCAGCCCGTGGATGCCCGCCTTGGCGGTGACGTTGTGCGCGCGGTTCTCCCAGCCGACGAAGCCGTCCGCCCCGGACGTGTGCAAGATGCGGCCCCAGCCCTGCTCCAGCATCATCGGCACGATGTTGTGCGCAAGGTAGAAGGCGGAGCTGAGGTTGACCTTGAGGACGTTGTCCCAGTCCTCATAGGACAATTTCTCCACCGCCTGGTGCGGGCGGATCGCGGCGTTGGCCACGTACACGTTGATCGAGCCGAAGGCGGCCCGCCCGTCGGCGACGACCCGCTCCACGTCCGCGGGCACCGACATGTCGCCCATCGAGACGATGGCCCTGCCGCCGGCCTTCTCGCACTCCGTGGCGACGGCCTCCGCCCTGTCCACATCGGAGCGTCCACTCACGATCACGTTCGCGCCGCCCTCGGCGAACGCCAGGACGGCAGCCCGGCCGAGATTCTTCGTACTTCCCGTAACCAGAACCGTGGTGTTCGCTCGCAGCCTCATCGCCACACTCCTACTGGCCATATACTTATTATCAAGATTATTGTTAGCATATTTTAACGGCCGATACAAGGCTCGCGGGACCCGTCGTCACCACTTGACGATTCTGGACTGGAGGAATACCACGATGGTGTCCATCGCCACCGCCAAGCTCGCGGCGACGAGTAGGTAGACCATCGCGTCCGAGACGTTGAACCGGTTGATGCTGAAGACCAGCAGGGCCCCCAGGCCACCGGAGGCACCGATCATCTCGGCGACGATGACGCTCATCAGGCCGAGGTTGATCGACTGTCGGAAGCCGACCACCACCTGCGAGATCGCCGACCAGAAGTAGACGTAGAAGCCCACCGCGACGACCCCGCCGCCCATCGTGCGCACCGATGCGGCCAGCGACTTGTCCACCGACGCCAGGGCGCCGCCGATGGCGACGTAGACCAGGGCGAAGCCGTGGATCGCCGCCACGATGACCACCGAGATCCGGCCGAAGCCGAACCACGCGATGAACAGCGGCACAAGCGCCGCGCGCGGAATCGTGTAAAGCGGCACGACCACCCCGTTGACCAGCTGTTTGACCCGGGGCAGCCGGTGCAGGAAGACACCGAGCAGCATGCCCGACGTGCCACCGATCAGCACACCGAGCAGCAAGCTGCCGGCGGTCTGTGCCGTCGCGGTCCAGACCTCGATGGCCGGCAGTATCTCCTTCGCCGCGTTCCAGACGGACTCCGGGCTGCCGACCGCGATCAGCGGCAGCACCTCCGTGGTGACCAACACCTGCCACAGAGCGAGCAACCCGCCGATCAGCAGGATGTGCTGGAGCAGCAGCAGGGCCCGCGCTCTTCCCTTCCGGCGCGTCCGGGGCCGCCGCCGGCTGGAGATGGCCTGCGGGCGGGTCTCGGCGATGGTGTTCACCGCCGCTACGCCTTGTTGCCCATGGCGGCCGTCATCCTGGCTTCCTCTTCGAGCACAGACCACAGCTCCGAGTACAGCTTCGAGAAGGACGGGTGGTCGGCGACTCCCTTGACGGTGCGCGGCCGCGGAATGTCCACGATGAACTCCCGCACGATCTTGCCCGGCCGGGCACACATGCACAGGATCCGGTCCGCGAGGAGAATCGCCTCGGTGAGGTCGTGGGTCACGAACAGGACGGTCTTCGACTCGGTCTCCCAGATGCGGACGAACTCCTCCTGGACGACGGCCCGAGTCTGGGCGTCCAGCGAGCCGAACGGCTCGTCCATCAGCATCAGCCTGGGGTTCTGCGCGAACACCTGCGCCACCTGCACCCGCTTGCGCATGCCACCCGACAGGGTCCTGGGGTAGGCATCGGCGAAGTCACTCAGGCCGAGGCGGGCGAGCCACGACTGCGCCCTTGGCTTCCAGTCCCGGACACCGGCGAACTTCAGCGGCAGTCCCACGTTGCGCTCCACGGACAGCCACGGCAGCACCGTGTCCGACTGGAACACGTATCCGATCGAGCCGTCGTGCCGGTTCGAACCGGCTGCCAGTTCCAGGGTTCCGGTGATGTCGACGTTCACGCCCTGCTTCTGATCGTCGAGCAGGATCCCGGCGGCCGCGTTCAACAGAGTGGACTTCCCGCAGCCACTCGGGCCGACGATGCAGACGAACTCGCCCTCCTGGATGTTGACGTTCAACGAATCGACCGCGAGTACCCGGCGGTCGCCGGATACGAACTCGATCGCCAGATCCTCCGTGCGCAGGGCACTTGACGTACCGTTCGCGCCCGCAGGACTGATCGAGGGTGCGGAATGCTCCAGCATCCGGGCCTCCTCGGAGAAGCGGTTCAGGTCCATTTCGTGGCCTGCCTGGCAAGAATGTCGATGAGCGCGTTCAGCAACGCGGCGAGCAGGGCGAGCACCACCAGCATGCTGAACACGCCGGCGATGTCCACGACGGCGCCACGGCGGGCGATCAGCCAGCCGATCCCCGCCTCGGAGACGATCATCTCGCCGGCCACGGCAGCCAGCAGTCCGAGGCTCACCACGATGCGCAAGGTCGCGATGAGGTTCGGCACGATCGCCCGCAGCATGACGTAGCGCCACACATCGATCTCGGTGCCGCCGAGGCACCTGACGGACTGAGCCAGCGACGTGTCGACCGCCGCCAGCGCCCCGTACGCCGCGAGCAGAGCGACGAAGATGGTGAGCGAGACACCGAGGGCCATCTTGCTCGCGACCCCCGTGCCGAACGCCAGCACCAGCGGTGCGATCAACGCGATCCGCGGCGCGGCGTTCGCGAACGCGATGTATGGCCTCAGCAGACGGTAGAGCGAGTGCCACCGGAACAGGATCACCCCGACGAGCACGCCCGCCGCCATGCCGATGACCACGGCCAGGAAGGCGGTCCAGGCCGTGGTCGGCAGGTGGACCCGCAGGAAGTCGGCGGAGGTCACGTCGCGGGCGAACCGGTCGAACGTCGTCGCCGGCGACGGAAGGGTCCGCTCGCTCACGGTTCCGGAAGCGTTCACCACGGCCCAGACGACGACCACGATCGCCAGGCCCATCGTGCCCAAGGCGAAAGTGGACACTGATCCGCGTCGTCGCTTCACGATACGTCCCGAACTCTTGTTCCTGGCGGCGCCGCCCACGGCTGCGGGGTGTGCGGCCGCGGGCGGCACGGCGGTCGGCAGGATGGGTTTGTCACGAGCTGGGGGTGAACCTCGCCCATTCCTTCTCGTAGTCCGTCGCCACGATCTGGTCGTACTCGACCCGGTTCTCGAGCGCGCCCGTCTCCAGCCAGAGATCCATCGCCGGATCCCAGCCGTCCTCGTTGATGATCGGCGAATAGCGAGGCAGAACCTTGTTCACCACCTCGGCGGTCCGATCCTTGTCCTGGTCCGGCATGGCCTTCTGCGCGGCGGCCACGAGAGGTGCCGGATCCTTCTGGAAGTCGATGAGGGCGTCGACCACCCCGGCGACCAACTTGTCGACGGTCTCGCGGTTGTCGTTGTAGAAGTCCTCCTTGACGGAGAACACCACCGAGGGCAGCTTCTGGCCGACCGGCCACGCGTCGGGTGCGTCGGCCAGGTCCATGAGCTGGAAGCCGAGCCCGTCCTCGATCGCGTTGGTGGTGAACGGCTCAGCCGTGATCATCCCGTCCACCCGTCCCTCGGACAACGCGGAGTAGGCGCCGGCGAGACCGTTGTTGTTGATCACCTTCGCGTCGGTGATGCCGTTCTGGCTCAGCAGCGCCCGCAGCGTGGTGTCCGCGCCCGACCCGGGCGTCGTGGTCGCGAGGGTGAGCCCCTTCAGCGCGTTGACGTCTCCGGCCTCGACCTTGCTCTCCAGGTCCTTCTTGAGCACGATCTGCTGCGCGTCTCCGGTGTAGAGCCCGACCACGTGCTTGATCGGTACGTTGTCGTTCAGCGCGGTGTTGCCGATCGAGGCGCCGACCAGGACGTCGACGTCACCGGACAGGAAGACCGTCCGCGCGGCCTGCACATCGGTGAACTCGCTGACGGAGGCGTCGAGGCCCTGCTTCTCGAAGTACCCTCCATCGATCGCGGCGAACACTGGAATGTACTGAATGGACTGCGGAACGACCATCTTGATCGCGGTCATCCCGCCGGACGACTCGCCGCCGCCACCTGAACCATCGTCGCTGCCGCAAGCGACTCCGAGCACCATCGCGAGCCCCGCGATGGATGCGAGCACGCCCGAAGTGCGTGCAACACGGTATCCGCTGGTCTTCATCGCCCAACTCCTGCCATGCCCACCCCCGAGCCTAGGCATATAATAATCATATTAACGTCACCGTCAAGGAAAGCGTCGGGATCTATCCGAGAACTATCCAGTTCGGTCCGGTGCGGCGGATGTGCCGCTGTCTATCGCCTGCCGGCGGCCCGCCGCAGAGCGATCTCCTCCACCCGGCGGACCACGTCGGGTAACGGTGTGCCGCCTGCGAACACGTCGGCGACGCCGAGTGCGAACAGCTCGTCACGCGTTGCCCTGGTCGACACCGTTCCTCCGGCGACAACGTCCACCTCATCGCGGATCCCCGCCGCTTCCAGGGCGCGGACCAACGAACGCACGAGCGGGACATGCGCGCCGGACAGGATGCTGACGCCGACGATGTCGACGTCCTCGGCGACCGCGATGGACGCGATCGCCTCGGTTGACACGTGTCGGCCGGTGTAGATGACCTCCATGCCGGCGTCCCGAAGTGCCCTGGCGACGATGCGCGCACCGCGATCGTGGCCGTCCAGCCCGATCTTCGCGATCAGCACCCGCGCCCGCCGGCCGACACCGTCCATGCCTAGATCTTCCCGCCCTCGTGGTAGACCCCGTACGCGTCCCGAAGCGCGCTCATGCACTCACCCACCGTGGCGCCGGCGGTAACCGCGACCTCGATGGCAGGGCACACGTTGCGGTCGTCCTGCGCCGCTCGTCGGATGTCGTCGACAGCCCGGCGTGTGGCCGCGCCGTCACGCTTCGCGCGGTGCCGCTCCAGCCGGTCGACCTGCCGGGCCACCACCGTCTCGTCCACCTGGTGCAGTGCACCGTCGAGTGTGTACAGATCGGCGTCGGTGGCCCCGCCGGTGGCGAAGGTGTTGACGCCGACGACGGAGACGTCCCCGTTGGCGATCCCCTTCTCGAGCTCGTACGCCCGGTCGTACATCAGCTCCTGGATCCACCCGTCCTCGATCGCCTTGACGACGCCGCCCCGCTCGTCGATCTTGGCGAGGAAGGCGGCGAGCCGCTGCTCGCTCTCGTCGGTGAGCGCCTCGACGTAGTACGACCCGGCGAGCGGGTCGACGGTCGCCGGGATGTGTGTCTCGTAGGCGAGGATCTGCTGCGTGCGAAGGCCGACCCGCTGCGCTTCCTCGGACGGAATGTCATAGGCCTCGTCGTAGCCGATCACCGTCGCCGCCTGCGCCCCGCCGAGAATCACCCCGAGGCCGGCGAGCGTGCCGCGGACGATGTTGTTGAGCGGCTCGTGCCGGGTGAACATCTGGTTCGAGCTGGAGTTGAACAACCGGAACTTCAGCGCGGCGGGATCGTCGATGCCCAGCTGGTCGCGCAGCGTGTACGCCCACAGCCGGCGAGCGGCCCGGATCGACGCCGCTTCGACCAGCGGATCCTGCCTGGCACAGAAGAGGAAGCTGAACCGGGACGCCACGGCGGCCGCGTTCAGCCCGCGGTCGACGGTCCCCCTCAGATACGCGAGCGCGTCGGCGAGCGTGATCGCGAGCGCGTCCAGGCCGGTAGCTCCCGTGTCGCGGATGTGGCTGCCGCACACGCTGATCGGGTAGACCGAGGGCGTCACCTCGTTGCAGTACTCGATGACGTCTATGGCGAGCTTGACCGACGGCCCCGGCGGGAAGACGTACGCGCCGCGAGTGAGGAACTCCTTGAGGATGTCGTTCTGCAGCGTGGCCCGCAGCTTGCTCAGGTCGGTGCCGCGCCGGCGCGCCAGCGCAACGTACATGGCGGCGAGCACGGGAGCCGGCGCGTTGATCGTGAAGCTCGGGTTGGCGTGGTCCAGCGGGACCTGGTCGAACAGGTCGTCCAGGTCCTGGAGTGTGTCGATCGCGACGCCGACCCGACCGACCTCGGGGGTGGCGAGCGGGTCGTCGGAGTCGTAGCCCAGTTGGGTCGGCAGGTCGAACGCGACGCTGAGGCCGGTCTGCCCGGCCTCGATCAGCGCGCGATAGCGCTGGTTGGACAGCGCGGGGTCGCCGAAGCCAGAGTACTGGCGCATCGTCCAGAGCCGTTGCCGGTACATCTCCCGGTGGATACCACGTGTGTACGGGAACTCACCGGGAGCGCCCACCCGCGGGTCCACTCCGTCCGCCGGTGCGTAGTCGGCCTCGATCTCCACCCCGGACTCCGTCGTCGTAACGATGCCCGACGGCGTGCGCCTTATGTCGCTCATGGACACAATCCCACCGGCTCGAACGCTCTGGCTGCGTATAAGTAGTATAACCATATGCCGCGCTGAGGCGACATACGAGCCAGCGGCGTCACGGTGCCACCGGCCCGTGGGACATCGTGATCGGCGGGGGCAGGTGCGTGGACACGACTGAACGCGAGACGCGGACGTCGACCACCGTCGGCCGTCCGGACTCCGCGAAATCTGCGAGGACGGTGTCCAGGGTGCCGTCGTCCCGGTCCACCGTGACGCCGTCCAGTCCCATGGCACGCGCGAGCGACGCGAAGTCGGTGGTCGGATACGTGGCACAGTCCTCGGGCAGGTTCAGCTGGCGCAGCTTGTGGACCTCCGCGCCGTACGCGCTGTCGTTCATCACCAGGACGCACACCCTGGCTCGCTCCCGGGCCAGGGTGTCCAACTCGGGGAGCGCCATGAAGAGGCTCCCGTCGCCTTCGATCGCGTACACCGGCGTCGACCGGTCCGCGCTCCACGAGCCGATCGCCAACGCGAGCGCGTCACCGGTGGCGCCGAAATGGATCGGCGCGTACTCGACCTGGCCCACCTTCGGCGCTGCCAGTCCCAGCACGGCGAAGTTCCAGAAGTGGCCGGCACCGATGACCACAAAGGACTCTTCGGACAGGGCAAGGTTCAGTATCTCGGTGGCACGGCGGGGATCGAGCGCGCCGGCACCGTCCCCCTCGAACCGCCCCGTCGTGTCGCCGCCCGGCCCGGCGGGGTTGACGGCGATCCGGTCGTCCCGTCCGGACGGGCGCCCGGCCGCACGGATCCGCGCCAGCAGTCCCTCCGCCCCCAGGCGCGCGTCGCCGACCAGGTAGTCGTCGGCCGCCCGCACGCCTTGGCACCAGAACTGCGGGCTGATGTCCAGCTGTGTTACGTGCGCGCCGCGGAACAGCCCGCCGCCATCGGTGGTGTAGTGGCCAAGGCTGGCGCCGACCGCCAACACCACGTCGGCCGACTCCAGCACACCGCGCGCCGAGTCGGTCGAGAAGCCGCCCACGATGCCGATGTCATACGCGCAGTCGCGGAAGAAACCGTTGGCCCGCAACGTGTTCCCGTAGTACGCGCCGATCTCGTCGGCGACTGCGAGCAGCGCGTCCCGGGCGCCGGAGAACACCGCCCCGCGCCCCGCGACGATCACCGGCCGGCGCGCGTCGAGCAGCCGTGCGGCCACCCGGTCCAGGTCCCCGGCCTCGGGTGCCGCGACCGGCGCCCTCGCCGGGGACACCGACGGCATGCGGCAGGCAGCCGCGAGGTCGGGCTCATCCGGGCAGAACTCCGCCTGCACGTCGACCGGAACGCCCACCACGACCGGGATCCGATCCCGAGCCGCCTCGGCGAACGCCTGCCGCATGCCGTTGGTAGCCGTCGGAGCGTTGCTCAGCTGCCGGTACCTCGCCCCGGTCGAGGCGACCAGTGCCTGCTGCGGGAACTCCTGCAAGCTGTACGCCAGCCCGCGCGGAGTGTCACCGACCACCACGACGAGCGGGGTGCGCGCCCGCGCGGCGGTGGTCAGCGCGGTGGCGGCCTGGGTGAGCCCCGGTCCGCACGTGAGGGAGGCGAGCCCGACGCGCCCGGTCCGCCGCGCGTAGCCGTCGGCCATCAACACGGCCGCGTTCTCGTGTCGCGCGCGGACCAGACGGACGTCCGAATCGGACGTCAAGGCGAGCGCCCACAGCAGGTTCGCGTCGCCCAGCAGGACGAAGGCGGTGTCCACACCCGCACCCGCACAGATCCTGGCCAACGCCTCGTACACGCGCATCGTCATCGTCCGGCCGTCCGACACAGAGCGACGCCGGGACCCCGGTCTCCCAAGACGCGGGGCCCATGGCGATCGATCAGAAGATGGCGACCGGGTTCACCGGGCTGCTGGTCGCACCGACCACCCGCAGCACCGACATCGAGAAGAAGAACTCATACCGGTTCAGCCGTGCACAAGTTTCCGCCAGATCGTCCAGCGCCATGTTGTCCACAAGCCACAGACCCATCGCGGACAGACCCACGGCGTGAATCGGCGCCATGAGCTCAACCCGGTCGTAGCCGGACGGCTGCACGTCGTTGATGGAGTCACACGAGATCATCGCGACACCACGCTCGTGCAGCCACGGCAGACAGGCCGCGGAGTAGCCCGCCTGCCCCTGCTTCGGGTGGATGCCCTCGGCCTCGACGCGCTTGAAATTCCCGGTGCGCAGCAGCAGGACGTCGCCCTCCTGCACGGTGACCCCTTGGCGCTTCTCGGCTTCCTCGAGCTCCTCCGGGTACACGCCCTCGCCCACACCGAGCCAGTCGACGCCGCGCAGTGCCGCGATGTCGAGCAGCACGCCCCGGCTCACGATGCCGGCCTCGACATTGTGGATGGACAGCTTGGTCGCGCCGAACTGGGTGGTGACGGCACTCGCGGGAAACCCGTTGTACATATGGCCGTCCCACATGACGTGGCTCAGCGCGTCGACGTGGGTCTGCGAGCCGTGGGCGACCATGCCGACGTACTCACGTGCCGCGCGCAACCGGATCTTCTCCTGGGTGGGCCCGTCAATGTGCAGGTGGTCGTTCGGGATGCCGGAGTCG
Organism: Actinophytocola sp.; assembly: GCF_009379765.1. Taxonomy (GTDB): domain Bacteria; phylum Actinomycetota; class Actinomycetes; order Mycobacteriales; family Pseudonocardiaceae; genus Actinophytocola. Next base: position 31,270 of record NZ_WHTD01000015.1, on the reverse strand, counting down.
CCGGTCCACACCATGAACCGCTGCAGGGTGGATCCGCGACCGAGCGAGTCGGGGTTGTCCGGATCCAAGATCCGTGCCGTGGAGACAGTCGTGCCGTCGTGTATCAGCTTCGCGGCCTCTACTCGCTTCTTGTCTGTGATGAAGTTCAGCGTGCCGAGCTGATCTTCCTTCCCCCAACGTCCCCAGTTGGACAGGCTGCTGAAGTAGCCCATGATCTCGTCAACGGACGGCAATGTCCCCATTTCCGCTTCTCCTCATCTGGACCGACGTGCACGCGGCCCCGGGGCGTGAGTCGGACCGCTCTTCAACCATGAGAACCATAGCAACAGTGATAATATTATACAAGACGGTTCCGCCTCCGCCAGGCCCCCGCGGAGGTCGAACCGTCACCTGGATCCGCACCCCGCACACCGCGGCTGGCAACGAGAAGCGAGGACCGGCAAGCAGGATTTCGACGTCCTGGCAGGGAGTCCGACTACCTCGGCGCGCGCCACCACGCGAGCACATTCGCCCGCGCGCGAGTCGCGTTCACCGGTGATCCGTGGACGTGCCCTGGTGGGTTATTTGTCGACGAGATCCCAGGTGAGCTCGCGGTTGACGAGCTCGGGGTACTTCTTCTTGAAGTAGGTCGCCGTCTCGTCCATGTGGGCGCCCATCGCTTCCCACGCCCCGTCGGCGTCCCCCGCCACGATCGCCTCGGTGATGTTGCGGTGCGCCAGGTTGATCGCCTTCTGGAAGCGCGTCGGGTACTGGGCGCCGAGCACGGACCCGTCGGTGATCCAGTGCAGGGAGTTGATGAAGAAGCCGACGATCGGGTTCCGGCCTCCCCACGCGACGCAGCCGTGGAACGCGCGGTTCTCGAGGAGGAAGGCGTCGGCGTCGCCGAGCAGTGAGTCCATCCGAACGACCGACTCCTCCAGCTCCCGCCGAAGCTCGGGGGTCACCCGCTCTGCGGCCAGCCGGGCGGTCAACGGCTCGAGATGCTTGCGGGTCTCCAGCACGGAGCCGAACGTCGCACCCTCGAACTGCAGCAACAGCGCGAGGGTACTGGCCAGGTGCCGCGAGCTCGGCGCGTCGACGATCGGTCCGCCACCGCGGCCGGGGCGGATCCGCAGCACGCCCTCCAGCTCGAGGTGCCGCAACGCCTCACGCAGCGTGCCGCGACCCACGTCGTAGTGTTGGAGCATCTCCCGCTCCGACTCGAGTGGATCGCCGATATCGAGCTTCTGTTCGAAGATCTCCCGTACGATCCGGCGCGCGAGGAGGGTCGCGGTCTTCTGCGGGCGGTCAGCACGAGACATTCCCGCGTGCGCATCTCGGCGATTCATGAGCTCCCTGCGAACACTAGCGTCCAACCCAGACAAAACCTGTCTAACTTTAGCATGGACTGCTGGATTCCTAACGAACGAGTGTCGCCCGAACGCGGAGTGCGTTGACGTGGCGCCGATGCGCGGTAGATATTAGTATAAGGTTACATCTACTTCCGTGGTTGCCCCGGCACCTGGAACGAGGGAGCCGTCATGCTTCCGAGCCGTACCGAGGAAATACAGGGCGCGGTCAGAACCTGGCTGAGCCAGATCGACCGGCCACCCGTCGACTTCGGCATGAACCGTACCCAGACGTTCGCGACGCTGCGCGACTGGCAGCGGCAGCTCTACGACGCGGGTTGGCTGGGCATCGGCTGGCGGGCGGAGTACGGCGGCCGGCCGGGTACCGGCCTCGACCAGATCACCGTGTACGAAGAGATCGCGAGGGAGCGGCTGCCGCTTCCCATCGGCATCCTCGGGCTCGACATCGTCGGTCCGACGATCCTCGAGCACGGGACGGAGGAGCAGCGGACACGCTACATTCCGCCGCTGCTGTGCGGCGACGAGATCTGGTGCCAGGGCTTCTCCGAGCCGGAGGCTGGATCGGACCTCGCCTCCCTGCGCACGAAGGCGACCTACGACGAGAGTGCCCGGACCTTCATCGTCAACGGGCAGAAGGTGTGGACCAGTTGGGCCGACCACGCGGACCAGTGCGCGCTGCTGGTGCGCACCGGCGGCCCGGACTCCCGCCAGCGCGGCATCTCCTACCTGCTCGTTCCCATGGACACGGCGGGCATCGAGGTCCGCCCGCTAACCCAGATCACCGGGGACCAGGAGTTCTGCGAGGTCTTCTTCACCGATGTCGTCGTCCCGGCCGAGAACCTGCTCGGCGAGGTGAACGACGGGTGGCGGACCGCGATGAGCACGCTCGCGCATGAACGTGGCGGCTATCTCCTGCGCCGCCGGGTGGAACTGCGTGCCGCCATGGATGACTTCGTGAACGAGACGCTGCCCGCGCTCGGGGCTCCCGACGACATCATCGAGGCCAAGGTGGGCCAGTGCTACGTCCTGCTGGACGCGCTCGACGCCCGCGCCTTCGACGTCGCACGCCGGCTCGAGTCGGACCAGCTCGGCCACGAGACCGCGATCGACAAGCTGTTCCTGAGCAAGGTCGAGCAGGCGGTGTTCGGCGGGATCCTCGACATGCTCGGTGACCAGCGCATGCTCGAGATGGGTACCGACGGCACCGAGCAGGGGCGCTGGATCCACGACTACCTCTACGGCCGCGCCTCCTCGATCTACAGCGGCACCGCGCAAGTACAGCGCAACATCGTCGCCAACCGCGTGTTAGGACTGCCGAGATGAGCATGGTGACCGAGACCAAGGATGCGACGAGCGACCTCATCGGGTCCGCCGCGACGGAGCTGCTCGGCCGCGTCTGGCAGATCGGGGAGCTGCGCAAGGGCAGCGGGCTCGACGCGGCACGCACGGCATGGCCGGCCGCGGCCGCCGCCGGCTGGTTCTCCCTCCTCGACACGGCTTCGGCGGAGAAGATCGAGTTCGCCGACGTGCTGCCGACGTTCCGTGCGGCCGGTACCGCGTTGCTCGCCGGTCCGCTGTTCTCCGCCGCGGTGGCCGGCCCGTCGCTGTTCCCGGACGCCGCGCCCGACCTGCGCTTCGACGACGGCTCGGTGGCCTTCTCCGGCGGCGGCTGGGTCGGCGGGCCCCGCCCGCGGCTGCGGATGCCCACGAAGTCGACGGTGAGCGGGCAGGTCGTCCTGCCAGAAGGCGATCCGGCCGCACGATACCTCGTGCTGCCTGTCGGGCTGAGCTATGGCGCCGCGCTCGCGATCGTCGCGACCGGCCAGCCTGGTGTGGTCATTCGCCGGCTGCCGACACCGGACGCGGTGTGGAGCCCGTGCGTGGTGTCGTTGGACGGCGCCGAGGCGGCGGCGTTGATCGCCGGCGACAACGAGGCGGTTGGGTGGCTGCCGACCTGGCACGGCTGCGCGTGGGCGTTGCGCTCCGCCGGTGTGCTCAACGCGCTCGTCGACCTGGCCGTCGACTACGCCAAGACCCGGGAGCAGTTCGGCGGACCGATCGGCCGGTTCCAGGCCGTCGCGCACATCCTCGCCGACATGGCGGTCCAGGCGGCGACCGTGGACAACGTCTGCTCCTGGCTCGAGCAGCTGCTCCGCACCAACGACCAGCGGCTCGGGCACACGCTCCAGACGGCGCACGGGCACATCACGACCTGTCTGCGCGACTGCGCCGAGAAGGCACTGCAGGTCTTCGGCGGCATCGGCTTCACCAACGAGTGCGACCTGCACCTGTACATGAAGCACGCCCTACAGCTGTCCTCGATCTACGGCACCGCGGACCAGGCCGCCCGCGAGGTCGGACTCAGGTCGCTGGCGCCCAAGCACCTGGCGCACAGCCACGATGCGTGCTGACCGACCGGCTGATCCGCCCGTGGGGGATGGGCCGCGGACGGATCAGTTCCGGTCGGTGCTCTTCTTGTCCAGGCCGACCCAGCGCGCCCCGTGGACGTCCTCGACGTAGAGAACGCCGGAGTTCGCCAGCTCGGTGACCTTCTCCTCCGCCATGCCGAGCACCTCGGTCAGCACCGCTCGGGTGTGCTCGCCGAAGCGGGGCGGCGGCCCGTAGCTCGCCGCGGTCTCCGGGTAGGTCCGCACCGGGTTGCCGGCGAAGGAGAACACCTCGTCGCCGATCGGGATGTCCGCACGCATGCCGCGCGCCGCGACCTGCGGGTCGGTCATGGCTTGGCCGACGGTGTTGACCGGCGCCGCGGGAACGTCGGCATCCCGCAGGATCGCCAGCCACTCTTCCGACGTGCGCCGCCGGAACTCCTTGTTGAGGATCGCCTCCAGCTCGTCGCGGTTCGCCACGCGTGCGTCGTTGTCCACAAACCGCGGATCGTCGCGCAAGTCCTGTCGCGACAGTGCCACGCAGAGCTTCGGCCAGAACGCACCGCTGTAGGGAGCGACCACGATCCAGCCGTCATTCGCCGGAAAGGCGCCGTAGGGATAGACATGGGTGTTCCCGCTGCCCTGCCGCTGCGGCGTCACCCCGGTGTTGAGCGCCATCCCGGCCCAGTACATCAGCAACGAGAGGCTGCTCTCGAACAGCGAGATGTCGAGCACGACCGGCTTGCCGGTACGGTCGCGCTTGCGCAGCGCGCCAATGACGGACAGGTCGAGGAACATGCCGCCGATGAGATCGGAGATCGGCACACCCGCGCGTGCCGGGGGCGCCCCGGGATGGCCGGTCAGGCTCATGCCGCCGGACAGCGCCTGAATCGCCGTGTCATAGGCGGGGGACATGCTCTTCGGACCGGTGAGGCCGTATCCGGTCAGGTTGCCGACGATGATCTGCGGGTTCGCGGCCTTCAGCGTCTCGAAGTCGAGCCCGAGCCGGTCGAGCACGTGCGGCCGGTAGTTGTTGAACACCACGTCGCTCTTCGCGACGAGCTCGAGGAAGACATCCCGGCCGGCGTCGGTCCGGAGGTCGATCACCACGCTTCGCTTGTTGCGGTTGATACTCGCCCAGATGACCGGCACCTGGTGCTTCGTGGGTTCGAGCAGGCGCTGGGGATCACCGGTCGGCGGCTCGACCTTGATCACCTCGGCGCCCATGTCCGCCAACACCATCGAGCCGTACGGACCGGACAGGTGCATGCTCAGATCGAGCACCCGAACACCTTCGAGAAGCCCACTCGTCACTGTCGTGAACCTCCGCATCGCATCAAGTCGTCATCCAAAACAATCGTATAATAGCCAAGATTAGGCCGCTTGGCACGAGCAGCCGTCAGGTCGTCCTCGCGCGGTTCAGGTATGCGGCGAGCAACGGCGCCGCGACCAGCACGGCGATCAACCGGAACACCTGGACCGAGCCGACGAACGGCACGTCCGCACCGGTCTCGATCGCCGCGGCGAGCACGGCGTAGAGCCCGCCCGGGGTCGTCGCCAGGTAGCAGTCGAGCAGCGGGCGACCCGTCCAGGCGGCCATGCCCGCGCCGAGCGCACCACAGGACACCAGCAGCGCGGCGATCATCAGCGTGATCGCCCACAGCGCTCGCGCGACCAGCAGCAGGTGCTTCCGGTTGAACCGCAGCCCGACCTGCAACCCGATCACGGCGAAGGCCACGTCCTGCACGAACGTCGGGGGCGGGTGGGCGACCTCGGGCAGCGCCAGCGCCACCGCGGCGGCCACGAGCAGTGGGCCGAGCAACGACCCGGCGGGGATCCGGCTGAGCCAGCCGAACACCAACCCGACGACCGACGCGCCGAGGACGAAGAGCAGACCCGCGGCCGGGTCCCCGCCGGCTGTCCCGGGCAACGCGGGACCCGAGGAGGTCGCCGGTGCCACGATCACGACCAGCGGCATGCACACCATCACGACCAGGACTCGCAGGTACTGCATGACGGCGACCAACCGGGCGTCCGCGCCGGCCGCGTCGCTGATCACGATGACCCCGGCGGCGCCGCCCGCGATCAGCCCGAACACCGACGTCGGCCGGTCGAGCGCCGTCATCCGCTCCAGGGTGGGACCGCCAACGACGGTCAGCGTCAGGGTGCACAGGAGCGAGCAGAGCACCGGAAGCCAGTCCGTGCTGACCGACCGCAGGACGTCGATCGTCATCAACTGGCCGGTCAGCACGCCGGTCACCGCGTAGGCACCCAGGTTGACCGGCGTCGGTATCGCGAGGTCGGGATGCCGCAGCACGGAGAACACCAGGCCGACTGCCAGCCCCGCGAACAACGCCGCCGACGGGAGGCCGGCCGCGTCCATCCCGAGGGCCGCCCCGATCGTCGCGGTCACGACCAGCGCCCACTCGCCGGCGCGGGCACGGCAACCGAACCAGGATGCGCTCACTCCACGCGAACGTACCCCTGCGCCGCCAACCATGGCAGCACGCCGGAGATCATGGTCTCGCGCAACGAGTCGGGGATCCGCTTCGCCTGATGCCGCGCGCCGGTTCGCAGGTTGCGCACCGACCACGCGTCGAGGTCCACCAGCGCCCGATCGCCCTCGACGAACGCGGCGGTCGCATCGGGAACCTCCAGCACCGGCAGTCCGTACGCGACCGCGTTCCGCAGGAACAGCCCGTCCACGGTGGACGCGATGACCGCGGCGATGCCGACGTCGATGAGCGCCCGGGCGGCAGGACGTCCCGAACCCAGGCCGAACCCGCGGCCGGCGACGATGAGGTCCCCCGGCTGGACGAGCGGCACCCAACCCGGGCGGTTCGCCTCGAACACGGTGTCCCGCTGGCCCGCGCGCGGGGAGATGGCGGCGTGCACCGGAAGGATGAGGTCGGTGTCGATGTCGTCGCCGAACAGCCAGCAGCCGCCTTCCACCGTGGTCATCGCGCAAGCTCCCGGGGATCGGTCAGGCGGCCGTTGAGCGCGCTCGCCGCCACGGTGGCCGACGAGGCGAGGAAGATCTCAGCGCTCGGACTGCCCATCCTCCCCTGGAAGTTCCGGGTGCTCGAGGTGACCGCTCGCTCACCGTCCCCCAACACCCCGAGGTCGAGCCCGGCGCACGCACCACATGCGGTGTTGGTGACGATCGCACCGGCGTCCTGCAGGGCTTCGACGTAGCCGGCGCGCACGGCCTCGCGCGCGACGAGGGCCGACGCCGGTGTCACGATGAACCGCACCCCCTGCCGCACCCGCCGCCCCTTGACGATCTCCGCGGCGACCCGAAGGTCGTCCAGGGTCCCGTTCGAGCACGACCCGATGAAGCACTGCTGCAGGTCCGGGGAGTCGGTCACGTCCGCCACCGGCACACAGTTGTCGATGACGCGGTGCGGCAGTGCGACCATCGGCGCGAGCCCGGAGACATCCACGACACGTTTCGCCTCGTAGGTCGCGTCCGGGTCCGCCACTGCCGGCGTCGGATGGTCCACGCCATGCTCGGCCAGGTGACGCATGAGCTTGTCGTCGGCAGGGAAGATCGCGAACTCGGCGCCCAGTTCCCTCGCCATGGTCGCGAGCGCGCGCCGCTCGTCCAGACTCCATCGCGAGACGACGCTTCCGGCGAACTCGAGGTTGCGCTGGGTGTGCTGGCCGTACTCGCCCGCGATGTGGAGGAACACGTCCTTGGGCGACAGCCACGGCGGGATCTCCCCGACCAGTTCGTAGTGGATGGTCGGGCTGCACGGGAACCAGGTCCGGCCGGTGCACGCGGCCTGGATGATGTCCAGCGTGCCGAGCCCGCGTGCCGCGGCGTTGTACGCTCCGCCGCTGCAGGTGTGCGAGTCCGAGCAGACCAGGATCTCGCCTGGCCGCGCGTACGCTTCCTCGCCCACGACCTGGTGGACGATGCCGCCGTGATACCCGACGTCATGGAAGCGGGTGATGCCGAACTCCTCGACGAACCGGCGCCCCACCGAGTGGGCGTTCGCGGTGCGGATGTCCTTGGCCGGCGCCAAGTGGTCGAACATCACCGTGATCTTGTCTGGCCGGTCGACCTTGCGGATGTCCGTCCACAGTCCCGGCAGGAAGTTCACGTCCAGCAGGACGACCGTGTCGATCTCGACCTCGACGATCTGGCCCGGCTCCACCTTGCCGCCGCCGGAGTGTGACTCCAGGATCTTCTCCGCGACCGTCGATCCCATGAGAACTCCTATCCGGCGTCAGCCTGCGCGGACCACAACTCCCATAATTATACCAACAGTGATTATGTTATGCAGCTATTCTCGAATGTGTCGCCAGAGCGCATCTCACACGCTCGTGCTGTCCGCATGTCTGCTGGGGCCGGCCACGCCGAGCTTCTCGGCCAGCCGGTCCAGCGAGTCCCACGAGGCGCGATCGAGTGACAGCCCGTGCACCTGGCTGTGGCGGGCCTTGCGTTGTCCGAGCTCACCCGGGTAGCGGATCTCGGTGTGGCCGGTGGCGAGGGGCGTGGCCTTCAGGTGCTCGATGAACGCGGAGACGTCCCGCGAGAAGTCGCCGAGGTCGCGGAACCGGCCGATGTCGATGGCCGTCATGAACACGCCGTCGTTGTGGCGGCCGTCGGCCGACGAGGCGAACCCGATGCCGGTGAGGATGCCCGACAGCACCTCGATCATGAACGACAGGCCGTAGCCCTTGTGCGCCTGATCGGCACCGAGTGGCAGCAGCGCGCCGCCGCCCTCGCCGAAGTCGTTGGGGTCGGTGCTCGGCTTGCCCTCTCGCGTCATCAGCCAGCCGGCCGGCAGCGACTGACCGTCCCGACGCGCGAGCAGCACCTTGCCACCGGATGCCGCCGCCGTCGCCATGTCGAGAACGACAGGCCCGTGGTCCGTGGACGGCACCGCGATCGAGATCGGGTTGCTGCCGAGCCGCGCCTCCCGGCCCCCGAGGGGCGCGACCAACTTCGGTCCGTTCCCGCTGTCCGCGGTCAGGATCCCGATCAGCCCTTCCGCCGCGATGCGGGCCGTGTAGTAGCCGAGTCGGCCCACGTGCCCCTGCCGGCGAATCGTGACGGCACCGATACCGGTCTCCGCCGCCTTCGACACCACGATGGGAATCGCCCTCGCCGTGGCCACGTGCCCCGGACCGAAGTGCGCGTCGAGCACCGCCGTGGAGGCCGACTCCCGGATGACCTCCAGCGGCGCGCCCGGCACGACGTCGCCTCGACTAATTGTGTCGACGTACCAGTCGGTCATCACGACGCCGTGCGAGGAGTGTCCGTACAGGTCCGCCTCGATCTGGTGGGAACCGACGGCGTCGGCCTCCTCCTCCGACAGTCCGGCGGCCACGTAGATGCCCACCAACACCGATCGCAGGGAGGTCGTGGCGATCGTCGGCATGTCACCACCCCACAACACACGACTGGATGAACACGGCAACGCCTCCTCTGGCGACGCGGCGGTCGGACGGCCTGGCGCCACCGGCGGTCGGACGGCGACCAAATCAGTATAACTATAAATATGGCTCAGCGTCGGCCACCAGCAGGACCTGCGGCTCGCCGGGTCGCCGGTGCCCAGCCTGGAGCAGGTGGGTCACGACGTGGCGCACCTGCTGCGCGGTCACCGTCGCGACATCATCTCCCCATGCGGCCTAGGACATGCCGATCTGTGAAAACGTCTCGTCGGACACGTCGAAGTTGGCGTAGACGTTCTGCACGTCGTCGCTGTCCTCGAGGGCGTCGATCAGCCGGAAGACCTTGCGGGCGCCGTCCGCGTCCAGCGGCACGCTGACCGACGGGAGGAAGCCCGCGTCGGCCGACTCGTAGTCGTAGCCCGCCTCCTGCAGTGACTTGCGGACCTCGACCAGGTCGGTGGCCTCGGACACGACCTCGAAGCTCTCGCCCAGGTCGTTGACCTCCTCGGCGCCTGCTTCGAGGACGGCCATCAGCACGTCGTCCTCGGAGAGCTCGTTCTTGGGCAGGATGACGACGCCCTTGCGGTTGAACAGGTAGGCCACCGAGCCCGGGTCGGCCATGTTGCCGCCGTTGCGGGTCATCGCGGTGCGCACCTCGCTCGCGGCGCGGTTGCGGTTGTCGGTGAGGCACTCGATCAGCACGGCCACGCCGTTGGGGCCGTAGCCCTCGTACATGATCGTCTGCCAGTCGGCGCCGCCCGCCTCCTAGCCGCCGCCGCGCTTGCGGGCCCGCTCGATGTTGTCCTGCGGGACGGAGGTCCTCTTGGCCTTCTGGATGGCGTCGAACAGCGTCGGGTTGCCGTCCGGGTCACCGCCACCGGTACGCGCCGCCACCTCGATGTTCTTGATCAGCTTGGCGAAGAGCTTGCCCCGTTTGGCATCGAGTGCGGCCTTCTTGTGCTTCGTAGTCGCCCATTTTGAGTGGCCGCTCACAACTTCCCCTCCACCATCTCAACGAACAGTCTGTGTACCCGCGTGTCCCCGGTCAGCTCCGGATGGAACGCGGTGGCGAGCACAGGGCCCTGCCGGACGGCGACGATCCTACCGGCGGCCATCTCACCACCCGGGACGTTCGGGGTGTCACTGACCCGCGCGAGCACGTCGACCTCCGGCGAGGACGACTCGACCCACGGCGCGCGGATGAACACCGCGTGCACCGGAGGACCGGGCACACCGGTGAAGGCGAGGTCCTCCTCGAACGAGTCGACCTGCCGGCCGAACGCGTTGCGCCGCACGATCACGTCGAGCCCGCCGAGCTGGTGCTGGTCCTCCCGGCCGTCGAGCACCTTGCCGGCCAGCAGGATCATCCCCGCGCACGAGCCGTAGGCCGGCATGCTGCCGGCGATCCGCGCGCGCAGGGGTTCGAGCAGCCCGAACGTCTCGAGGAGCCGGGAGATCGTGGTCGACTCGCCGCCCGGGATGACCAGACCGTCCACTTCGGACAGCTCGGTCGCCCTGCGGACCGTCGTGGCGCGCGCGCCGGACGACCGGAGCGCCGCCAGGTGCTCGCGAACGTCACCTTGCAGCGCCAGCACACCGATCCGCGGCTCGCCGGTGGACACCGTGTTTGACCTCCCGTTTTCCACAGTTTACTTACGGCACGCCGAGCGCCCGCAGCCCGGCCGCCACCGCGGCGGCCACGAAGACCACGAACACGAACGGCACCCTGCGCCAGGCCAGCACGCCACCGGTCAGCACGCCGGCCGGCAGCGCCACGCCGGCGAAGTCGCCGCCGTCGGTGAGCGCCGCGGTGGCGATCAGCGCGACCAGCAGCACGGTCCCCGCGGTGGACATCAGCTCGGTGAGCCGCGGCGGCAGCGCGGCGGCGCCCCGATCATCGCCGCCGCCCCTGGCCCGGACCATCCGCGCCCGCAGCAGCGGCCCGGCCACCCGGAACGCGTAGGTCCCGACGGCCAGCACCAGGATCGCGGTGATCGTCATGCCGCCACCTCCTCGTCGGCGTGCGTCGCCGGGGCCGGGATCAGCACGACCAGCCCGCCCAGCGCCAGCAGCACCGGCGCCCCGGCCGGCAGGAACGGCGTGCTGGCGAGCGCGATCGCGGCGCCGAGCAGGGCGGTGTTGCGGGTCCGCGGCGCCTTGCGCAGTGACGGCAGCACCAGCGCGAGGAGCGCGGCCGGGAACGCGGCGTCCAGGCCCAGCACGTCCGGGTCGCCGATCACCTGCCCGGCCAGCGCGCCGACCAGCGTGCCCACGTTCCACGACACGAACAGCACCGTGCCGCACGCCCAGAACACCGCCCGGCCCCGGCTCGGGTCCTTCTGCGCCATCGCGAAGGCGACCGACTCGTCGACCATGAGGTGGCTGCCGACCAGCCGGGCGAGCCGGCCGCGGCCCATGATGTCGCCGATCGCCAGACCGAAGGGCAGGTGGCGGGCGTTGAGCACCAGCGCGCCGAGGACCGCCGCGACCAGCCCCCCGCCCGCGGCGACCACGCCGACCACCATGAACTGCGAGCCGCCCGCGAAGACGAGGACGGACAGCACCGAGGGCATCCACCAGGGCAGCCCGGCCGCGACCGCGATCGCGCCGAAGGAGAGGCCGACGACCGTGATCGCCCCGGCCAGCGCCAGCAGGTCGCGGCGGAGTGTTGGGCTGAGGGTTCGCCATATCGAACGCATAGTCTCCTATGATGAACACCTGAGTATCGTTCGTCAAGGCGAACAATAGGACCGATATAACGAACACCAGGAGTACCGATGACGCCACCGCGAGGAGCGCCGCTCGAGGTCATCGCGCTGTCCCTGCGGCGCGAGCGGGACCGGGTGGGCCTGTCGCTCACCGAGCTCGCCAAGCGCGCGGGCATCGCCAAGTCGACGCTGTCCCAGCTCGAGGCGGCGAGCGGCAACCCGAGCGTCGAGACGCTGTGGGCCCTCTCGGTCGCACTCGACGTGCCGTTCAGCCGGCTGGTCGAGCCGGCCCGCCCGCGGGTGCAGATCATCCGCGCCGGCGAGGGGCCCGCCGTGTTCTCCGAGCGGGCGGACTACGTGGCGACGCTGCTGGCCTCCTGCCCGCCGAACGCCCGCCGCGACATCTACCTGATCACCGCGGAGCCCGGCTCGGCCCGCGAGTCCGACCCGCACATGCCCGGCGTGGTGGAGCACGTCGTGCTGAGCGCGGGCCGGGCCCGCATCGGCCTCACCGAGGCCCCGGTCGAGCTCGCGCCGGGCGACTACATGGCCTACCCGGGCGATGTCGAGCACGTCTTCGAGGCACTGGAGCCCGGCACCGCCGCGGTGATGGTGTCCGAGCACTGGTGAGCGAGCTTGCGAGCGAACCCATGTCACAGGGCGACCGCGAGCGGCGACACCGAGCCTGCGAGGGGTCGTCGACGAGCTACCAACCGCGCTCCGCGAGCCGGTGCGGCTCGGGGATGTCGTCGACGTTGATGCCGACCATGGCCTCGCCGAGGCCGCGGGACACCTTCGCGAGCATGTCCGGGTCGTCGAAGAACGTGGTGGCCTTGACGATCGCGTCGGCACGCTTGGCCGGGTCGCCGGACTTGAAGATGCCCGAGCCGACGAACACGCCCTCGGCGCCGAGCTGCATCATCATCGCCGCGTCCGCCGGGGTGGCGATGCCGCCCGCGGTGAACAGCACGACCGGGAGCTTGCCGAGGGTGGCGACCTCGCGCACGAGCTCGTAGGGCGCCTGCAGCTCCTTGGCCGCGACGAACAGCTCGTCTTCCGGCAGCGAGGTGAGCCGCTTGATCTCGGCGCGGATCTTGCGCATGTGGGTGGTCGCGTTGGACACGTCGCCGGTGCCGGCCTCGCCCTTGGAGCGGATCATGGCCGCGCCCTCGGTGATCCGGCGCAGCGCCTCACCCAGGTTGGTGGCACCGCACACGAACGGCACGGTGAAGCGCCACTTGTCGATGTGGTTGGCGTAGTCGGCCGGGGTGAGCACCTCGGACTCGTCGACGTAGTCCACGCCGAGTGCCTGCAGCACCTGCGCCTCGACGAAGTGGCCGATCCGCGCCTTGGCCATCACCGGAACCGACACCGCGTTGATGATCCCGTCGATCAGGTCCGGGTCGCTCATGCGCGCGACGCCGCCCTGCGAGCGGATGTCGGCCGGGACGCGCTCGAGCGCCATCACGGCGACCGCGCCGGCGTCCTCGGCGATCTTGGCCTGGTCGGCGGTGACGACGTCCATGATCACGCCGCCCTTGAGCATCTCCGCCATACCGCGCTTCACGCGCGCCGTGCCGGTCTCCGCCCCCGTCGACGTGGTAGTGGTGGAAGTGGAAACGTCAGACACCCGAGTTCCTTTCATCGTGGATTCCCGAGTCCCAGTGTAGGAGCGACGTGGCCCTCTACCCCGGGCCAATTCCGAGGTATCTCATAAGGCCACTTCACGGATGCGGGCTCCCGCCGGACGCGACCTGGACGCGACCTGGACGCGATGCGAGCGGCGGGGTTGTCGAGGCTGGTAAACAGGTGTGAGATCGAACACAACAATTCCGACAGACAGCGCCGTCCGTACGGAAAGGGTGACTGGCATGGCGAGCAAGCACACGGACAACGGTGACGGCGGAGCCGCGGTCGCTGTAGACGACCCCGCCAAAGTACGGAACATCGTTCTCGTCGGGCCTTCGGGCTCCGGGAAGACCACGCTCACCGAAGCACTGCTCACCGCGGCGGGGGTGATCAGCAGGGCGGGCACGGTCACCGAAGGCACCACGGTCTGCGACCACGATCCGGCCGCGCAGCGGCAACAGCGCTCGGTCGGGCTCTCGGTGGCACCGCTGGTGCACGGCGACGTCAAGATCAACCTGATCGACACCCCCGGATACGCGGACTTCGTCGGCGAGGTCCGGGCGGGTCTGCGCGCGGCCGACGCCGCGCTCTTCGTGGTGTGCGCGGCCGAGGGCGTCGACCCGGCCACCATCGCGCTGTGGGAGGAGTGCGCCGCGGTGAAGATGCCGCGCGCGGTCGTGATCGCCCGGCTGGACCACCAGCGCGCGGACGCGGCGGCCGAGATGGCCGCCTGCCAGGAGGCGTTCGGCGCCGGGGTGCTGCCGCTCTACCTGCCGGCGACCGGGGGCAAACAAGGCCTGCTCGGGCTGATCACCCGCCGGTTCCTCGACTACTCGAACGGCTACCCGCCGTCGGTCGGCGAGCCGGACGATGGCGACCTCGAGCTCATGGCGGACGCCCGCAACGAGCTCATCGAGGGCATCATCGCCGAGAGCGAGGACGAGTCCCTCATGGACCGCTACCTCGAGGGCGAGGAGATCGAGACCGGCACGCTGATCTCCGACCTCGAGACCGCGGTGGCGCGCGGGTCGTTCCACCCGGTGATCCCGGTCTGCGCCACCACCGGCGTCGGGCTCGCCGAGCTCCTCGAGGCGCTCACCGGCGCGTTCCCGTCCCCGCTCGAGCACCCCGTGCCGGACGTCAGCGACGTGCACGGTTCGGGCAGGAACTCGCTGTCCGCCGACCCCGACGGCCCGCTCGTGGCCGAGGTCGTGCGCACGGCGATCGACTCCTACGTGGGCCGGGTGTCGCTGGTGCGGGTGTTCTCCGGGACGCTGCGCCCGGAGCGGCCGGTGCACATCTCCGGGCACGGCATGTCCGACCGCGGCCACGAGGACCACGACGTCGACGAGCGGGTGGCGCACATCTACTCACCGCTGGGGTCGAACCTGCGCGAGGTCACCCACTGCGTCGCCGGTGACATCTGCGCGCTCACCAAGCTCGGCTCGGCGGAGACCGGCGACACGGTGTCCAGCCCGGACAAGCCGCTGGTGATGCGCCCGTGGACGATGCCGGAGCCGCTGCTGCCGGTGGCGGTCGTGGCCAAGACCCGCAGCGACGAGGACGCGTTGTCCCGCAACCTCGCCCGGCTCGTCGCCGGGGACCCGACGCTGCGGCTGGAACGCAACGCCGAGACCCACCAGCTCGTGCTGTGGTGCATGGGCGAGGCGCACGCGGACGTGGTGCTCGCCCGGCTGCGGGCCGGTGGCGCCGACGTCGACACCGAGTCGGTGAAGGTGGCGCTGCGCGAGACGTTCGCCGGCAAGGCGCGCGGGAAGGGACGGCACGTCAAGCAGTCCGGCGGGCACGGCCAGTACGCGGTGTGCGACATCGACGTCGAGCCGCTGCCGGTCGGCGGCGGGTTCGAGTTCGTCGACAAGGTGGTCGGCGGCTCGGTGCCGCACCAGTTCATCTCGTCGGTGGAGAAGGGCGTGCGCGCCCAGCTGGAGAAGGGCCTGTCGGCCGGCTACCCGGTGGTGGACATCCGGGTGACCTTGTTCGACGGCAAGGCGCACAGCGTCGACTCCTCCGACGCGGCCTTCCAGATGGCCGGCTCGATGGGCCTGAAGGACGCGGCGGCCAACGGCCGGATCTCGCTGCTGGAACCGGTGGACGAGGTGGCGGTCCGGCTGCCGGACGACCATCTCGGCACGGTGCTGGGCGACCTGTCCAGCCGCCGTGGCCGGGTACTGGGCACGGAGGCGGACGAGGTGGCCGGCTACAGCGTCGTCCGCGCCGAGGTCCCCGCGAAGTCGCTGCTGCGGTATGCCATCGACCTCCGCTCGATGACCTCCGGCTCGGCGACCTTCACCCGCCACTTCATCCGGTTCGACCCGCTACCGGAGAACCTGGTCGCCCAGGTCACCTAGGACGTGTCTCGTGGATCTTGGTCGATGGGATTCGTGATCCAGATGGCTCCTGGCAAGGCGGCGGAAGGTCGCTCATACCGGGTTGTATTCGGGCCTTTCGACAACGCGGCCAGGGGGCATCTGGGCGCGAATACCACGATCCAAGATCCGCGAGACATGGCCTAACCGACCCCGCGAGTCCCCCACTCCGGAGTGGGGGACTCGCGGGGTTCAGCGGACCGCGCGGACCGTTCCGTCCCATGTGGACCGCAGGAGCTCCGGGAGGAGGGTGGGGAGCTGCACCGGGTACACCGTCTCCTCGGTGGTGCGCAGCTCGTCCACGCTCCACCAGCGGTGACCGTCCACCGTGTTGTGCTCCACGTCGGTGAAGCCGGACGTGTCGATGCGGATCTCGACCTCGTTCGCCCCAGTCCCGTTGACACTGCCCGACAGGTCGGCGAGGAAGAACCACTCCTCGCCGTCGTAGGTGCGGCCGTCGAAGCTGAACACCACGCGGCGCCGCCACATCGGGCCCACCAGGTCCTGCTCGGCCAGCTCGATGCCGGTCTCCTCGGTCAGCTCGCGCAACGCCGCCGAGCGCAGGTCCTCGCCCTGCTCGACCCCGCCACCGACGGTGAACCACCAGCGGGTGTCCGGCCGGCCCGGGTCGTGCCCGTTGAACAGCAGCACCCGCCGGTCGCGGTCCAGCAGCAGGACCCGTGCAGACGGCCGGGGCAGCGGCGCGGCGCCGGGCTCGCCGGAGAGCGCGGGCTCGACGATCTCGAAGTACTCCGGCTGCGCCGCGGTGCCGGCGAGCTTCAACCAGCGCACCACCCGCCGCCTGCGCTGCCCCAGCGTGTCCCGCACGGCGTCGTTGTGCACCCGCCGCGCGATCACCAGCCGCTGCTCGGCGTCGAGCAGCTCCGCGGTCAGCGCCAGCGGAAGCCGGCCCCGGTCGACCGCGGCGAGCTGCAGCGAGAGGGCGTTCTCCGCCTCCTCGCGCTCGGACCGCTCCATCTGCTCGGCCCGCTCGGCCACCGCGCGCAGCTTGTCCGCGTCGACGCCGTCCAGCGCGGCCGCCGCCGCCACCGCCCGCGCCACCACCGCGCGCCGCGCGAGGGCGGCGTCCAGCGCCGCCCACGCCGCGTCGGTCCGCACGTGCAACCGGTCCAGCCGGTTCGCCGTGGCGGCCAACCACAACCCCAGTACCAGCGCCACCCCGAGCGCCACGGCCAGCAACGTGATCAACAGACCCGTGCTCACTGTGTCTCCTGTTCGCTTCGCTCAGCAGCTCCGCCCCGGACTCCTCATCCGGACTCGACCACATGCCGTGGATCCGCGGCGATCGCCTGCTCGTACACCCGCAACACCTGACCGGCCACCACCGACCAGTCGTAGGCCGCCACCCGCTGCCGCGCGTCCGCCACGAACGACTCGCGCCGCCGCGGCTCGGTCAGCATGCCGCGCAGCGCCGCGGCCAACCCAGCCGGGTCCCCCACCGGGAAGAGCACCCCGGCCCGCCCGTCGTCGAGCACCCGGCGGAACGCGTCCAGGTCGCTGCCGACCACCGCCGCGCCCGCGGCCATCGCCTCGGTGAGGATCATCCCGAAGCTCTCGCCGCCGGTGTTGGGCGCGCAGTACACGTCGACGCTGCTGAGCATGCGGGCCTTGACCTCGTCGTCGGCCTGGCCCAGCAGCTCCAGCCGGTCGGCGAGCGGTAGCCCGGCCTGCCGGCGCAGCTCGGCCTGGTCGCCGCCGCCGACCACGACCAGGCGCAGCCCCGGGAAGTCCGGCACCAGCATGCGCAGCGCGTCGAGCAGTACCGGCATCCCCTTGCGGGGCTCGGTGAACCGGCCGACGAAGCCGATCGTGCCGCCCTCGCGTGGGTAACCGGGCAGCGGCTCGGCCTGGTCGAAGAACTCGACGTCCACCCCGTTGGGGATCTCCACCGCGTCGCCGCCGAGGTGCTCGACCTGCACCCGCCGGGCGAGCGCGGACACGGCGATCCGCGCGGTGATCTTCTCGAGGAACGGCTTCAGCACCACCTGGAACGCCGACAGCGTGCGGGACCGCGACGTCGACGTGTGAAACGTGGCGACGATCGGTCCGTCGGCGAGCATCAGCGCGAGCATCGACAGGCTCGGCGCGGTCGGCTCGTGCAGGTGCAGCACGTCGAAGTCGTGCGAGTGGATCCACTTGCGCACCCGGGCGTAGGACACCGGGCCGAACGACAGCCGGGCCACCGAGCCGTTGTAGGGGATGCCGAGCGCGCGCCCGGTCGGCCGGACGAACTCGGGCAGCGGTGTGTCCTCGTCGGCCGGCGCGAGCACGTCCACCTGGTGCCCGAGCTTGCCCAGCGCCTTGGCCAGGTCGACGACATGGCCCTGCACCCCTCCGGGAACGTCGAAGGAGTACGGGCACACGACGCCGATCCTCACCGGGACTCCCGCGCCTCCTCCGGTTCGTCGGCCGCGGGCCCGGCCAGCGAGTCGCGGCGTTCCTCGGACAGGTCGGCGAGCCACAGCTTCTGCATCATGTGCCAGTCGACCGGGTTGGCCGCGATGTCCGCGGCGAACCCGTCGGCCATCCGCTGGGTCGCGGCCTGCACCTCGTCGCGCCCGTGCACCCGGATCGGCGTGTGGATCCGCAGGCCCCAGCCGTCCTCGGTGAACGAGTTGTCGACGATCCCGAGCTCCGCGCCGGTGATCGCCGCGAGCCGCGCGGGACCGGCCGGCATCCGGGTCTGCTCGCCGAAGAAGCTCACCGGGATGCCGCGCCTGGACAGGTCCCGGTCCGCCGGCAGGCAGACGATCTTGTTCTCCCGCAGTCGTTCCATCAGCACCCGGTACGGCGCCCGGTCGCCGCCGGTGGTCGGCACGATCTCGAAGCCGAGCGACTCGCGATGGGCCAGGAAGCGCTGGTAGACCGACTCGGGCTTGAGCCGCTCGGCCACGGTGGTGAACGGGCCGCAGTGGCCGACGAGCCAGACGCCGGAGACGTCGAAGTTGCCGGTGTGCGGCAGCGCGAGGACCAACCCCTTGCCGCGCTCGAGCGCGGCGTCGACCTGCGGCTTGCCGACCATCACCTCGTCGACCTTGCGGTAGATCTCCCGGTGGTCCATGCCGGCCAGCCGGAAGGTCTCCATCCAGTACCGCGCGTAGGACCGGACGCCGTCGCGGACCAGCGCGTCGAGCTCGGCCGGGCCGGCCTGGGGCACGACCCGGGCGTAGTTGCGACGCAGCTGCGCCACGCCGGAACCACCCCGCCTGGCGGCGAGGTCGGCACCCGCCCGGAACCCGGCCCGGGCGAGCGACTCCGGCAGCGCGCGCACCACGTTCCACCCGGCCGCGTACGCCGCGCCCTGGAGCCGTTCTCCGAGATCGGTCATTCGCCTGCCTCCGGGATGTTTGTCGGCTCATCGGCGGCCTCGCCGGTCCCCGCGCCGGTCTCTGCGCCGGTCTCTGCGGTGGTCTCTGCGGTGGCCGAGCGTCGCACCGCGACGAGGCGCTGCACAACCGTGATCACCGAGCCGGCCACGAGCAGCCACAGCGCGACGTCCACCGCGTGGGGGATGCCGAAGCCGGTGAGCCCGGTGCCGGCGAGCGCGATGATCAGCCGCTCGGCGCGCTCCACCAGGCCGACGTCGGCCGACAGCCCGGCGGCCTCGGCGCGGGCCTTGACGTAGGAGATGACCTGGCCGAGGACCAGGCAGATCAGTGCGGCCGCGGCGAGCGACGGCGACTCGGCGACCTCGAACGCGTACCAGCTGATCGCCGCCATGAGCGCGCCGTCGGCGATCCGGTCGCACGTGGAGTCGAGCACCGCGCCGAACTTGGTGCCGCCCCCGCGGGCCCTGGCCATCGCGCCGTCGAGCAGGTCGAGCATCACGAAGCCCCACACCGTGAGGGTGCCGGCGACCAGGTGTCCGGTGGGGAAGAGCCACAGTGCGAACCCGACCGCGCCCGCGGTGCCGACGAGCGTCATCGCGTTGGGCGTGAGCCCCATGCGCACGAGCCACGCACCGATCGGATCGGTGACGCGCGAGACCGAGGCTCGGGCGAAGATGTTCAGCATGAGTCCGACGAGCCTCATCACGGGGCGGAAACGGGTGCCCAGGCAGCCTAACGGTCGCCGGTGAGATCCGGGCAGCACGGCAGCGACGTCGCGTCGACCCCGTGCAGGATCGCCTCGCTGATCTCGCCGAGCTGCGCCACCTGTTCCGGCGTGAGCTTGTCGAACAGCTGCTCGCGGACCTCGGTGACGTGGCCGGGTGCGGCCGCCTCCAGCGCGGCGAAGCCCCTGTCGGTGAGGAACGCGAACGCGCCGCGCTTGTCGGTGGGGCAGTCGCGCCGCTGGACCCAGCCGGCCTCCTCCAGGCGGGCGACCGCGTGGGAGAGTCGGCTGCGTGACGAACCACGCAGGTTGGCGAGGTCGCTCATCCGCAGGGTCCGGTCGGGCGCCTCGGAGAGCGCCACGAGGATCTCGTAGTACGTGTACGGCATGCCGGAGTCCCGCTGCAGCTGCCGCGCCAACTGGTCGGTCAGCCCGTGGAACGCCGTCATGAAGGACCGCCAGATCAGCTGCTCGCGGTCGGTCAGCCACCGGGTCTCGGACATACCACCCAGTGTACTGGTTGAACTCTCAATCATGGAGGCGTATGGTGTCGGTTGATCGCTCAACAACTGATTGTTCAACCATCTCCACGGAGGATCTTCACATGAGCAGTGCAACCGCCCTCGACATCCCCGGCTACATCGCCGGCACCTGGGACATCGACCCGGCGCACACCGACGTCGGCTTCGTCGTCCGCCATATGGTGGTCACGAAGGTCCGCGGGCGGTTCGACGAGGTCAAGGGGGAGATCGTGACCGCCGAGAACCCGCTCGAGTCCGGCGTGACCATCGCGATCGACCTGAGCTCGATCAGCACGAACAACAAGCAGCGCGACGACCACCTGCGCTCCGCGGACTTCTTCGAGGTCGAGACCCACCCCGAGATGATCTACAAGGCCGTCGGCGCCCGCCGCGACGGTGACAGCTTCGTCCTCGACGGCGAGCTCACCTTGAAGGGCGTCACCAGGACCGTGCCGCTGACCTTCGAGCTCAACGGCTTCGGCGCCGACCCGTGGGGCGGCACCCGCGCCGGCTTCTCGGCCACCGCGCAGATCAACCGCAAGGACTTCAACGTCAACTTCGACGGCGTCCAGAACGGCATCGCCGTCGTCGCCGACAAGATCGACATCCACATCGAGGTCGAGGCCGTCCTCCGCCAGCCCGAGTCCGCCTGACCCGCGAGTCCAACGCTCAGGTACCGCGAGTCCAACGCTCAGAACCCGTGAGTCCGACGTTCAGGAACGTCGGGCTCGCGGTGTATCAGGCCTCGTCCCACGCCTTCGCCAGCAGGGCCCGCGTCTCCCCCAGCAGCTGCGGCAGCACCTTCGTGTGGCCGACCACCGGCATGAAGTTCGAGTCGCCGCCCCAGCGCGGCACGACGTGCTGGTGCAGGTGCGCCGCGATCCCCGCGCCGGCGATCACGCCCTGGTTCATCCCGATGTTGAACCCGTGCGGGGCCGACACCGAGCGCGCCACGGTCATCGCCCGCTGGGTGAACTCGGCCAGCTCCACCGTCTCGGCGGCGGTCAACTCCGGGTAGTCCGCCACGTGCCGGTACGGCACCACCATCAGGTGACCCGGGTTGTACGGGTACAGGTTCAGCACCCCGTACACCAGCGATCCGCGGGCGACGATCAGCGCGTCGGCGTCGTCCAGCGCGATCAGGGCGCAGAACGGGCAGCCGTCGACGTCATCGCCCACCGGCTTGTGCTGGCCCCTGATGTACGCCATCCGGTGCGGAGTCCACAGCCGCTGGAGAGCGTCGGGGATACCGACGCCCTCCTGCTCGACGAGCTCTGGCTGATCGGCACCGGTCATGCGCAGACCGCCTCCCCGGAATTAACCCGTGGGGTCACGATGCATTGATGCCGTTCAGCACGGCGCGTACCGGTGGCTGGGTCGCGTCCCGTTCCCCTTGGGTGCGGTTCGCAAGAACCCGGTTCGTACGGGTTCCCGGCTGCTCGACCAGCTGACGTTGACACAGGGGGTGTCATGGGCCGATCCTAGTGTTCGACCTCGATAGCCGACGCCGACGGCGACTCGTTGGACCGCCGTCCGATCCAGTCGGTGATGATCTCCACGGCGCGGTCCACCGGCACCCCGTTGACCTGGCTGCCGTCCCGGAACCGGAACGACACCGCGCCCGCCTCGACGTCCTTGCCGCCGGCCAGCAGCATGAACGGCACCTTCTGGGTGGTGTGGTTGCGGATCTTCTTCTGCATCCGGTCGTCAGACTCGTCGACCTCGACGCGCACGCCGTTGGCACGCAGCCGGGCGGCGACCTTCGTCAGGTGGTCGACGTGCTCGTCGGCGATCGGGATGCCGACGACCTGCACCGGCGCGAGCCACGCCGGGAACGCGCCCGCGTAGTGCTCGGTGAGCACCCCGAAGAACCGCTCGATCGACCCGAACAGCGCGCGGTGGAGCACCACCGGCTGCTGGCGCGACCCGTCCTGGGCCGTGTAGGCCAGCTCGAACCGCTTCGGGTGGTTGAAGTCGACCTGGATGGTCGACATCTGCCACGAACGGCCGATCGCGTCCTTGACCTGTACCGAGATCTTCGGCCCGTAGTAGGCCGCGCCACCCGGGTCCGGCACCAGCTCGAGGCCCGAGTCGAGCGCGGCCTGGCGCAGCGTCTCGGTGGCCTGCGCCCACTCCTCGTCCTCGCCGATGAACTTGCCGGTGTCGCCCTTGGTGGACAGCTCGAGGTAGAAGTCGGACAGGCCGTAGTCGGCGAGCAGCTCGAGCACGAAGGTCAGCAGCGACCGCAGCTCACCCGGCGCCTGCTCCGGGGTGCAGTAGATGTGCGAGTCGTCCATGGTGAGCCCGCGCACCCTGGTCAGCCCGTGCACCACGCCGGACTTCTCGTACCGGTAGACGGTGCCGAACTCGAACAGCCGCAGCGGCAGCTCGCGGTAGGACCGCCCGCGGGACCGGAAGATCAGGTGGTGCATCGGGCAGTTCATGGCCTTGAGGTAGTAGTCCTCGCCGTCGAACTGCAACGGCGGAAACATCGTCTCCGCGTAGTACGGCAGGTGGCCCGAGGTGTGGAACAGCCCGCCCTTGGCGATGTGCGGGGTGTTCACGAACTCGTAGCCGGACTCCTCGTGCCGGCGGCGTGAGTAGTTCTCCAGCTCCCGCCGGATGATCCCGCCCTTCGGGTGGAACACCGGCAGGCCGGAGCCGATCTCGTCGGGGAAGGAGAACAGGTCGAGCTCGGCACCCAGCTTGCGGTGGTCGCGCCGCTCGGCCTCGGCGACCCGCTCCAGGTAGGCGTCCAGCGCCTCCTGCGACTCCCACGCGGTGCCGTAGATCCGCTGCAGCTGCGGGTTCTTCTCACTCCCCCGCCAGTACGCCGCGGCGACCCGGGTGAGCTTGAACGCCGGGATGTGCTTGGTGGTCGGCAGGTGCGGGCCGCGGCACAGGTCGCCCCAGACCTGCTCGCCGCTGCGCGGGTCGAGGTTGTCATAGATGGTCAGCTCACCCGAGGCAGAGCTGTCGACCTCCATCACCTCCGCCGTGTCGACCTGGCTGTCCACATCGGACTTGACGTCCACCAGCTCGAGCTTGTACGGCTCGCCCGCCAGCTCCTTCTTGGCGGCCTCGACCGAGTCCAGCACCCGGCGGGAGAACCGCTGGGAGGACTTGACGATCTGCTTCATGCGCTTCTCGAGCGCCTGCAGGTCCTCCGGGGTGAACGGGCGCTCGACGTCGAAGTCGTAGTAGAAGCCGTCCCGGACCGGCGGGCCGATGCCCAGCTTGGCCTCGGGGAACTGCTGCTGCACGGCCTGGGCGAGCACGTGCGCGGTCGAGTGCCGGATCACCGCGCGGCCGTCGTCGGTGTCGGCCGCGACGGCCTCGACCCGCGCGTCCGCGTCCGGGACCCAGGACAGGTCGCGCAGCCGGCCGTCGACGTCTCGGACCACGACGACGGCGTCCGGCCCCTTGCCTGGCAGCCCGGCCTCCCGGACCGCGGTGCCCGCCGTGGTGCCGGCCGGCACCACCACGCGTGGCGCGGGTTCGGCGGCTGGCGGACGGGGCTGGGACACGGCTGCTCCTCGGGGTTGCGTCTTGTCTGGGGACAGACCAGATGCTATCGAGCCACCCCGGCGCTTGGCCTGCGGGTTTCCCCCGCGCGGTCAGGCGGCGAGCATCCCTTGCATGCGGTGGATCTCGTCGGTCTGGGTGACCGCCACGTCGTCGGCGATCTCCTGCACCCGGACGTTCACCCCGGCCTTGCGGATTCCCTCGACCATCGTGAGCGCTCCCTGGTGGTGGGCGACCATGAGCTGCAGGAACAGCGTCTCGAACGACTCGCCACCGGTGTCGCGCAACACCTGCAGCTGCTCCTCGGACGCCATGCCCGGCATGTCCGAGTGCTCCGTCGCACCACCGTGGCCGCCGTGCTCGTCCGGCACGACCACCGGCTTGTCGTAGCGCTCGAGCCACCGGTTCATCATGTCGATCTCGGGCTGCTGGGTGTCGGCGATGCGGTCGGCGATGCCCTTGACATCGTCACGGCCGGCGCGGTCGGGGACGAGCGCGGTCATCTCGAGTGCCTGCGCGTGATGGAGGATCATGTCCTGCACGAACGTCACGTCGGCGTCGTTGGGTG
Organism: Actinophytocola sp.; assembly: GCF_009379765.1. Lineage (GTDB taxonomy): Bacteria > Actinomycetota > Actinomycetes > Mycobacteriales > Pseudonocardiaceae > Actinophytocola. The sequence goes on along the minus strand of NZ_WHTD01000015.1, from coordinate 6,719 downwards.
CCTCCTCCTCGACCGGCGTCGCCTCCCCCGGCGGGATCGTGCTGGCCTCCTCCCCCGGCCTGCCCGGCACGATCACGGGCGCGGAGTTGGTCGGCGGGGGCGGCTCCTCCGCGGTACACGCGACGAGCCCGCCCGCCGCGAGCAGCACGCCGAGCACGGCGCGGAACCGCGTTCGGGCCGACAGGTCCAGACCATGTGTCCGGCTTGTCCGAGTCATGGGTAATCGTGTTCCCATCTGCCGAATTGCCCGTCGATCGAAGCTAGTTTATTCCCGACGAACCTGGTCATAATGGATACTCCAGACCGTAACGAGAGGGGTACTTGTGGTGAGATCGACCCTGCGAGGGTGGCGTAGACGTGCGTCAACCGCGGCGATCGGCGCGGCCGCCGTCGCGGCGGCCATGACGGCCGGCGTGCCCTCGGTCGCGGCACAGGACTTCCCGGGCGCCGACGAGATCGTCAGCAGCCCCAACATGGAGCAGGTGGCCTACCTCCCACCGACCGCGCCGCTGGTCGGTGGCACGGGAACCGACATCGCGTTCCAAGGGCGGTACGCGTTCGTCGGCAACTACCTGGGCTTCACCATCTACGACATCAAGCAGCCCAAGAAGACCACGATCGTGAGCCAGGTGCTCTGCCCCGGCTCGCAGAACGACGTCTCGGTCAAGGGGAACCTGCTGTTCCTGTCCACGGACTCGCGGCGCAGCGACGACTCGTGCGCCTCGACCACCCAGAACGACGGCAGCCAGCCGTACTGGGAGGGCATGAAGATCTTCGACATCAGCGACAAGCGGGCACCGCGCTACATCAAGTCGGTGGCCACGGCGTGCGGATCGCACACCCACACGCTGGTGCCGGACAAGCGGGGCAAGGTCGCCTACCTGTACGTGTCGTCCTACGGCCCGTCGGAGACGATCTCGGGCTGCCAGCCCCCGCACGACAAGATCTCGATCATCGAGGTCCCGCTGCGCCACCCGACCGCGGCCAGGGTCGTCGCCACTCCGACGCTGTTCCCGGACGGCGGCAACGCCGGCGAGCCCGATCTGGACTACCCGGACCGGACCTCGGCCACAACCGGTTGCCACGACATCACCGTGTACCCGGAGAAGGACCTGGCCGCGGGCGCCTGCATGGGTGACGGCGTGCTGTTCGACATCTCCGACCGGACCGCTCCGCGGGAGATCAACCGGGTGCAGGACGACCAGAACTTCGCGTTCTGGCACTCGGCCACGTTCAACAACGCCGGCACGAAGGTGATCTTCACCGACGAGCTCGGCGGCGGCGGCGCGGCCACCTGCAACGCGGAGATCGGCGAGGAGCGCGGTGCCGACGGCATCTACGACATCGCGGGCCGGGGCGACCACCGCAGGCTCGTGTTCAAGAGCTACTTCAAGATCGACCGCTACCAGACGGACGAGGAGAACTGCGTCGCGCACAACGGCTCGCTGATCCCGGTCAAGGGCAAGGACATCATGGTCCAGTCCTGGTACATGGGCGGCGTGCAGGTGTGGGACTTCACCGACTCCTCGCACCCGAAGAAGATCGGCTTCTGGGAGCGCGGCCCGGCCGCGGACCCGGAGACCAGCGGCGGTACCTGGTCGGCGTACTACTACAACGGCTACATCTACTCGTCCGACCTCGGCAAGGGCCTGGACGTCCTCCGGATCAACGACCGGCGGACCGACCCGGCCAAGCACGTCCGGTACGACGAGCTGAACGTGCAGACCCAGGGCCACTTCGGCCGCTGAGCAACGCACCACGACGGCGGGCCCAGCGACACGCTGTCGCGGGGCCCGCCGCCGTCCGGGGTGCGGCCGCCGTTCACCCGGTCCGGTCAGCCCGCCAGCGCCGCGAGGTCGTTGGTGACGAGCATCCGCATCACCATGCCCACGGGGCTGTCCGCGCCCGGCGTGGCCTCGATGCGCACCACGCCGTCGACCACGTCGACCTCGGCAGCGGGCAGGAGCTCGGACCACGGCTGCCGGCTCGAAGGCGTGGTGCCGTCCCGCAGCTCGCGCTCGACGTGGTCCCGAAGCGCGTCCGCGTCGCCGTCGGGGGCCAGACAGGCCACGTCGGTGACGTCGTCGGCCGAGGGCGCCCGGACGCCCGCCGCGTAGGCCGTGACGTCGCCCTCCGGCCGGCTGAGCACCGCGACGGTCACGCCGCCGAGACAGCCGGCGAGCGCGCGCAGGCTCTCGTCGTCGGCCAGCGTGTCGGCGCCCGGGTCGGTGACCCAGCCGAGGCCGGCGCGGGTGGGGGCGTAGGCGAGCGAGCCGTCGGCGGTGCGGATGTTGTTGAGCTCGCTGGTGCGGGCGATGCCCGCGAGCGGGCCCTCGAAGTTGATCTCCCGGTCGTCCGCGCTCGTCCACCGGGTGCCGTCGCCGGACTTCTCGGACGGGATGTCCCGGCCTTCGAGCTCCTGGTCCAGCTCGGCGACGTCGTAGTCGCCCCAGAAGACGCCGGCCCAGTCCGGTGGCCGGCCGACGGTCAGGGCCTCGTCCATCGCCCGCGGATCGAAGCCCAGCTCCTCGGAGATCACGACCGTCATGGGGGCCAGAACGCCGTAGCCGTATCCGCTGATGCCCTGGAACCGGTCCTCGTCCCGGTCCGTCAGCGCCCGCACCTGGGCGAGGTCGCCGTACTCGACGTAGGTCCGGTTCGTGTCGGTGGCCGTCGCCTTGCCGAGCGCACCGAGGAGCCCGGGGATGGCCGAAGCGACCCAACCGGGGCCGTCGCCGCCCGAGCATCCGCTCGCGAGGAGTACGGCAGCGGCGACGACGGCTCGCATGACCCCAGGTGATCGCATCGCGCGATCCTACGGCCAACCCGCTTCGCAAGCCGGTAACCGGCCCGGTACAGTTCTCTCGTCGCGAGGGGCGATTAGCTCAGCGGGAGAGCGTTCCGCTCACACCGGAAAGGTCGCTGGTTCGATCCCAGTATCGCCCACGTATTCGAAAAGCCCTCATGGTGTGGTGCCGTGGGGGCTTTTCGCGTGTCTCCTACTTCCGGCCGTTCCGAAACGCCATCGCTGCGGTAAGTTGCCGGATGGCACGAGCAACATTCGGGCTACGACGCTACCGGGATGCGACCAACCCTTGCCAGTATGGGTGGTGGCAGAGAGCGCTTCTCACGGAGAGTCGCGACCCAGGTGCGCTGTGCTGTACTTCTGACCCAGATGGGTGAAGTACGACCATCCGGTGACCGAAAGGGGCCCTCCGACCGTCACACGGTATGGACTCAGTCGTTCTTGGGGCTGGGAAGGGAGAGAAGGGTAGCGACGATGCGCAACGATCACGTGACGCTCCGTTCGACAGCGGTGTTCGACCTCCTGGCCCCGCGGACTCCCGCGGTGCCCGTGAAGGTCGAGCTGCGCTACGACACGCGCGATCCGTACGCGGTTGTCGCGGCCTTTCGCACCGGCCGCGCAGGTTGGGTCGAGTGGGTGTTCGCCCGCGACCTGCTGGCCGACGGCCTCATCGCCGAGGCGGGCAACGGAGACGTTCGAATCAGGCCGGCCGTCGACGATCCCGAGGTGGTCGTCATCGAGCTGAGCAGCCCGTCCGGCCACGCCGTGTTCGAGGCCTCGGCGCAGGAGCTGGCGGACTTCCTGGACCGCACGTACGACGTCGTGGTGCCCGGCAACGAGCACCTCTGGGTGGATGTCGACGAGGCCCTCACACACTTGATCTCCACCGACCTGACCTGACGGTTCACCGGGCGGCAGCCCCGGTTTGAAACCCGGTCGACGGGTCGGATAGAGTTTCGCTCACACCACGGGGGACCGGAACTTCCTGGAACAGCGTGGATTTGCGGACGTGGCGCAGCTGGTAGCGCATCACCTTGCCAAGGTGAGGGTCGCGGGTTCGAATCCCGTCGTCCGCTCGAAGAGGGGTCGGCCTCCCACAGGCCGAATCCAGCGACACGGCCCCTCGGGTCCGAGCCGGAGCCCCAATCTCGCTCGGGCGACGGCGGAGTGGCCGAGTGGCTTAGGCAAGGGCCTGCAAAGCCCTGTACGCGGGTTCGATTCCCGCCTCCGCCTCGGGCGATTAGCTCAGTGGGAGAGCACTACCTTGACACGGTAGGGGTCACTGGTTCAATCCCAGTATCGCCCACCACCTGTTTGCGCAGTTCAGAGGCCCTGTCTTCGGATCACGAAGGCGCGGCCTCAGTGATCAAATGGAGAAGACATGGAGATCGCCTCCCGCGCGGGGGCGATGCCCATCCTCGCCAGCACCGGTCGCAGGTGCGGAAACCACGCCAGCACCTCGGATCGTTCGCGGGCTGTCAGTGATCCCACCGACCCCAGCCACCGGGCTTCCAGGGCTTCGAGGATCTGCTGGCGCATGACAGGTGTCACATGGTCGTAGACCCGGGCCATGCCTTTCATCTTCTGTCCCAGCCGGGCCCGTCGGGCGACTTCCGGGATCCCGTCCTCGGCCAGCCAGGTCGCGTGGGTATGGCGGCCTTCGTTGAAGGTGAACCACGGCAGGATCGGCGGCGTGTGCTCTGGGCTGTAGGGGTTGTCCGGATCGGTGCCATCCCACGCCGGCCGCCAGAACCGCTGCCGGAAGTTGGACCGGCGCCACGGCCGCCCCTCTGTGGTGCACATCACGAACGGTCCCGGATGGCTGTCCAGGAGCAGCTCGTAGAACAACCACATCTACAGCAAGCTGGGCGTCACCCGCGAGGACCTCCCCGGCCTGGTCAACCTGCTGCGGCAACGCCCTCCACCGGACTGACGCGGGATCCATCGCGTCGGCGAAATCGAGGTCTGGGACGTCGGCCGGGCGGGACATCTCAGGGCGCAGACTCAGCTGGCGCCACAGTGCGTCGAGCAGGAACAGCCGCGCCATCTCCTCCCCCCCATGCGCAGGAACGCCTGCGACTTCGCAGAATCAAGCAGATCAGAGGTCCCTATTTACCTCTATTGCGCCGAATCAGATCGCACCGCAACCCGGTGTTACCTCCATATCTTCTCCATCCAGTCCGCGCGGTCACCGGGTCTTCGCTGAGCCCACGCCGGAACGCCGGCAGATGTCCGTCCAACCAGGACCGTTCACCGGGGTGCGATCGGACCCTGTGTCACAGTGTGGACAGGCGCGCGAAGGTCTCGCTGAGCGGTGAGACGACGAACCGGTTCGTCGCGAGCGTGTCCGTGCTGACCGGCCACCAGCCCATGTTTCGCCTCCCGGCGAAACTGTAAGCCGCCCGGCCGCGATCATGCCGTGCGCACCTACCGCGAGCTGTTCCGGGCACCGGAGTACCGGCCCCTCTTCGTCACCAGCACCTTCCAGGTCACGGCGTCGACGATGACGGGGCCGGCGCTGGCCACCCTCGGCTACGCCGACACCGGGTCGCCGTTCCTCGCCGCGTTCGTGATGTTTGGGCCGTCGCTGGCGCAGGTGACCGGCGCGCTCGTCCTCCTGTCGGCCGCGGATCGGCTTCCCGCACGCTCGCCGGGCTGGCTGTCCTGTTCGGACCCTGCACCGCAGTCGCGCAACCAGGACTTCCTGTGGCGGCGGCGATCGCCTGCGTGGTCGGCCTCGGCCCGTGGGCTTCGCGGCCACATTGCTGCTCCAGCAGCGACTGCTGGCCCTCGTTCCGGAAGAACTCAGCGCCAGGCCCTTGGCCTGCACGCGTCAACCCTGCTCACGATGCAAGGGGTGGGCGCCACCCTCGCGGGCGTGGTGGCGGAGGCGACCAGAGCCCGGCAACCGCGATGGGCGTCATGCCGTTGACTTCCTTGAGTGGCTCGCGGACAGCGATCGCCCGCCGCTCGCTGTCGTATTCATGCCGCTGCTGCCCGACGAGTTCGCCCCAACGTGCGCCGGTGTAGACATCGAGCAGGCACGGGGTGAATCCGCTGAGGCCGAGCCCAGACGTGTGAAGGCGCATGGCCGCGCGCAGCGCCTGCACGGGGCTCGCGACGAGGTGCTCGGTGCTGAACTCGCCAGAGGTCACACGCACACCCGAGCAGGGGTTCGCCGGGATCATGTGCGCGCGCACCGCCGCGTTCAACACTGTGGAGAACGTCGCGAAGATAGTGGCCACCGTCGAGTCGGCGTAGTCCTAGTGTCCCGCGTCGTTAATTTGTCGTCAGTTAGACTCTGGTGGCATGTCTGATGTTGTGGCGGGTCGCCGGGGCCCGAAGCTTGAGCCGGTGGTCCTCGCCGATGAGGAGCGATCCACGTTGGAGAGGTGGGTGCGGCGACGGAAGTCGGCGCAGGCATTGGCGTTGCGGTCCCGAATCGTGCTGGCGTGTGCGCGCGACGATGTCCCACCGGTGGTGGGTGTTGCGAAAGAATTGGGCGTGTCCGCGGACACGGTCCGCAAATGGCGGCGGCGGTTCCTGGCTCGGCGTCTGGATGGGCTGGTCGATGAACCACGACCCGGCCGTCCGCCGGTGATCGGGGTCGATGACGTGGAAGCAGTTGTGGTGGCAACGCTGGAGGAAACCCCGAAGGACGCGACACACTGGTCTCGCTCGTCGATGGCGAAGCGCAGTGGCTTGTCGAAATCGGCCGTCGGCCGGATCTGGCGTAAATTCCAGCTCAAGCCGCACCTTACTGACACTTTCAAACGTGTCCATTCACGGGTAGGTCCTGACCTGCGCGGCGTGGTGACTTGATCTTGGGTGCTGGTGTGTGGATCATGGTGTGGTGTTCACCGGTCGGCGTCCGTCCTATGAGGATCTTGTTGCGGAGAACGGTGAGCTCCGG
>NZ_WHTD01000121.1 GCF_009379765.1 Actinophytocola sp. | reverse complement strand
GGCATCAAGATCACCGATCGTGAGATGAGAACACTCCTCGCGCGGTATCTGACCCCACACGAGTGGCACGGCGAATGGAACTACACCATCAGCCCGACCGACACACCCAGTTGAGCGTGTTGTTCATTTCCAAGCCCTAAGGTTGCCGATGAGGGAAGGAGTCCAATGGCGGACATCGGGGCCAGGCTCGCGGAGATCGTCGGCGCGGAGCACGTGCTCTCCGGCGACGCGATCGGCGAGGACTACACCCACGACGAGACGCTGACCGTCGAACCGACCCGGCCCGCACACGTCGTGCGCCCGGCCGGCGCCGAGGAGGTCGCCGCCATCCTCACGCTCGCCGCGGCGACCGGCACCCCGGTCACCGCGCGCGGCAGCGGCACCGGCCTGTCCGGCTCGGCCACCCCGCGCGCCGACGGCGTCCTCGTGTCCTTCGAGCGGATGAACAAGATCCTCGAGATCGACACCGAGAACCACGTCGCGGTCGTGCAACCCGGCGTCACGCTCGCCGACCTCGAGGCACGCACCGCCGAGGTCGGCATGGTCTACCCGGTCTACCCGGGCGAGCTGTCCGCGAGCCTCGGCGGCAACGTCAACACCAACGCGGGCGGCATGCGCGCGGTGAAGTACGGCGTCACCCGCCACCACGTGCTCGGCCTGCAGGCGGTACTGCCCACCGGCGAGGTCGTCCGCACCGGCGGCAAGTTCGTCAAGGCCAGCACCGGCTACGACCTCACCCAGCTGATCGTCGGCTCGGAAGGCACGCTCGCGCTCGTCACCGAGGCCGTGCTCAAGCTCCAGCCGAGACTGTCCCACCAGGCCACCATCCTCGCGCCGTTCCCCGACCTCGCCACGGTCGCCCGCGCGGTGCCCAAGGTCGTCGGCAGCGGCATCGGCCCGCTGATCCTCGAGTACATCGACGCGCTCACGATGGGCGCCATCACCTACACCGCCGACCTTTCGCTCGGCGTCCCGGACCAGATCCGGGACACCGCGCAGGCCTACCTCGTGGTGATGCTGGAGAACAACGCCCCGGAGCGGCTCGACCAGGACGTCGAGGCGGTCGGCGTGCTGCTCGGCGAGCTCGGTTCGCTCGAAACCTACGTGCTGCCCGGCCCGGCCGCCCGCAAGCTCATCGAGGCGCGCGAGCGGGCGTTCTTCACCGCCAAGGGCGCGGGCGCGGACGACATCATCGACACCGTCCTGCCCCGCGCGGCGCTGCCCGACTTCTTCGCCAAGGTGCTGGAGATCGCGCAGGGCCACCAGACCCTGGTCGTCGGCTGCGGCCACGCGGGCGACGGCAACGTGCACCTCGCGGTGTTCCAGAAGGACCCCGAGGTGCGGCACAAGGTCCTGCACGAGCTGTTCGCCACCGGCATGTCGCTCGGCGGGGCGATCTCCGGCGAGCACGGCATCGGGCACGAGAAGAAGCGGCACTTCCTGGAGCTGGAGGACCCCAACAAGGTCGACCTGATGCGGCGCATCAAGAAAGCGTTCGACCCCAACGGGATTCTCAACCCCGGCGTGCTGTTCGACTGAGGGGACTGGAGAGACGTGAGTATGAACGGCGCCCAGGCGCTGCTGCGGACCCTCGTCGACGGCGGCGTCGACGTGTGCTTCGCCAACCCCGGCACCTCCGAGATGCACTTCGTCGCCGCGCTCGACGCGGTGCCCGAGATGCGTGCGGTGCTGAGCCTGTTCGAGGGGACGGTCACCGGCGCGGCCGACGGCTACGGGCGGATGGCCGAGCGGCCCGCGGCCACGCTGCTGCACCTCGGCCCCGGCATGGCCAACGGGCTCGCGAACCTGCACAACGCCCGGCGCGCGCACACCCCGATCGTCAACGTCATCGGCGACCACGCCCGCTACCACAAGGGTTTCGACGCGCCGCTGGAGTCCGACATCGACGCGCTGACCGGCTGGCTGCACGGCTGGTCGAGGACCTCCAAGGCGGCCGACGAGGTCGGCGCGGACGCGGCCGCCGCGATCGCCGCGGCGCTCGCCCAGCCCGGCCAGCTCGCCAACCTCGTGCTGCCCGCGGACGTGTCCTGGTCGGCCGGCGGCGTGGTCGGCGAGCAGGTCGAGGCACCCGCTGCGGTCCCGGTCGACGACGACCGGGTCGCCGAGATCGCCAAGATCGTGCGTGGTGGCGAGCCGACCGTGCTGCTGCTCGGCCACGGCACCACCCGCGAGCGCGGGCTGGTCGCGGCCAGCCGGATCGCCGCGGCGACCGGGGTGAAGCTCTTCGCCGAGACGTTCCCCGCCCGCATCGAGCGCGGCGCCGGCCTGCCCAACGTGGAGCGGCTGGGCTACCTCGCCGAGCAGGTCCAGTGGCAGCTCTCCGACGTCAGGCACCTCGTGCTCGTGGGCGCGAAGTCGCCGGTGTCGTTCTTCGCCTACCCCGGCAAGCCCAGCGAGCTCAGGCCGGACGGCTGCCACGTGCACGTGCTGTCGGTGCTCGGCGAGGACGGCACGGGTGCGCTGGAGCACCTCGCCGACGAGGTCGCCGCGGACACCAAGCCCGTGCTGCAGGAGCCGGTCCGACCCGGCGTGCCGAGCGGCCCGCTGACCCCGCAGAACTGGACCGAGGTCATCGGCGCGCTGCTGCCCGAGGCGGCCATCGTGTCCGACGAGGCCAACACGTCCGGCCTGATGATCCCGATGACCACCGCCGGCGCCCCGCCGCACGACGTGCTGACCCTCACCGGTGGCGCGATCGGCCAGGGCCTCCCGGTCGCGGTCGGCGCGGCGGTCGCGTGTCCGGACCGCCCGGTCGTCTGCCTGCAGGCCGACGGCAGCGCGATGTACACGGTGTCCGCGCTGTGGACGATGGCCCGCGAGGGCCTCGACGTCACCACGGTCCTGCTCAACAACCGGGCGTACGCGATCCTGCGGATGGAGCTGTCCCGGGTCGGCGCGGAGGGGGCCGGCCCCAAGGCGAGCCAGCTGCTCGACCTGTCCGGCCCGGACCTGGACTTCGTCGCGCTGTCGCGGGGCCTGGGTGTACCGGCCACCCGCGCGACGACCGCGGAGGAGCTGGCCGACCAGTTCGCCAAGGCGCTCGCCGAGCCCGGTCCGCACGTTGTCGAGGCCATGGTGCCGCCACTGGTGTAGACCTGTGTAGACGGTTGTGGCCCGCTTCAACGACGAAGTGGTGGCCATCGCGTTCGGCACCATCAACGTGGTCGGCGGCTTCCTGTTGTCGTGTCGTCCGGTGGCGTGCTCGTGTCGGCTTCCCGCGTCGCCGAGTCGGCCTCCCGCGTTGCCGTGTCATCCCGTGGCGTGGTCGCCGGCCGGGTTGGACGAGCATGGCGTTCACCACCGGCCGTCTTCGCCACCCGACGCCACGGGTCGACTCGGCGACGCGAGGGGTCGACTCGGCGACGCCACGGGACGACACGGCGACGCCACGGGACGACACGGCGACGCCACGGGACGACACGCGTCGCTGTGGGTCGGCATGGCGATGTCACGGGTCGACTCGGCGTCGCTGTGGGTCGGCTCGGCGACGGGGCGGGGCGACACGGGGGTGGGGCGGGGTTCAATGGGTTCATGAGCAGTGAGGTTCGGAAGGCACCGGCCGAGCCGGATCCGGGGTTGTTCGGGCCGGACTCGGTGAGTTGGCAGCTGCACGCCCAGCCGGCGATGTGGCTCGCCGGGGTTCGCTCGCTCTACCTGCAGGCACTGCACCCGCGGGCGGTCGCGGGCGTCGTGCAGAACTCCGACTTCCGCACCGACCCGCTCGGCCGGCTGGTGCGGACCGCGAACTTCGTCGGCGCCGCGACCTACTGCACGCGCGAGGAGATCGCGGCGCGGGCCGCCCGGGTACGGCAGGTGCACCGGGGGCTGCGCGCGGTCGACCCCGACACCGGTGAGCTGTTCCGGATCGACGAGCCGGAGCTGCTGCTGTGGGTGCACTGCGCGGAGGTGTCGTCGTTCCTGTCGGTCGGCCGCCGCGCGGGTTTCCCGCTGACCGTCGCGCACGCCGACCGCTACCTGGACGAGCAGCGACGGTCGGCCTCGCTGGTCGGCCTGGACCCCGACGAGGTGCCCGGCTCGGTCGCGGAGATGACCGAGTACCTGAGGCTTACCCGGCCGCTCCTGCGGCGCACCGAGGACGCCGACGAGATCTACCGGTTCCTGCACCGGCCGCCGGTGCAGGGTGCGCTGGCGCTCGGGGTGCGGGTGTACGAGCCGGTGGTGGGGCACCTGGCGTACTCGCTGCTCCCGAGCTGGGCCGTCGCGCTGTACGGCCGGCGCGCGTATCCCGGCCCGGTGGCGACGGCGGCGCTGCGCGGGGTGTCGGTGGGCGTGCGGACGTTCCTGCGCAACACCGCACGGGTGATGCGTGAGCCGCGGCTGGGCCGGCTGGAGCCACACCCGCTGTGGGCCGTGCGGCGGCTGGGCCGCTGGGCGACCCCGTCCGCCGCGCGGCTACCGGGTCGGTAAGTCGGTGCCGCGGCATGCCCTGAACGACGCGTTCGAGGCATCGAACCTCGATGTGTCGCAGCCGGGTGTCGCAGCCGGGTCAGGAGTGCGCTTCCTGGAAACGGATGACCAGGGCATGCGGAACCCGGCCGCGCTCGGCGACGGTCTCACCCTGGCTCCGGGCCCACTCGCGGACCGCCTGGGTGTCCGGCTTGCCGTTGGTCACCCCGGCTCCCACCGCGACCACGGCCTTGCCGCGCTGCTTGCGGCCCCCGGTGCGGCGGGCGTGGCCGACGAACTCGGCGAGCGTGTCGCGGAGGCGGGCGGCGTTGTCGGTGGACAGGTCGATCACGAAGTCCACCCCGTCCAGGGCGAAGGCCACGGTTTCGTCGGCCTGCCCACCATCGAGGTCGTCGACCAGCTCGAGAATGGTCTTCTGCGCCACAGGGTCCTCCGGGGTGGGAAATTCGAAACGAGCGCCGTTGAGCCTAACGGCCGCCGAGTCATCGGAAGGTGAAGGTCCCCGGTGTGGCGAATGCCGCCAACGTCACATTCATCGGAGGACGTCTCGAAAACCACCCGAACCGATGAGTTCCGCCCCATCTCGTCGTTCCAACGTCACGATGCCCGGCCGAACGGCCTGCGCGGAGGAAGGACGACGACATGATGATCGAGACGAACGGGGTCGAGCTCTGCGTCGAGACATTCGGCGCCGCCGCCGATCCGGCGGTCCTGCTGGTACACGGCGCGTGCGCGTCGATGCTGTGGTGGGAGGCCGAGCTCTGCGAGAGGATCGCGGCGGCCGGTCGGTTCGTGATCCGGTTCGACAACCGCGACACCGGCCGGTCGGTGTCCTATCCGGCCGGTCGGCCCGGCTACTCGCTGCGGGACATGGCGGCCGACGCGATCGGCGTGCTCGACGCGCTCGGCGTCGGCCGGGCGCACCTCGTGGGCCGCTCGATGGCGGGTGCGATCGTGACGACCGCCGCCCTCGAGCACCCTGACCGGGTGGCGTCGCTGACCCTCGTCTCGACGACGACCGGCGCCGCGGACCTGCCCCCGATGTCGGCGGGCTTCCTCCGGCACGTCGGAGCGGGCGGCCCGGACCCGGCCGACCCGGCCGCGGTCGTCGACCACATCGTGGGGCTGATGCGGGCCTACTCGGGCGAGTCGCCGTACCACGACGAGAACGCCGTCCGACTGATCGCCGAACGCGACGTGGCCCGTACCCGGGACTTCGCCGCCTGCCTGACCAACCACTTCGCCATCGAGCTGGACGCGCCGGCCGGGCTCGGGGACATCGCGGTGCCCACGCTGGTGGTGCACGGCGAGCTCGACCCGGTGTTCCCGCTCCCGCACGGGCAGGCGCTGCGGGACGCGATCCCCGGCGCGACGCTTCTGATCATGGACAAGGCGGGCCACGAGCTGCCACCGCCGGTGTGGGACCTCGTCGTGCCGGCGCTCGTCGCGCACACCGCTGCTACGGGGCGTTGAGGCTCAGCGCCGCGTCGGCGAGCTTCGTCAGCCGCTCGTCGTCCGGTGCGGATGGTGCGCCGATCCACACGGTCTGCACGAGCTTGAGGCTGTTGCCCTCCCGCCCGCTGGCGTAGGCCGCCGACTCGAAGAACGGCTTGTTCCCGCCCGGCCACGCCTCGCCCTCGGTGGAGGCGTCGACGATCGCGCCGCTGCCCGGTTTGTCGGCCACCGTGTTCAGCTCGCCGGCGAGCGCGCTCTCCGGGAAGCGCAGCACGGCGACGAGCACCGCCGCGGTCCTGTCGTCCGATGAGGACTCGAAGCGCATCCGAACCAGCTCGGCGCACCGGTTGCGCTCCAGCCACACCTGCACGTCGCCGTACGCGTGGGCGGCGCAGTCGGTGTCGGCGACCGAGCCCTTGGGGGTGAACGACACGCCGTCGACCTCGATGGTGCTCGACTGGGTCTGCGTGGTCCGGGTGCCGCCGTCCGCGGGGTCGTCGTCCCCGGCGGAAGCCATGGCGTAGACGATCCCGGTCAGCAGCAGGAGCGCGACCAGCACCGCGGCACCGGCCGGCAGCCAGCGCAGCTGCCCCCCGGGACGCCGGCCGGCCGGCGCCGGGGTCGACCGGCTCGTGGCACCGGTCCGCGACGGCTGGCTCTGGATGCGCGGGATCACGGTGGTGCTGGCCGCGCCGAGGTCGGGCTTGACCGTGTCGGTGAACCCTTCGGCCTCGAAGTCGATCGCCGCGAGCGTGGGGTTGTCCGGCTCCAGCGCGGCGAGGATCCCGCGCGCCTGCGCCACCGTGCACGGCCGAGGGTGCACGGCGAGCTCGCGGGCGGCGGTGAGCAGCGTCCCCGGCTCCGGGTGCAGCACCCGGACGCCGCGCAGCAGGTCGGCGGTGGGTTGCTGGACCTGCGATACATAGGGCCCGACCGCGATCACCGTGCCCACCGGCAGCGGCTCCACCCGGGCGTTCTCGAGATGCCGGTTGATCGCGCCGACCGCCGCCATCGCCTCGGTGGCCGGGTTGACCACGCCGTCCGGCCGCACCAGCGGCCAACCGTCGGTCCGCCACTGCGCGGACAGCGGTGCCTCCAGGCGCACCGCGGGGTCGGGCAGGTCCACCCCGACGACCACGAGCACGCCGCGGGGCAGCAGCACGATCGCGTCGACCATGCGCGGGCTGTCGCCGGGTTGGCACCCGATCAGCGCGACGCCGCCCACGACCGCGTCGCCGCGGCCCCAGGAGGCGAGCGCGGCGCGCACGTCGGCACCGACCTTGGAGGACTCCTCGCCGAGCCGGACCAGTCGCACGTTGCACCTCCCCGACAGCGTTCTCGGTGGGTCACCCGAACCGGACAACCGTAGCTGGACGGCCACGCTTGGCGTGGCGAGCCCGGTGATTCCGCGTCGGTGTGGCGAAAACGTGTCGGCGCAGGGCACAATGGGCGCCGATAACAGTGGTTGGAGTGCGCGAGCTGTCCACCGTGGACGAGGACGTAGGGGAAGACGGTTCCTCGTCGATCAAGCGGAGGTCAGCAGTGAGCACTCGTGGCGTGGTGTACGTCCACTCGTCGCCGTCTGCGGTATGTCCGCACGTCGAGTGGGCTATTTCGGGCACCCTCGGAGTTCGGGCGAACCTGCAGTGGACCGCGCAGCCCGCGGCGCAGGGACAGCTTCGGGCCGAGTGCGGCTGGACCGGCGACGCCGGTACCGGCGGCAAGCTGATGGGTGCGCTCAAGGCGTGGCCGATGGTCCGGTTCGAGGTCACCGAGGAACCGAGCGAGGGCGTGGACGGCGAGCGTTTCTGCTTCGTCCCGACCCTGGGTCTCTGGCGCGCGCGTACCTCGGCCAACGGCGACATCGTGGTGGGCGAGGACCAGCTGCGCGCGATGGCGACGGCCAGCCGGGCGGGTGAGGCGTTCGCGCACAAGATCGACGAGCTGCTGGGCGCCTCCTGGGACGCCGCGCTCGAGCCGTACCGCCGGGCGGGCGACGGCGCCCCGGTGACCTGGCTGCACCGGGTGGGGTGAGCGTGGCACTCTCTACTGGTGCCTGACCGTCCCCGCCAGCTGTGGCTGCTGCCGGTGTTGCTGATCACGGTGATCGCCACCGCGGTCGGCGGCCTGCTGACGCGGACGCTGTACGAGGATCCGGGTACCTCGGCGCCGCCGGCCGTGCTCCCGGCCCAGACCTCGATCCCGCCGAGCAAGCAACCCGGCCCGGCGACCGTCGAGGGCACGTTGGACGCGACGTCCCACCCGCTGTACGAGACGGTGCGGGAGCTGCTGCAGCGCTACTTCGACGCGATCAACTCCCGTGACTACACGGCCTGGCAACGCACGGTCATCCGCGAGCGCATCGACACGACGCCGGAGAAGGAGTGGCGGTCGGACTACCGGACCACCCACGACGGCAGCATCCTCATCTACCGTGTCGAGCTGGGTGAGCGGGACACGGCCCGGGTGCTGATGACCTTCACGAGCGTCCAGGACCCGGCCGACGCCCCGAAGGAGCTGCCGGCGCCCTGCATCCACTGGAACGTGGTGTTCCCCCTGGTCCAGGAGCGGGACGGCTGGAAGCTGGACAGCAGCCCGGCTAGCGCCAGCCCACAGCACGAGGCCTGCGCCTGAGACGGCGCCCCGGGTGCCGAGTGCACCGAGGGGCGCCGGTTCGCGGCGGGTGCGGTCAGAGTGGGATGTTGCCGTGCGCGCCCCTTCCAGCGGGTGCGGCGGCGAGTGCCTCGGCCAGCTTGCGCCGGGTCTGGCGCGGCTCGATCATCTCGTCGACGACGCCGATGGCCATGGCCCGGTCGAGGCCGCCGGCGATCCGCTCGTGTTCCTCGGTCAGCCGGCTGTGCAGGGCCTCCCGCTCCTCCTCCGGAGCGGCGGCCAGCTTCTTGCGGTGCAGGATCCCGACCGCCGCCTTGGCCCCCATCACGGCGACCTCGGCCTCCGGCCAGGCGAACACCGCGGTCGCGCCCAGCGAGCGGGAGTTCATGGCGATGTAGGCGCCGCCGTAGGACTTCCGCGTCACCAGCGTGACCCTGGGGACCACGGCCTCGGCGAACGCGTGCAGGAGCTTCGCGCCGCGCCGCACGACGCCGTCCCATTCCTGCCCGACGCCGGGCAGGTATCCGGGCACGTCGACGACCACGAGCAGCGGCACGCCGAACGAGTCACACATCCGCACGAAGCGGGCGGCCTTCTCCGCCGACAGCGAGTCCAGGCACCCACCTTTGCGCAGCGGGTTGTTCGCGACCACGCCGACCGTGCGCCCGCCGAGCCGGCCAAGGCCGACGACGATGTTGGGCGCCCACTTCGCCTGGAGCTCCTCGACATGCGGCAGGTCGTCGGCGTCCCGGTCGAGGATCCGGCGCAGCAGCGGCTTCACGTCGTAGGCCCGGTTCTTCTGTTCGGGCAGCAGCGCCCGCAGGTCTTCCTCGCCCCGCACCGCGTGCAGGTCGAACAGCCCCGGCCTGGCGAACAGCGAGGTGATCCGCCGAGCCCGGACGTAGGCGTCCGGCTCGCTGTCGGCCAGCACGTGCACCACACCGGACTTGCGGCCGTGCGCCTCCGCGCCGCCAAGGCCCTCCTGGTCGATCTGCTCCCCGGTGACCGACCGCACCACGTCCGGGCCGGTGACGAACACCCGACCCTCCGGCGACATGATCACCACGTCGGTCAGCGCCGGACCGTAGGCCGCTCCGCCGGCGGCCGGGCCGACCACGACGGAGATCTGCGGCACCCGACCCGACGCGCGGATCATCGCCGCGAACACAACCCCCACACCGTCGAGCGACTCCACGCCCTCGGCCAGCCGCGCGCCACCGCAGTGCCACACCCCGATCACCGGGCACCGATCCCGCACCGCCGCGTCGATGGCCTCCACGATGTGCCGGCACCCCTCGGTGCCCATCGCGCCGCCCATCTTCGTCGCGTCGGTGCAGTACGCGATCACCTTCGTGCCCTCGATACGGCCGCGCACCGCGTACACACCACTCGAGTCACCCGGCCGCAACGGCGCGACCGAGCCCTCGTCGAGCAGCTTCGTGAGCCGGACCTCCGGCTCACGTGGATCGAGCTGACGCGCTCCGCCCTCTGGAGGACGGGTGGCCAGGGCAGTCATCGGGTTCCCCTCCGGGTCATGCGAAAGTCAGTGTCGTGACTTGTGATCAGGCCGCGGTGAAGGCCAGGGCCACGTTGTGCCCGCCGAAACCGAACGAGTCGTTCACGGCCGCGTTGAGCTCCAGCTTGCGGGGCTCACCGGCGACGATGTCCAACTCCACCTTGGGATCCTGGTTCTCGAGGTTCCGGGTGGCCGGGATGATGCCGTGGTAGATCGAGAGCAGCGTCGCGATGCTCTCGACCGCGCCGGCACCGCCGACGAGGTGGCCCATCGAGCTCTTCGGCGCGGTCAGCACCACGTGGTCGCCGATCGCCTTGCGGATCGCGACCGCCTCGCCGATGTCGCCGACCACAGTGGACGTGGCGTGCGCGTTCACGTGGCCGATGTCGGTGGGGGACAGGCCGGCCGTGCGCAACGCCTGCCTGATCGCGTTGATCTGGCCGATGCCGTCCGGGTGGTTGCCCGTGATGTGGTAGGCGTCGGACGTGATGCCGGCGCCGGCGAGCTTGCCGTAGATCCGCGCGCCGCGGGCCCTGGCGTGGTCCTCGCGCTCGAGCACCAGCACGCCGGCACCCTCGCCGAGCACGAACCCGTCCCGGTCGACGTCGAACGGCCGGGACGCGCGCTCGGGCTCGTCGTTGCGCAGGGACAGCGTCCTGGACTGGGCGAACCCGGCCACGGTGATCTGGTGGATGCACGCCTCGGCGCCACCCGCGACCACCACGTCCGCCCGGCCGGACTGGATCATCTGCCACCCGGTGGCCAGGCCCTCGGCGCCGGACGCGCACGCCGACGCCGGGGCGTGCACCCCGGCCCGTGCCATCAGCTCGATGCTGACGTGCGCGGCCGGCCCGTTGGGCATGAGCATCGGCACGGTCAGCGGCGAGACCTTGCGCAGTCCGTGCGCCTCGAGCAGGTCGTCCTGGTCGAGCAGGGTGACCGGGCCACCGATGCCGGTGCCGATGGCGACGCCGAGCCGGTCGGGGTCGACCGGCTGGCTCTCCTCGGTGGGGGTCTCGTAACCGGCGTCCGCCCAGGCCTGCCGGGCGGCGACGATCGCGATCTGCTCACAGCGGTCCAGCCTGCGCAGCTGCACGCGGGGCAGGACCTCACTGGGCTCGACAGCCAGCGGTGCGGCCAGCTTCGCGGGCATGTCGTACTTCGCGACCCACTCGGCGTCGTTGGTGCGGATGCCGTTGCGGCCGGCGATCAAGGCGTCCCAGGTGGACGCGACGTCGCCGCCGAGCGGCGTCGTCGCACCCATGCCGGTGACGACCACATCGACGGTGCTCATTGCCCCCTCCGTGGTGGCTCTGGCCGCCAGTTCGTGGCGGAGTTTCAGACGTTCTTGGAGACGTAGCTGACCGCGTCCCCGACGGTTTTCAGGTTCGCGAGCTCCGCGTCCGGGATCTTGACCTCGAAGCGGTCCTCGGCCTGCACGGCGATCTCGACCATGGACAGCGAGTCGATGTCCAGATCGTCCACAAAGGACTTGTCGGCGGTGACCTCGTCGGCCTCGACGCCGGCGACCTCTTCGACGATCTCCGCGAGACCGGCGAGGATCTCTTCCTCGGTGGGCTTCTCGGCCATGGTGCATCTCTCTTTCTGTTGGGGGAAAGCGACAACTATGGGCAGAGCACGACCTGGCCGGCGTAGGACAGGCCCGCGCCGAACCCGATAAGCAGCGCGACGTCGCCGGAATGCACCCGGCCCGCCGCCCGCATGTGGTCCATCGCCATCGGGATGGACGCGGAGGAGGTGTTGCCCGAGGTGACGATGTCGTCGGCGACGACCATGTCCTCCCGGGCACCCTTCTGCCGCAGCTTCTTGGCGATCGACTCGACGATCCGCAGGTTCGCCTGGTGCGGGATCAGCACGTCCACATCGGAGGGCTGCATGCCCGCCAGCTCCAGCGCACGCAGCGCGATCGGCGCGATCCTCGTGGTCGCCCAGCGGAAGACCGACTGGCCCTCCTGGGAGATGTACCTGCGGTCGGGCATGGCGATCAGGTCGACCAGTTCACCCGCGGTGCCCCAGGCCACCGGGCCGATGCCCGGCTCGTCGCTCGGACCGACCACCGCGGCACCCGCGCCGTCGGCGAAGATGATCGCCGTGGACCGGTCGGCCGGGTCCACCACGTCGGTGAGCTTCTCCGAGCCGATCACCAGCACGCGCTTGGCCGATCCGGCGCGGACCATGTCCGACGCCGACGCGAGCGCGTAGCAGAACCCGGCGCACGCCGCGTTGAGGTCGAACCCGCCGGCCGCCTTCACCCCGACCAGCTCGGCCACCTGGGCCGCGGCGTTCGGGATCGGCACGGTGCTCGTGCAGTTGGCCACGATCACGGTGTCCACGTCCGACGGCGTGAGCCCGGAGGCGGCGATCGCCTTGGAGCCCGCGTCGACCGCCATCGACACGACGGTGTCCTCGGGTCCGCCGAACCGGCGCTCGGCGATGCCGACGCGGTCGCGGATCCACTGGTCGTTGGTGTCCATGACCTTCGACAGGTCGTCGTTGGTGACCACGTGCTCGGGCTGGGTGCTCCCGATGCCGAGGATCCGCGTGGCCGCGGCGCCCTGGGACAGTCGCAGCTGGGTCATGCGGTGGCCTCCCCTTCGGTGGCGGAGTCGTGGATGCTGGACAGAGCGGCGGCCACCTTCGCCAGGTCGTCGGGTTTCTTGAGGCCGATGATCGTCACCCCGGTGAGCTCGCGCCGGGCCAGACCGGTGAGCGCGCCGGCGGGCGGCAGCTCGGTGACGGTCCGCACGCCGCGCGCGGCCATCGTGGCCATGCAGGAGTCCCACCGGACCGGCCGGGTGACCTGCTCGACCAGCCGGTCGAGCATCTCGGCGCCGGTGTTCACCGCCGCGCCGTCG
Organism: Actinophytocola sp.; assembly: GCF_009379765.1. Taxonomy (GTDB): domain Bacteria; phylum Actinomycetota; class Actinomycetes; order Mycobacteriales; family Pseudonocardiaceae; genus Actinophytocola. Next base: position 12,110 of record NZ_WHTD01000121.1, on the reverse strand, counting down.
GCGTTGGAGAGCAGCGTCCTGGTGGGGTCGGCGACGGTGATGCCGGCGGCCTTCTCGCGCAGCGCGTCCCGCGCGGGCGCCATGTAGTGGGTGTGGAACGCGCCGGCCACCGTGAGCTTGATGACCTTCCTCACGAACTCGGGCTTGTCGGCGACGATCTTGTCCACGGCGTCGAGCCCGCCCGCGGCGACGATCTGACCGGCACCGTTGCGGTTGGCCGGGGTCAGGTCGAACCCGGCGAGCCAGTCGACGACCTGCTCGGGCTCGCCACCCATCACCGCGGCCATGCCGGTGGGCGCGAGGTCGCACGCGGCGGCCATCTCCCGGCCCCGTACCGCGGCGAGCGCGACGGCGTCGTCGGCGCTCAGCACGCCGGCCATCGCGGCTGCGGCGAGCTCGCCCACGGAGTGCCCGGCCACCAGCACGTCGGCGGGCAGCTCGTGGCGGCGCCGCAGCTCCTCGAAGGCCAGCAGCGCGAGCGCGACGACCAGCGGCTGGGTGATCGCGGTGTCCCTGATCGCGTCGGCGTCCGCGGTGGTGCCGAGCTCGACGAGGTCGAGGCCGGTCAGCTCGGACCAGGCGGTCACCCGCTCACGGGCGCCGTCCAGCTCGAGCCAGGGGGTGAACATGCCGGGAGTCTGGGAGCCCTGGCCTGGGGCGAGTAGCGCGAGCACGGTGTCCACTACACACGTTGCCCGGCCTCTGACGGGATGCTGACAGTCACCAAGTCGGGGCGAGCGTTTTGTAGAAACCCTACAAAGGTTGCTGCCTGATGAACGATAAAGGAGCTTCTGTGTTGTCTGAACCTCCTACCACAGGCCCCGTGACCGGGACAGCCTCCCGACCGCCAGCGCGATGCGGAGCACGAGTGCGTCCCGAGGCAGGTTGGCGTTGCGGCCGGTCAGATCGGTGGCCTTGCGCAGCCGGTAGCGGACCGTGTTCGGATGGACGAACAGCAGCCGCGCGCAGGTCTCCAGCACGCCACCGGCCTCCAGGTAGGTCTCGACGGTCTCCAGCAGCGCGCCGCCCGCCTCCTCGAGGGGCTTGGCGATCTGCTCGATGAGCTGCCACTCGGCCTCCGGGTCGCCGGCGAGGGCGCGTTCGGGCAGCAGGTCGGTCGAGCGGACCGGGCGCGGCGCGGTGGGCCAGGCGACGACCGCGCGCAGGCCGGACAGCGCGTCGGCGGAGCTGCGGTGCGCGTCGGCGATGGTGTCCACGGTCGGGCCGGCGACCACGGGGCCGGCGCCGAAGGACGCGGACATCTTCTTGAGGATGTCGTTGGGCTCGCGGGTCACGTCCGTCTCGCCGGCCAGCACGATCACCAGGCGCGACCCCTGCACGCCGAGGAGGACGGGCCGGTTGGTGCGGGCGGCCCGGCTGCGGACCTCGTAGATGACGGTCGGCGGGTCGTCGGAGGGGGACTTGCCGACGAGGACGGTGGCGGGCTCGTCGAGGTCCCAGCCCAGCGCGGCAGCCCGGCTCAGCAGTGACTCCTCGGCGTCGCCGCGGACGATGGCGTCGACGACGGTGGCCTCGAGGCGGGCGTCCCAGGCGCCGCGGGTCTCGGCGGCGGAGGCGTAGGACATGGCGGAGGTGAACGCGACCTCGCGGCCGTAGCGCAGGACGGCCTCGGTGAGGACCTGGCGCTCCTCCTCGTCGGCGGCGAGGTCGGGCACCTCCCGCTCGATGACGTGCAGCGCGACGCGGACCAGCTCGACGGTCTGGCGGAGGCTGATCCAGCGGGACAGCTCGCGGGGCGCCTGCCGGAAGGCGTCGGTGGTGAGCCGGATGGCCTCGCGCTGGTCGCGGAGGTAGGCGGTGAACCCGGCCGCGCCGGTCTGCGCGATGAGCTGCACGCTCGCCCGCTGGTCGGCGGGCATGCGGCCGAACCAGGCGAACTGCTCGTCCATGGAGGCGAGCGCGGCGGAGGCGAGCTTGCCGGAGGCGTGGTCCAGCGCCGCCAGCGTCTCCCGCGAGACCTTCACCATGGCCTGACTGTATAGCGACATCCCCCGACCCCAACCCGCGAGCAAGGACGGGTCCCCACAGGTCAGGAACCGGAACTCGCGGACCCCGACCGGGGACTCGCGGGTCAGCAACGGGGGACTCGCGGGTTCTGAGTGGGGGACTCGCGAGTCGCGAACGTTGGACTCGCGGGTCCGGAACGTTGGACTCGCGAGTCGCGAAGCGAAGCGAGCGCGAGGCTTGTCGATGCGAAGCGAGACCGAGCTGGGTCGGGAGGAGCTCGCACCGTGGGGGTCTGGGGGGTCGCCCCCCAGGGTCGAAACCCGCGTCTGCCCGAGGGAAGGTGCGCCAGCACCGAACAGGGCGACCGAAGGACGCGGAGCCGCCCGGCGCGGTGCGCTCGCCGCCGGGCGGCCCCTCTCCCCGGTCCCCACCGGTGATTCCACTATGGACGGACCAGGGGGAGGCCGCCAGCGCTGTCCCCCTATCGTGGGAACGGTTCATCAGCGCAGGTCAGAAGTACTACCCAGAGTCAGGCAACCCCGGAGTCCGACGTCTGCGGGCCGGCCGCGGCGATGTCGTCGATGCGGTACTTGCGTGCCGCCTCCACCACCACGGACTTCGGTACCTCACCACGCCGGGCCAGGGCCGCCAGCGCACCCACGGTGATCGACTCGGCGTCGACAAGGAAGTGGCGGCGGGCGGCCGGTCGGGTGTCGGAGAAGCCGAACCCGTCGGTGCCCAGCGTGAGCATGTCGGTGGGCACCCACGGCCTGATGAGGTCCGGCACCGCGCGCATCCAGTCCGACGTCGCGACCACCGGTCCCGCGCCCTCGGACAGCACGCGGGTCACGTACGGCCTGCGTGGCTCCGCCTCCGGGTGCAGGAAGTTGTGCCGGTCGGTCTCCACGGCGTCGCGGCGCAGCTCCGACCACGACGTCGCCGACCAGACCTCGGCCCGCACGTCCCACTCGTCGGCGAGCAGCTCGCGCGCCCGCAGCGCCCACGGCATCGCCACCCCGGACACGAGGATCCGCGCCCGCGGCCCGGAGCCCTCCGGCGCCGCCTGGTACCGGTAGAGCCCGCGCAGCAGCCCCTCGACGTCGAGGTTCTCCGGCTCGGGCGCCTGCACGTACGGCTCGTTGTAGATGGTGAGGTAGTAGTAGATGTCCTCGGCCGCGTCGCCGTACATGCGGCGCAGCCCGTCCTTGACGATGTGCGCGATCTCGAACGACCACGCCGGGTCGTACGCGAGCACCGCCGGGTTGGTCGCGGCGAGCAGCAGCGAGTGGCCGTCGTTGTGCTGCAGGCCCTCACCGGTGAGCGTGGTCCGCCCCGCGGTGGCGCCGAGGATGAACCCGCGGGCCATCTGGTCGGCCGCGGCCCAGAGCCCGTCGCCGGTGCGCTGGAACCCGAACATCGAGTAGAACATGTAGATCGGGATCATCGGCTCGCCGTGCGTGGCGTACGAGGTGCCGGCGGCGGTGAACGACGCGGTCGAGCCGGCCTCGTTGATGCCCTCGTGCAGGATCTGGCCCTGCTCGCTCTCCTTGTAGGACAGCATGAGCGAGGCGTCGACCGACGTGTACAGCTGGCCGAGCCGGTTGTAGATCTTCTGCGTCGGGAACATCGAGTCCATGCCGAACGTGCGTGCCTCGTCCGGGATGATCGGCACCAGCCGCGGGCCGATCTCGGGGTCCTTCGCGAGGTCGCGGACCAGCCGGACGAACGCCATCGTGGTGGCGACCTCCTGCTTGCCGGAGCCGCGCCGGACCACGTCGTAGACCTTGTCGCCGGGCAGCACCAGGGCCTTGGCCTTGCCGCGTCGCTCCGGCAGGAAGCCGCCGAGCTGGCGGCGCCGCTCCAGCAGGTACTGGATCTCCGGCGAGTCCTGGCCGGGGTGGAAGTACGGCGGCAGGTGCGGGTCCTTCTCCAGCACGGCGTCCGAGATCGGGACGTGCGTGGAGTCCCGGAACATCTTCAGGTCGTCGAGGGTCATCTTCTTCATCTGGTGGGTCGCGTTGCGGCCCGCGAAGTGCGGCCCGAGGCCGTACCCCTTGATCGTCTTCGCCAGGATCACGGTCGGCTGGCCGTGGTGCTCGGTGGCCGCCTGGTAGGCCGCGTAGACCTTTCGGTAGTCGTGGCCACCGCGCTTGAGGTTCCAGATCTCCTGGTCGCTCATCGGCGTGACGAGCTCCTTCGTGCGGGGGTCCCGCCCGAAGAAGTGCTCGCGGACGAACGCGCCGTCGTTGGCCTTGTACGTCTGGTAGTCGCCGTCCGGGGTCGTGTTCATCAGGTTGATGAGCGCGCCGTCCCGGTCGGCGTGCAGCAGCGAGTCCCACTCGCGGCCCCAGATGACCTTGATCACGTTCCAGCCGGCGCCGCGGAAGAACGCCTCCAGCTCCTGGATGATCTTGCCGTTGCCGCGCACCGGCCCGTCGAGCCGCTGCAGGTTGCAGTTGATCACGAAGGTGAGGTTGTCGAGGCCCTCGTTGGCCGCCACGTGGATCAGGCCGCGGGACTCCGGCTCGTCCATCTCGCCGTCGCCGAGGAAGGCCCACACCCGCTGGTCGGAGGTGTCCTTGAGGCCGCGGTCGTGCAGGTAGTGGTTGAACCGCGCCTGGTAGATCGCGTTCATCGGGCCGAGGCCCATCGAGACGGTCGGGTACTCCCAGAAGTCCGGCATGAGCCGCGGGTGCGGATACGACGGCAGCCCGGCGCCGGGACCGCCGTGGGAGAACTCCTGGCGGAACCCGTCGAGCTGGTCGGCGGACAGCCGGCCCTCGATGAACGCGCGCGCGTACATGCCGGGCGAGGCGTGGCCCTGGAAGAACACCTGGTCGCCGCCGCCGGGGTGGTCCTTGCCGCGGAAGAACCAGTTGAAGCCGACCTCGTAGAGCGTCGCGGACGACGCATAGGTGGAGATGTGCCCGCCGACGCCCACGCCGGGGCGCTGCGCGCGGTGCACGGTCATGGCCGCGTTCCACCGGATCCACGCCCGGTAGCGGCGCTCCACCTCCTCGTCGCCCGGGAACCAGGGTTCCTTGTCAGTGGGGATCGAGTTGACGTAGTCCGTGCTGGTGAGCGCGGGTACGCCGACGCGGCTCTCCCGGGCGCGCTCGAGCAGCCGGAGCATGAGGTAGCGGGCGCGCTGCTGGCCGCCGGAGGACAGCATCGCGTCGAACGACTCCAGCCACTCGGTGGTCTCGTCCGGGTCGATGTCCGGGAGGTAGGCGGCGAGGCCGTCCCGGATGACACGGACCCGCTCGGGCTGCTTGCCGCCGGTTCCGCTGTTCTGCGAAGCCAGGGGATCTCCAGTGCCTGCGCTCATGGTGTTAACTCTGCCATCATCACCACCTTCATCGTCGTCTCGACGGCCGCTCGCGTCATCGTTACCGGCGAGTACGCCCGGCGTGGGTGGTTGCGCAGGTGGGCACGCTCAGTGTTCGCTATCCCAATTACCGTTGAGCGGTGGTTTGGTCCGGCCACCGCGTTGGCGTCGAGGAGGAGTGGAAGCCGTGGTCGCCGCGGGAGACGCTGGCAAGGCCGGCGTCGCCGAGAGGCTCGGGATCGAGCCTGGCATGGTCGTCCAGGAGATCGGGTGGGACGAGGACGTTGACGACGGCGCGCGCGCCGAGATCGAGGAACGGATCGGCAGCGATCTGCTCGACGAGGATGCCGACGACGTCGTCGACGTGGTTCTGTTGTGGTGGCGTGAGGAGGACGGCGACCTGGTCGACGCCCTCATGGATGCCATCAGCCCACTCGCCGACGAGGGCGTGATCTGGGTGCTGACACCCAAGACCGGCCGCGACGGCCATGTCGAACCGAGCGAGATCGCCGAGGCGGTGCCGACCGCGGGGCTTTCGCAGACCTCGAGCGTCAGCGTCGGCAGCGACTGGTCGGCCACCCGGCTGGTGTCGCCCAAGTCCGCCAAGTCCAAGCGCTGAGACGTTCACCGGGGGTGGCCTAGGCTTGCGCCGCACCCGGGACACGCACAGCAGGAGGATGCCGTATGGCGGTCGAGGTCGGTTCGAAGGCACCGGAGTTCACCCTCAAGGACTACAACAACCAGCAGGTTTCACTGTCGTCCTACCGGGGCTCGTCGAACGTGTTGCTGGTCTTCTACCCGTTCGCGTTCAGCGGCATCTGCACCGGTGAGCTGTGCCAGCTCCGGGACGAGCTGGCCGAGTACTCGGCTGCCGACGTGCAGGTGCTCGGGGTGTCGGTGGACACCCCGTTCAGCCTGAAGGCGTGGGCGCAGCAGCAGAACTACCAGTTCCCGCTGCTGTCGGACTTCTGGCCGCACGGGGCGGTCGCCACCACGTACGGTGTGTTCAACGAGGCGGCCGGCCTGGCCAACAGGGGGACGTTCCTCGTCGACAAGACAGGCGTGGTCCGCTTCGCGGAGGTCAACCAGCCCGGCGAGGCACGCGACCAGCTGGCCTGGAAGAAGGCGGTCGCCGCCCTGTCAGCATGACTCCTCACCCGGCGGCTCCGTTTCGGGGTCGCCGGGGTAGGGCGTATAGCTCAGCGGAAGAGCACTCGGTTTACACCCGAGCGGCCGTAGGTTCGAGTCCTACTACGCCCACTGTTGATGCAGGTGAAGGGCCGTTTCGGCACGTGGGGGTTGGTACCGGTGGGTTGTTTCGGTACGAGTCTCGGCCCACCTACGACTGAGTTCGGCCACGCGTCCCGATCTCCACGGACTTGATCACGGGCGAGTTTGTCCACCTCGACGCCGAGCCTGGTCGTCGCCCGTCACCCGTCGTTCGTCCTCGCTGGCACTGCGGTCCCTCTGTGTTGGGCTGCTCCTCGTCGCCAACAAGATTGCCACGATCGAGGAAGGGCCGTCCTGGCCAGCCGATTGCGGGTGGGGCGCAACCTCGTGCTTTGGGATTCTTACCGGTGGGCCCTTGGCTGTCCACTTACTGTCCAGAAATACGGCGGTCGCGCCGAGGGAGATAGGACGTCTCGCTATTGATCTTGTGTCGAAGCGCACGCCCTTGCTCCTTGTGTCGACAGTCGCGCACTGTCCGCGCGGACCGATCCACTGATGGTCTGCCGCACCCGAGCGAACGTTGCCGTGGTACCCACGGACAACACCGTTCCAGCGCTCCGTGGGACCTGGCTTCGTTCGAGATCCGTTCGCCGGTCCCGCAGATCACCTGCGGACAGCCGCCGAGTACTCAAGGATCGGGCGGACCGAAGACGGGTGTAACTTGTCGTCCCGGCGGTTACGCCAACGGCACTGGGCGGTCGGCGTAGACGTTGGTCCCGTCCGCTAGGTCGATGTATGGGCGCATATCGTCGAACGCGATGTTGTCATCTTGGTTGATCCGTCGCAGATCGTCGGCGGGGATTAGCAGCCGGGCGGGCGCGGCGCCTGGCCGCAGTTCGTGAGGTAGCCGGGTCGCCCAGTTCGGCGGGCGGGTCACAAACACCCCCCTGCCGTCTGGCAGTTCGATCCCCCAGCCGGTGATGGTGATCGCCTGCTCGCCGGTGTTCACGGCCTCGACAGCGACGAAATGATCACCAAGCTCTTGGCGGCCGCCAGGCAGGTCATAGACAGGGATATTGTTCGTCACTCGGACCGCGATCTTGGGTCGACGAGATGGCTGTGGCCGCCCTTGCTTGCGCCCATAGTAGATCGAGATGGCGACACCGAGCACCGCCAAGATCAGGCCCAGCGTCACCCAGACGTCCACGGGGCCTGCGCGGTCGACGGTCCCGAACGGGCACCTCTTTCGTCCAGTGCAGGTCAACCAGCCTACGAGAAGCCTGCTGAAGGCGGAGGCACCACACGCCGATGCTGCCGACGGACACAGGTCGAGCAGCCCACGGCAGTCCCCGCCGACCTTTCGATGACCACGGTCGGTGATGAAGCGGACCCGGACAGCAGCGTCAGGGGCTGTGTATCGCACACCGATATTGGAATGTTTGCGATATCTGGTACTGTTGGAACAGTACGTGAACGACAAGGAGGAGACATGAGTCGCGACACTGCCGTCGACGTCGCCGCACGTCTCGGACTCGAGGAACTCGACTCCGAGGCGGTCACCCCGCAGGGTGCTGCGGCCGGTGCGGTGCTGCACTCCGCGGTGGGTGCCCGGGTGCGTGACGCGCGCCGGCGGGCGGGGCTGGACGTCGGTCAGCTCGCCGCGGCTGTCGGCCTGACCCGCGACAAGGTGAGCAAGATCGAGCACGGTCACCGACGGGTGTCTCCCCGCGAGCTTCCGATGCTGGCGGATGCTCTGAGGGTTTCGATCCAGTCGTTGCTGGGTTCGGCCGATGCGAGCCGGCCCGCGCTAGCGCTCGCCCATCGGGTTGCCGCCAGTCAGGACAGTTCACGCCTCCGTCAGCGCGCGGTGGAGTTGCTGGAAATCGAAGACCGGCTCGAACACTATGCAGGGATGCCGGGTCATCAGCTCAGCCCGGGCGGCGCAGCCATTCATCAGCTCGCCGCTACCCGCTATGCGTCCTCTCCCCGGACCCAGCCGGAAGCACAGCGTCAGGGTCGCGCCCTGGCCGACGAGGTCCGCCGGGCCCTGGACCTGGGGTCAGCGGCGATTCCCGATCTGCCTGCGCTGATCGAGATGCACTTCGCGGCCGATGTGGCGCTCAGTCCACTTGGCGATGGCGGGGACGGTTTGTGCGCACACGACGGCGACCGGGCACTGATCTTGGCAAATAGCGACTACACGGCCGGGCGCGTGCGATTCACTCTCGCTCACGAGCTCGGCCACCACCTGCTGCGCGACCCGCGCGACGTGATCGAGGAAAGCAGCAGAGACATGTTCGCCAACTCGTACCGTGAACGTCGCGTCAACGCGTTCGCTGCGCACCTGCTGTTGCCAGTCCGCGCCATGGACGCCACCCTTGCTTGGCTGGACTGCACGGGGGCCTACGTGACGGCAGCGACCACCCGTGGCCGGGTGGCGCTCGGCTACTTGATGACGCGGTATGGAGTGTCCCTTCAATGCACGCTGTCGCAGCTCGTGGCCGCCGGCGTTCTACAGGCCGCGGACAGCGCGGCTCTTAAGGAGCGCCTGTCGGCGCATGCGATTGTCAACGCGGCGGCTCATCTCAGCGGCGACAGCTCCACGCCAGTCACAGTCACCCAAGACCTCCGTCCACCCGCCCGCCTGGTGACCGTGGCACTCGACGCGGCACGTAGCGGCACGGTCGGCATGAACACCATCGCGCGACTGCTCGACCGTGAGGATGACGACGCGCTCTTCGACGAAGTTATGTTCGGCGAGGACGGCGACACCGCGACCGCGGTCCCCCACCGGGGCGTCGCGGCAGGTGCCGCATCCCGGTGAGCCCGGCCGAGCAGCCATCAGCCGGCGCCACGGCAAGTGAGCACAGCGGACGCATCTGGTTCGTCGACACCGGCTCCCTGCTGACCATGGCTGTCGACCCCGCCATCGAAGCGGAGGTGCTCGCAGAGATCGGGTCGGACACGGTGGTGATCATCGACATTGTCGCCGACGAGCTCAACGTGCGGGCGAAGAATCCGCAGACCGCCGCACTGGCGGCGACAGCGCTGTCGCAGCTTCCCGCCGCATGGCAACAGCTGTCGACTGCCCGGTACGTGACGCTGGAGGACATCAAGGACGTCCAGGACAGGGTTGCCGACGGCCGCGTGTTGGCTCATGACAAGCAGCACTGGGCCGAGTCCGTCATCATCGCCCTCTGCGAACGGTCCCGGACCGTGCGCACCAGGCCGTAGAGATCAACGGCGCAGCGCTCGGCGTCTTGGCTGGTGTCGGGATGCGGGCGGCGCAGTTGCTCGGTCGCCGTGATGAGGCTCGGCAGGTGACTGCCGAGCTGGCTGTAACGACGCCGCGAACTCTGCTATGTCCGCCAGGCGGCGTGGACTTGGTCGTAAAGGTCGGTGACATCGAGCTCGGTGGTGGTCGGAAGTGGCTGTGTCAGCGCCCGGTGGATGGCCGCGCCTGCCTCGATGGGTGGCAGGGTGGGTGCTGCTGGAGGCGCCTCGCCGAGCAGGTCGGCTACCGGCACTCGGAGCACGCGGGCCAGCTGTACCACGACCGGCAGTGTGGGCAGCTTTTTGCCGCGCTCGATCTGGTACAGGTAGTCCGTGGTGATGTCGGACAGACCGGCGACGACCGCCTGGGTCTGGTGGCGTTGCTGGCGAGCCTGGCGCAAGCGTTCGCCGAACGCCGCCAGATCACCATGCATGTCACGTCTCCCAATAGGTCCCGACCAGCATTGATCGTACGCAGACGGTTGCAGGCATGGAAGGTGGCACACTTTCGGTGTGCCGCTCAGCCGTTCGATACCGCGCCTCTTGGTCCTTTGGGACGTCGACCACACCCTGATCGAGACCCGCGGCGTCGGCTTCACCATCTACCAGCGCGCCTTCCCCGCGGCCACCGGCCGACCGCTCATCGAACTGGCCAAGGTGTCCGGCCGGACCGAGCTGGACATCATGCGGGAGACGCTGCGGATCAACGGGATCAAGCCGACCGATGAGGCGCGCGGCAAGCTGGCAGCAGCGCTTATTCAGGGCTACGAAGACACACGAGATGAACTTGCCACGACAGGCCGTGCGTTACCCGGCGCCTACGACACGCTGGCGACTCTGGCCGCCGACTCGGCGATCTTCCAGACCGTCCTGACCGGCAATCTGCGCGAGGTCGCACGCATCAAGCTAGAGGTCTTCGGGCTCGACCAGTTCCTCAACCTCAAGGCTGGCGCGTATGGAGACGACCACCAGGAACGAGCCGAGCTGGTGGCGATCGCGCAGGAACGTGCCCGCCAGCGCACGGGCATCGCGTTCAACAAGGACACCACGGTGCTCGTCGGGGACACACCAAACGACGTGGCTGCCGGACTGCGGGCAGGTGTGAGGGTCATTGGGGTAGCGACCGGAAAGACGAGTATCGGCGAACTGCAAAACGCTGGCGCAAACTGGACAACTCGGTCACTGCGCAGTGTCAATGAAGTCATAAGTAGCACGTTGGGTTGACCTGAGGTAGATGTGCCAGACGACTGGGGTGGTTGGTGCAGCGATTGCAGCTGGAGCACGAAGCGACTGCGTAGGTAGCATCGAAGGCGTGCGATGAGCACAAGAATTCAATGGCCTGGCGATCCTCCGGCAAGCTGCCTGCATGTCTCGTGAATTCGGACTCTCACACCAATTGCGGAGTATCGACAATATCCGCACTGACTTGGAGTTCCAGGCGCGCTAATTTGTTACTAAAGGAGCGATCGAGTAGTGATCAATTCGCGCGGCGACATCACCGAGCAGAACTGGCAGGACGCCCGAACCATCTGGGATTACCACCAGGTCGGCCATGACGTGTCGCCCTGCGACGTGGCCATCGGCCTCGGCAGCCACGACCTCGGGGTCGCTGCCTGCGCCGCCGAGCTGTATCAGGCCGGTCTCTTCCCTGTGCTGGTGTTCAGCGGTGCCACCAGCTCGACCACGGCCAAGCGCTTCCCGCGCGGCGAGGCCGTGCACTACCGCGAGCACGCCATCGAACTCGGCGTGCCGGATCACGCCATCCTGGTAGAACCGCAGGCCAGCAACACCGGCCAGAACATCGCGCTGTCCCGCGCACTCCTAGCCGAGCACGGCCACTCGCCGCGCTCGCTGCTGCTCATCTCCAAGCCCTATATGGAGCGCCGGGCCTACGCCCAACACCGCTTCCTTAGGTGGTTGGGTGTGTATGATCTTGCGCTGTGGCATGGGTGACGCGTGAGGCGAAGGCGGCCAAGGATCGGGTGTCTGATCGTGTGGCTATCGGGGTGTTGACGCGGATGTTCCCGCCGGTGTTGGTGGACGCGGCGGTGGCTGAGGCTGGGGTGTCGCAGAAGCGTCGTCGTGATCTTCCGTCTCGGTTGATGGTGTATTTCACCTTGGCGATGTGGTTGTGGCGTGAGCATGGCTATGAGGAGGTGTTGCGGCAGCTCACCGATGGGATGGTGTGGGCCGGGGTTGGTGATGACGATCTGGATGACGCCGATTCGGATGTGCCGTGGAGTGGGTCGATCACCAAGGCTAGGCAGCGGCTGGGTCCGGCTCCGGTGAAGTTGATGTTTCGTGAGGTTGCCGGTCCGGTGGGAACCGTCGAGACGGTGGGGGTGTTCTGGCGGGGCAGGCGGTTGACCGC
>NZ_WHTD01000278.1 GCF_009379765.1 Actinophytocola sp. | reverse complement strand
GCATCCCCCAACCCTCACCACTTCAGGCCCGGCTCCTGGATCTACTCGGCGTCGACCCCACCACCCTAAGATGATCAAGTACCGCACCCGACAACCAACTCGAGTTGATCAACCCCCATGTGCGGAATACCCGGCTAGCTGTCGTCCCGCTGCGCCCGCAGCTCGTCCAGCGCCAGCACCATCATCAGCCGAACCCGCTCGGTACCCCGGTATGCCTCGATGTCGTCTGCCATGTCCCGGCAGACCTGGTCCATCTGCTCCTGGACGGCCGCCCGCGACCGTGGGCTGCCCGCGGCCGCTCGCGCGACGGACAGGTCCCGCATCCGGTCCAGCAGCTCCGTGATCCGCGGCGCGATCCGGTCGAGATCGGACGGCGGCCGCGGCGGCTTCTCGCGTTTGGGCCTACGCCGGAACGGCCACATCAGCGCCCCTCTCCATCGCGGGCCTACAACGTTCCCGAGACGCGGTGCGGGCCCGGTCCGTCGTAGCGGGGGGCCTCGTCGCCGTCGGCGTCGCCGTCACCGTCGATGTCCTTCGCCACCTGCTTGCCGGACTCCTTTGCGCCCTCTACCGCGATGGTCTTCGGCACCTCGTCGGCGGTCTCTCCGAGAGCTTCCTTCGCGGTGTCCTTCGCATGCCGCAAGCTGTCGCTCACCAGCGCGTTCCGCACCTTCGGCACGTACTTCGCCTGCCGGATCGGGTCGGGGATCCGCGCCGCGAACTCCCGGGCCAGGCGCAGCTTGGCCTTGACGTCCTCGAACAGCCTCTTGCTCTGCTTCAGCATCTGCTCGGCGTTGGTGAAGGCCCGCCGCAGCTTGGTGACCCACTTCTGGATGGTGGTGCCGGTGCTGACGATCGTGTCGGCGACCTCGGGGGCCGCGGCGATCGTGGCCGGGGGCGGGTAGCGCAGCGCGAGGCTGATGACATCGCCGACGCAGTCGGTGATGGTCTCGCGCACGATCGTGCGGACCACCTTCAGGATCACGCCCGACATCTTGACCAGGCCGGCGGTGGACGCGGCCGCGTCCGAGGCGGCCTGGTAGAGCTGCACCTGCTCCCCGCACCACTTCCGGTACTGCGCCACCCCGTCGCCGGTCCAGTGCGCAGTGTCGGTCTTGTAGTAGCGGTCGAGCTCCTCGCCCGTGGTCCGCAGCTGCGCGGCGACGCCCTCCCAGGTGAGCGTCATGCGGTCGAGCTGCTCCTGGTCGCCGACGAGCTGGTCGAGCCACCAGTTCAGCGGCGCGAAGAACTCGACGGCCCAGCTCAGCCCCATGCTCGCGAGCTTCGCGACCGGGTCCTTGAGCAGCTCGCCGACCTCCATCGCCGACGACGCGAAGCTGATCAGCCCTTCGGTCCAGCTGCCATCGGCGACCTGCGTGACCAGCTCGCTGGCGTCCTGCGCCAGCCCGGAGCCCTCCAGCCGCTGCACGTTGCCGGCCGCCCGATCGGCGGCCGCGTCGGCGATCCGGTTGCCCTCAGGCATTCCCGATCACCTCGGTGGCGAACAGGGAGGAGATGTTCAGCTCGTTCTCCGTCAGGTCGTGCAGCCAGCTGCCGACCTTCCGGTGGTGCTCCTCGGTCGCGGCGTGCGCGGTGGCGAGCATGCTCGCGCCCTCCAGTTGCGACTCGACACACTTCAGGGCCATCGGGGCGCCGAACACGCCGAACGCCATCGGCTGGATGGTCTCGACCGCGGCCTCGCGGGCGGTCCGGGTCCGGTCGACCAGGCCGGCCAGCCGCTGCTGGTGCGCACCCAGCTCGACCGGGTCGATCTCGAAACCGCCCTCGGGTGGTGGGGTCGTCATTTCCGGCCCCCTCGGCGCAGGACGTTGCGGTCGCCGAACTCCGGGTCGTCCGCCGGGGGCGCCGGGCGGGTGCGGCCGGTGGGCGGCCCGGGGGCGGCCCGGTCGTCCTCGGCGCCGAGGTGCAGCGTGCGGCGGCCGGCACCGGCCGGGTCCGGGACCTGCTCCGGGTAGGTCTCGCGGTACTGGCGGTCCAGCTCGTCCAGCAGGTCGGAACCCTGGAGCTCGGCCGGCATGGTGGACCGGGTGGCGTCGGCCAGCTTGCTCTGCGCGGCGCGGATCGTGCGGAGGATCTCGTCGGCCAGGTCGGGGCCCGACTGCGCGCCCGGCGCCAGCTTCAGGTCGACCACGTTGCCCGACCCGTCGACTGTGACCGTGACGTCGTCGGTGCGGGCGGTGGCCCGGGTGGCCGCCAGGCCCTCGCGCACCTGCTCGGCGCGGCGCTGCACCTGCGCCAGCTTGGCCTCGTAGTCCGCGAACAGCGGCTCCGACATGTGCACTCCCCCTCGACCGAACCCAGTGCCCAAACGGTAGCGCAAAGGCTCACCGTCAGTGGCCGGGCGCACCGGATCCGTTACGGTCCAGCAGCGTGGCCGGGCGCACCGCGGCACCGCCGAACCGGGCCCGGGCCTGGTCGGCGGCCTGGTCGGCGTCGCGCCAGCCGCGCTCGGGGGCGTCGAGGAACAGCTGCTGCGCGCCCTCCTCCCCCAACTTCTCCATGCGCACCCCGATGAGCCGCACCGCGCCCGGCGGCGTCTGCTCGTCGAGCAGCCGGCACGCGGTCCGGTAGATCTCCTGCGTGACATCGGTGGCCACCGGCAGCGTGCGGGACCGGGTGATGGTGGTGAAGTCGCCGAACCGCACCTTGATCGACACCGTGCGTCCGCGTAAGCCCCGCCGGCGCAGCGACGCCGCCGTGCGCTCGGACAGCCGCAGCAGCTCATGCTTGAGCACGTCGCGGTCGGTGTGGTCGACCTCGAACGTCTCCTCCGCGCCCACCGACTTCTCGACCGACTCGGGCTCCACCGTCCGGTGGTCCTGGCCGTTGGCCAGCGCGTGCAGGTGCTCGGCGACGGCGTTGCCGAGCGTGCGGCGTAACCGCGGCAGCGGCGTGGCGGCCACGTCGCCGACCCGGGTGAGCCCGACGGCGGTCATCCGCTCGGCGGTGCGCTTGCCGACGCCCCACAGCGCGGACACCGGCAGCGGGTGCAGGAACGCCAGCACCTCGTCGCTCGGCACCACGAGCATGCCGTCCGGCTTGCACAGCCCCGACGCCAGCTTGGCGACGAACTTGGTGGCCGCGACCCCGACCGAACACGTGATGCCGTGCTCCTCGGCGACCCGCGCGCGGACCTGCTCGCCGATCTGGCCCGGGGTGCGGCGCAACCGCCGCAGCGCGCCCGCCACGTCGAGGAACGCCTCGTCGAGGCTGAGCGGCTCGACCAGCGGAGTGACGTCGCGGAAGATGGCCATGACACCGGCCGAGACCTCCTGGTAGAGCCCGAAGGTGGGCGGCAGGAACACCGCCTTCGGGCACATCCTGCGGGCGTGCGCGGTGGGCATGGCGGAGCGGACGCCGAACGTGCGCGCGATGTAGTTGGCCGAGGTGACCACCCCGCGCCCGCCCGTGCCGCCGACCACGACCGGCTGGTCGCGTAGCTCCGGCCGCTCGCGGATCTCGACCGACGCGAAGAACGCGTCCATGTCGACGTGCAGCACCGCACAGCCGGTGTCGTCCGGCCATACGCCGTCGCGTGCCTTGTAACGGTCGACCAGACCGTGCGGCAGGTCCCCACTGCGCCCCATGCCAGAAGCCTCTCAGAGGGGTCCGACAATCACCGGGCGCGGCGCGCCACGGCGTGCAACCGGCTCGCGATGTCGCGCAGCGGTGCGGTGCCGGCCAGCCGCAGCTCGAGCTCCGCGAGCGCCTGCTCGGCGCCGGAGTCCTGCTGCAGCACCGCGCCGGGCACGAGGTCGGTGAGCACGCCCTGGCCCTGCAGCAGCTCGACGACCAGGCCCGCGTTGGTGAGCAGCCGGGTGAGCCCGTCGGTGTCGAAGCGGCGCAGGATCTGCTCGGCGGGCAGCCGCCCGTCGGGGTCGTCGGCGAGGCGGCTCGCCTCGGCCAGCCTGCCGGCGGTCGCGTGGTGCAGGAGTGCCGCGGTGCGGTTGGCGACCAGCACGGACACCGCGCCGTCCGGTGCGAGCGTGTCGACCATGGCGGCGAGGGACTTCGTCGGGTCGTCGACGACCTCGAGCACGCCGTGCGCGAGAACGAGGTCCGCGCTGCCCGCCTCGACCACCTGACCGAGCGCGTCGCTGTCGGCCTGGACGGCGGCGATCCGGTCGCCGACACCGGCCTCGCGGGCGCGCCGGGACAGGGTCGCGAGCGCGTTCGGGTTCGGCTCGACGACGGTCACCACGCACCCCGCGGCGGCCAGCGGCACGGCCAGAACGCCGCTACCACCGCCGACATCGAGCACCCGCGGTGGTTCGCCGCCCCGGCGGCGGCGCGCGGCGGCCAGCTCGGTGTCGAGCGAGTGGCGGACAGCATCCGGTCGCATGAACGCGAACTTTAATGCCCGCCGCCCGACCGTCGTGGAGTGAGCACCGTGCCCCGTAGGGTTGCCACCGTGCAAACGGTGGCAGTGCTCAGCCTCAAGGGTGGTGTCGGCAAGACCACCATCGCGCTCGGCCTCGCCTCGGCCGCGCAGCGCCGGGGTGCGCGCACGTTGGTGGTCGACCTCGACCCGCAGTGCAACGCCACGACCACGCTCGATCCGGACGACACCAAGGCAAGCCTCGCCGACGTGCTGGAGACGCCGCGGCCCGCGGTCCTGCGGGACGCGATCGCGCGCAGCGGCTGGGGTGACGAGGTCGACGTGCTCGTGGGCTCGGAGACGCTGGAGCTGCTCAACGACCAGGACCCGGACCCGCGGCGGCTGGAGAACCTGAGCCGCGCGCTGCTGGAGCTGGGATCGCTGCTGAACGACGGGGAGCTGCCCTACCAGCTCGTGCTGCTGGACTGCCCCCCGTCGCTGGGCCGGCTGACCCGCTCGGCGCTGCTGGCCGCGCACGGCGCCCTGCTGGTGACCGAGCCGACGCTGTTCGCGGTGTCCGGCGCGCAGCGGGCGTTCGAGGCGGTGGAGCGGGCCCGGGAGGAGCACAACCCGGACCTGTCGCCGCTGGGCGTGGTGGTCAACCGGGTGCGGCCGCAGTCCTACGAGCACCAGTACCGGATCGCCGAGCTGCGCGAGCACTTCGGCCGGCTGGTGATGCCGGTGGCGCTGCCCGACAGGTTGGCGGTGCAGCAGGCGCAGGGCGCGTGCATGCCGATCCACCAGTGGGGCACGCCGGGCGCGCGGGAGGTGTCGCTGGCGCTGAACCTGCTGCTGGCCCGCGTGCTGCGCACCAGTGGCCGGGGCCGGCACCGCACCGACGGCTGGCCCGACACCGACACCGACCGCGCCGCCGGCAGCACGGACGACGAGACCGACGGCGACAACGACAGCAACGTCGTGGTGGAGAACTGACCCGCGCTGTCCCGGATTCCGAGACCCGCCGCGACCGGCCGCATGCCCTGAACGACGCGTTCGGGACGCTCATCGTCCCGGACGACGCGTTCGAGGCATCGGCGCTCGTCGTGTCCCTGCCGCTAGATGCAGAACAGCGAGTGGCACCGCGTCGTCGTGGTCGTCGGTGGGGGTTCGGTGGTCGTCGGCGGTGGTTCCGGCGGCTGGGTCGTGGTCGTGGTGGTCACCGGGTCGTCGGGGGCCTCGGTGGTCGTCGTTGTCGTCGTGGTGGTCGTCGTTGTCGTGGTCGTGGAGGACTTCGACCCGCTCGAGGCCTTGGTCGTCGTCGTGGTGGCCGCGCTGGGCCGGGCCTGCTGGCCGGGTGGCACCGGCTCGACCGCGACCCGCTCGTCGGACGTCGGCCGGTTGCTCTCCCCCGTCGCGATCCCTGCCACGAACAGCGCGGCGGTCACGGCGCCGACGACGGCACCAACCGCCACTCGGCCGTGCGCGCTCTGCAGGGGGGACCCCATCAGGATGGCCCTTCGGGTACGTCCAGCGACCGTCGGTAGTTGAGGCGCAAATCTACCATCCCCCAATCGGGGGAGGCAGGCTCGGCAGGCTGACGCATTCCGCGTTCAGCCGTGAGTTGAATCGCGCTAAAAGTCTTTGTCGGGATGCCCCGGCAGGACGTAAGGGCTCGTAGCGAATCAAGTCAGTGCGGCTCGGGCGTGTCGTGCGTCGGGTGCAGGGTGTAGTTCCAGTCGCCGTGCCAGGGGTCGCGGGTGATCGGGAGTTCTTTCATTTCTTTGTTGCTGATCTCGATGCCGGTGGGGTAGTCGCCGGTGTCGAGTTGAGCGGTGACGGTCAGT
>NZ_WHTD01000166.1 GCF_009379765.1 Actinophytocola sp. | reverse complement strand
TACCATGCGCCGAGCCGGTCGCGGTCGCCCGCGGACATGCCACGCGCGTCGGCCAGCGCACGCAGCACGGCCGTGCCGCCGCGGATGTTCGCGGCCGGGTCGGTCCGAAGCTCCGACCCAGGTAGCCCGGTGAGCGTCGCGGCCTGCTCCAGCGTGTGCCTCGACGGGTTGCTCACCAGGTGCATCACGCCGAAGCCGTTGTCTTGGCTGGGTTCCCGTCGTGCCTGTTGAGCCGCGTCTCGCCGTAGCCGACCGCGACGATGAGGTCGCGGGGCACGTCGAACTCCGCCGCCGCGTCCGTGGACCGCGGCGTCCACAGTGGACTGTGCGGCCGTCGCGGGGAGTGCGCCGGCCACGGCCGCGCCGACCAGGGCCGTGGCGATGCCGAGGCGTGCCGCCTTACGCATCACGGAACCCCCCGACCTCGGCGAGCATCTCGTAGGCCTTGCCCTCGGCCTGGTCGTAGCGCTCCGGGCAGCACGAGCGCTGCACCGTCTGCGCCAGCAGGCCCGCGGTCAGGTCCGGGTACAGCGGCTCGTTGTGGATGGCCTGGGCGAAGAACTGCGTCGCCGCGTAGGTGACGTCCATGATCTGCTCCGGCGTGCCCCAGCCCTGGCTCGGCCGCTGCTGGAAGACGCCGAGCGAGTCGGCGTCGCCGCACGGCAGGTTGTTCATGTGGGACTCGACCCAGGCCGGCCGCGGCGACCGCGCCGGCCAGCGCGATCGCCAGCCGTCGTGTTGGGGTGAATGGTGTCATCGCGAGTTCCTTTCCCTCGCACGCCCCGACGCCGCCAGGTCGTCGACCGGCGGCCGCGCGCGAAAGGTGCCTTCGTGCGTGACTGGTTGCAGGGATGGTTCACGAGCAGTGTCCGAATCGGTGCCAAACTGACGACTACCGACGAATGTCGGTGTGAAATTCACAGAACTGGTCCGGCCATCACTTTCGGACAGGTGGTCAGCTGATGCGTGTCCGCGCCGCCGGTGCCAGGCTGGGCCGTGCCCAACCCCGGAGGTCGGTATGCCGCTCGCCCATCCCAGTGACCACCGCCCGCACGCCCGCGGTGACGTGTCGGTCAACCCGATCTTCACCCGCGAGCCGGTCGAGATCCCGCGGCACCGGATGCCCGCGGGCGAGCTCGACCCGGACACCGCCTACCAGGTCGTGCACGACGAGCTCATGCTCGACGGCAACGCGCGGCTCAACCTCGCCACGTTCGTCACCACCTGGATGGAGCCCCAGGCCCGCACGCTCATGGCCGAGTGCTTCGACAAGAACATGATCGACAAGGACGAGTACCCGCGCACCGCCGAGCTCGAGCAGCGCTGCGTGCACATGCTCGCCGAGCTCTGGCACGCGCCGGAGGCCGCGCGGCCGACGGGCTGTTCCACCACCGGGTCCAGCGAGGCGTGCATGCTCGCCGGCCTCGCGATGAAGCGCCGCTGGCAACACGGCGGTGGCGGTCAGGGCCGGCCCAACATCGTCATGGGCGTCGACGTCCAGGTCTGCTGGGAGAAGTTCGCCGACTACTGGGAGGTCGAGGCCCGCCTCGTGCCCATGGCGGGCGACCGGTTCCACCTCACCGCCGAGGAGGCCGTGAAGTACTGCGACGAGAACACCATCGGCGTCGTCGCGGTCCTCGGCTCGACGTTCGACGGGAGCTACGAGCCCGTTGCGGAGATCTGCGCGGCCCTGGACCGGCTCCAGGAGGACGACGGCTGGGACATCCCGGTCCACGTGGACGGCGCGTCCGGCGCGATGATCGCCCCGTTCTGCGACCCCGACCTCGTCTGGGACTTCCGCCTCGATCGGGTCTGCTCGATCAACACCTCCGGCCACAAGTACGGGCTCGTCTACCCGGGCGTCGGCTGGGTGGTCTGGCGCGACGCGGCGGTGCTGCCCGAGGACCTGGTGTTCAGGGTGAACTACCTCGGCGGCGACATGCCCACGTTCGCGCTGAACTTCTCCCGGCCCGGCGCGCAGGTCGCCGCCCAGTACTACACGTTCCTGCGGCTGGGTTTCGCCGGCTTCGAGCGGGTGCAGTCCTACAGCCGCGAGGTCGCCACCGGCCTCGCCGGGCGTATCGCGAAGCTCGGTCCGTTCCGGCTGCTGACCGACGGTCGCGAGCTCCCGGTCTTCGCGTTCACCGTGGCCGACGGCGAGCCGTTCTCGGTCTTCGACGTCTCCGCGGCATTGCGTGAGCGCGGCTGGCTCGTGCCGGCCTACACGTTCCCGGCCGGCCGCGAGGATCTGGCCGTGCTCCGGATCGTCGTGCGCACGGGCTTCACCCACGACCTGGCCGACCTGCTGATCGACGACCTCACGGCGTGCCTGCCGCGGCTGCGGGAACAGTCCGGGCCCGCCCGCGGCAACGAGGCGGCGTCCTTCAGCCACGGCGCCGCCAAGTAGTCGCCGGGTAATTCGGTTGCGACCGCAGAAGCCCTCTGCTCTGCTGTCGGCGTACAGGCAGTCAACCGAGGAGCGTGCAATGCGCGGGGCGTTCAGGTCCACCCCAGTGGTCACCGACGCCTACCGCAAGGACCGCACGCTTCATGAGTACGTTGAACCTGGGCATTCTCGCCCACGTTGACGCAGGAAAGACAAGCCTGACCGAGCGGCTGCTCCATGCGGCCGGCGCCATCGACGAGATCGGCAGCGTCGACGCCGGCAGCACCCGGACCGACTCCCTCGCCCTGGAACGCCAACGCGGCATCACGATCAAGTCCGCCGTGGTGTCGTTCGTCGTCAACGGGGTCACCGTCAACCTCATCGACACGCCCGGCCACCCCGACTTCATCGCGGAGGTGGAGCGGGTCCTGAGCGTGCTCGACGGGGCCGTGCTGGTGATCTCGGCGGTCGAAGGCGTGCAGGCGCAGACCCGGGTGCTGATGCGCACCCTGCGGCGGCTGCGGATCCCGACGCTGATCTTCGTCAACAAGATCGACCGGGCCGGCGCGCACCGCGATGAGGTGCTGGCGGCCATCGGCGCGAAGCTCGCACCGGCGATGATCCCGATGGGGTCGGTCGACCGGCTCGGCACCCTTGACGCCCGCGCCACGCCGTTCACCGCGGCCGACCCGCGGTTCACCGCCGCGCTGGGCGAGCTGCTGGCCGAGGGGAGCGACGCCTTCCTGGTCGAGTACCTCGACGAGACCGTGTCCTACGACGGGCTCCGCAAGGAGTTGGCCGCGCAGACCCGGCGGGCGCTGGTGCACCCGGTCTACTTCGGCTCGGCGATCACCGGGGCCGGGGTGGACCCGCTGATCGAGGGCATCACCGAGCTCCTGCCCACCGACGAGTCCGATGTGGACGGTCCGGCGGCCGGCACGGTGTTCAAGGTGGACCGTGGCCCGGCGGGGGAGAAGATCGCCTACGTGCGCATGTTCGCCGGCGCCGTGCGGACCCGCGACCGCTTGGCGCTGCACGGCGCCGAGGCCAAAGTCACCGCGATCAGCGTGTTCGACCGCGGCACCACCGTGCGCACCGACTCGGTCGGCGCGGGGCGGATCGGCCTGCTGTGGGGTCTCGGCGAGGTGCGGATCGGTGACGCGATCGGCGTTCCGCGCGCGGCGGGGGAGCACCACTTCGCCCCGCCGACGCTGGAGACGATCGTGGTCCCGCTGCGGGCGGCCGACAAGGGCCGGCTGCACGTCGCGCTGGCGCAGCTCGCCGAGCAGGACCCGCTGATCGACCTGCGCCAGGACGAGATCCGGCAGGAGACCAGCGTGTCGCTCTACGGCGAGGTGCAGAAGGAGGTCATCCAGGCGACGCTGGCCGACGAGTTCGGCGTCGACGTGACCTTCCGCGAGACCACCACGATCTGCATCGAGCGGCCGGTCGGCACCGGTGCGGCGGTCGAGCTGATCGGCAAGGAGCCCAACCCGTTTCTCGCCACGGTCGGCCTGCGGGTCGAGCCGGCCCCGGTCGGCGGCGGCGTGGAGTTCCGGCTCGGGGTGGAGCTCGGGTCGATGCCGTTCGCGTTCTTCAAGGCGGTCGAGGAGACCGTGACGGAGGCGCTGCGGCAGGGGATCCACGGCTGGGAGGTCACCGACCTCGTGGTCACGATGACGCACTCCGGCTACTGGGCGCGGCAGAGCCACGCGCACGGCACGTTCGACAAGAGCATGTCGAGCACCGCCGGCGACTTCCGGAACCTCACGCCGCTCGTCCTCATGGACGCGCTGCGCCGGGCCGGCACCCGGGTGGACGAGCCGATGCACCGGTTCCGGCTGGAGATCCCGGCCGACACGCTCGGCGCGGTGCTGCCCGCGCTGGGCCGGCTGCGGGCGGTGCCGCACACGCAGTCCGCGCACGGACCGGGTTACCTGTTGGCGGGCGATGTCCCCGCGGCCGAGGTGCACCGGCTGCAGCAGCAGATGACGGGCCTGACCCGCGGCGAGGGCGTGCTGGAGAGCGCGTTCGACCACCACCAGCCGGTGACCGGAACGGTGCCGAGCCGGTCGCGGACCGACAACAACCCGCTCAACCGGCAGGAGTACCTGCTGCGGGTCGTGCGACGGGTCGCCGGAGCAGGTGACGGGTGATGGCGAGCACGCTGAGCGCGGCCACCAGCACGCACACGCCCGGCCAGCCGAACACGGTGTGGGCGCGGGTTCCGAGCCAGGAACCCGCGCTGCCGCCGAGGTAGGCGCACGTCATGTACGCGGTGTTGAGCCGGCTGCGCACCTCGGGGCGCAGCGCGAAGATCCGCACCTGGTTGGCCACCATGCCCGACTGCATGGCGACGTCGAGCAGCAGCGTGCCCAGCACGAGCGCGGTGAGGCCGGCCGCGCCGCCGAGGCCGCCGAGCGCCAGCACGCCGGCCGAGCCGAGGACGGCGAGCATGCAGACGAGGTTCACCGGGTCCGGGCCGCGGCGGTCGATCTGCCGGCCGGCGATCGGGGTGGCGATCATGGTCGCCGCGTTGACGAACGCGAGCGCGCCGACCGCCTGCGCGCCCAGGCCGTAGGCCGGGCCGGTGATCAGCAGGGCGACGGCGGTCCAGACCGCGGTGAACGCGGCGAAGATCGTCGCCTGGTAGAAGCTCGAGCGGCGCAGCTCGGGCTCGTCGCGCAGCAGCGTCAGCGTCTCGGCCACCAGCGCCGGGTAGCGCTGCCGCGACGGCGGGGTCGTGGTCGGCAGGGTGAATGCCAGGACCGTCGCGATGACCAGGGCCGCGCCCGCCGCGATCAGGTAGGGCGCGCGCCAGCTGAGCCACTCGCCGACGGTGCCGCCGAACGCGCGGGAGAGCAGCATGCCGCCGATCGACCCGGCGAGCATTGTTCCGGTGACCGCACCGCGCCGGTCCTCGCCCACGAGGCCGGCCGCCATCGGCGCGATGACCGGCGCGACCACGGTCGTCACGCCGACGAGCACGCTCGCGCCGGCCAACGGCGGCAAGCCGGGCGCGAACCCGGCGGCGAGCAGGCACAGGCCGGTGAGGCCGAGGAGCGTGACGATCAGCGGGCGGTGCGGGAACCGGTCGCCGAGCGGCACGAGCAGGAAGATGCCCACCGCGTAGCCGAGCTGCGCCGCGGTGACCACGAGTGCGGCGGCGTCGGGCGGCACGTCGAGGCCGGACGCGATCAGCGGGCTGATCGCCTGGGGGAAGTAGATGTTGCCGACGGCCACGCCACACGCGAGGGCCAGGAGCACGATCACCCGGCGCGGGACCTCGGCTGGCACGGGGTGACACCTTCGCCGGTCGGCGGTTCGGATCGCAAATCGTTTACCGCTGATCTTGACGCCCGGGTGACATGGTGGTCTCATCATTCCGAAACTTATTCACGTTCGTCTCGTGGCCACTCGGGAGGCCGTGATGACCCTGCTCCGACGTTCATTGGTGGCGGCGGCAGTCGCCGTCACCCTGACCTCAGCCGGCGTGCTGACCGCCGGCGCCGCGCCGTCCGATCCGGCGGCGGCCGCACTGCCGACCGCCGCGGTCGCCCTCGGGGACAGCTTCATCAGCGGTGAGGGCGGCGGGAGCTACTCCGCCGTCACCGACATCAACGGGGTGTCGCAAGGCTTCCCGGGCTGGTCGGCAGCCAACGACAACGCCTACTTCTGCCACCGCTCGCCGAACACGTCGCTGTTCCAGGCGGACCTGGCGGGCATCCAGGACCGGGTCAACCTCGCCTGCTCGGGCGGGCAGCCGCACGACATCACCAACGCCTCGGCGAGCAGGGAGAAGGGCCGAACCGTGGCCGCCCAGCTCGACCAGCTGCGCTCGGTCGCGCAGACCCACGACATCGACCTCGTGCTGGTGGGCCTCGGCTCGAACAACAGCTCGTTCACCTTCGGCGACGCGGCATCGGTGTGTGCCAACAGGTTCATCGCGGACGCGTGGACCGGCTGGTGGGAGTTCTGGGCCTACCTCGGCGGCGACGTGCCGCAGGAACCGTGCAACATCTCCGACCTCGCCACCGACGCCGAGCTGGCCGCGGCGACCACGGAGACGACCACGGCCCTGCGTGCGTTGCTGACCACCTTGGACCAGGTCGACGCCGACGGGCAGCACCGGATCGTATTCCAGGACTACACGAACCCGCTGCCGCAGGACTACGCGCAGCGCTACCACGAGGAGGACAACCGGGCCGACGACCGGGACAAGTTCCGCGCACTCGGTGCCGAGCGGTACGCGGCGGGCTGCCCGGCGCACCGGGCGAGCCTCGCCGCCGGTCACCTGTTCTCCCAGGGCCTCGGCCGGATCGTGCAGTCGGCGCACTCGACGCTGTCGGCGGAGTTCCCGGGGGCCGACCTCGTGTACCTGAACGTGCAGGGGGCGTTCAACGGTGCGCGGCTGTGCGAGCAGGACGGCAGCCCCGCCAACGCGCTGGCGACCCCGATCCGGTTGCAGGACGGCCCGAGCGGCGTGTTCGTGGACAGCCTGTCCGGCCGGGACAAGATCGCCATCCAGCGGATCGCGAACACCTGCGTCACGTACTTCCAGACCTGCCAGGAGTCGTGGCACCCCAACGCATCCGGCTACCAGGTGCTGGGGCGCTGCCTGGCCGGGGCCGCGTCGACCGCGAGCCGGTCGGTGTCGTGCGTGCGCCAGGGCGACGGGTCCGTGACCGTCGGGTGAGGACCGGCTGTCGGACCGCCCGGATGACGGCGCGGCCGGGCGGTCCGACAGCTCCACTCAGCGTTCGTGCGTGGCGAGCCAGGCGACATAGGGCGTGTCTCGTGGGTCTTGGTCGATGGGATTCGTGATCCAGATGGCTCCTGGCTAGGCGGCGGAAGGTCGCTCATACCGGGTTGTATTCGGGCCTTTCGACAACGCGGCCAGGGGGCATCTGGGCGCGAATACCACGATCCAAGATCCGCGAGACATGGCCTGGTCCGGCACGCCGCGCACGACGTACTCGGGTTCGTAGTCGATGTCCGCGCGGAACCCCGACAGGCGTACTCTTCGCCAGCCGCAGGCGGCGACGGTGAGGAAAGTTCTCACCTCACCCAAGTGACGTTAGGAAGCAACGCGGTCGGGCGCCAGCGACCAGAAGGGTCATTTCAGACACGCCGCGGCATGCGGAGCGTTACCTTCCCGGTTGCCGGGGCAACTTTCGGGAGTGGGAAACACGTCGATCACGAAGTATGGTCTAGACGTACTTTCGGTTGGCCCACATGGCGAGGGGGCGCGGTGGACGACGCTGCCATCGATCCGGAGAGCGACCTGGTCGACCTCACCGGCGTATCGCTCGAGCACCTTCCATCGCTGGGCGACGCACCGCTGGCCCACTCGATCCGCCGAATTCTCAGTGAGAGCCGGGACGAGAGCCCGTCCGTGGTTTCCGGTCATGAGTCGAGCATCTGACTCAGCACCTGTCCCGATCGCCGAGTACGTGCTGAAGGTCGCGAGCCGATGCAATCTCGCCTGTGACTACTGCTACGTCTATACGATGGCCGACCAGAGCTGGCGGTCACGACCGGTGCTGATCACCCCGGACACCGTGCTCCGGGCCGCCCGGCGGATCGCGGAACACGCCGCGACGCACCGGCAGCCGGTGGTGAAGGTCGTGCTGCACGGCGGAGAACCGTTGCTCGCGGGCCGGGACCTGCTCGACCACGTGGCGTCGACGGTTCGCCGGGAGCTACCCGACACCACGTCGGTGGATCTGCGGATACAGACCAACGGTGTACTGCTGGACGAGTCGTTCCTGGGAACGTTCGCGACCCACGGAGTCAAGGTCGGCATCAGCCTCGACGGCACCGAGGCACAACACGACGAGCACCGGGTCGGACCCGCCGGCCGGGGCAGTCACGCCGACACCGCACGGGCCATTCGGCTGCTGACCCGGCCGGAGTACCGCGCCCACTACGCCGGCCTGCTGTGCGTGATCGACATCGACCACCATCCGGTCGAGGCGTACGAGGCGCTGCTGGAGTTCGAACCGCCGGTCGTGGATTTCCTTCTCCCGCACGGGAACTGGTCGGCACCGCCCCCCGGGCGGGTGGCCGGCGACCCGCGGACGCCGTACGCGGACTGGCTGATCGCGGTGTTCGACCGGTGGTACGACGCGCCCCGGCAGGAGACCGCGGTGCGGTTGTTCCAGGAGGTCATCAACCTGCTGCTCGGCGGCCGCAGCCGCAGCGAACAGGTCGGCGCGGGTCCGGTCGCGTACCTGGTGATCGACACCGACGGGTCCTACCAGCAGGACGACTCCTTGAAGTCAGTGCGGTCCGGCGAGCCGGAGACCGGCATGAACATCGTCGACCACACCGTGGACGAGGTGCTGCACCACCCGGACGTGCGCGCCCGGCAGCTCGGCATCGAGTCACTGGCAGCCGACTGCCGGCGCTGCCCGCTGGTCCGGGTGTGCGGCGGCGGTGACTACCCGCACCGCTTCCGCGCGGGGCAAGGTTTCCGGAACCCGTCGGTGTACTGCCCGGACCTGCAACGGCTCATCCGGCACGTGGCGGGCCGGGTGCGTGCCGACCTGTTCGCCGGAGCCGGCCGTTGACGACGAACCACGTCCTGCCGCCTGGGATCGTCGGTTCGATCAGTGGTGCCGGTGACCGGTCGGAGATCGAGCTGCTCCGGGCCGGGCAGGTGAGCAGGCGGATGGTCCAGCTCCGTGCCATCCACGACCTGGTCGAGCGGGACGCGCCGGAGGACGGGCGCATCTCGGGGTTCCGGGAGAGTTTCGCGGCGCTGGCCTCCGCGCAGCGACAGGATCCCCTGGCGGTCGCCGACCTGCTCAGCGGCCCGCAGGCCGGCGCGTGGGCGGCGGCGTGCCTGCGCGGGCTCGCGCACCCGGACTCGCCGACCCCGCTGTGGATACACCTGGCGCATCTGGGTTCCATCGCCGCGGCGGCCGCGCTCCGGACCGGTGCGGGCGACGTCGACGTGTGGGTGCCGGTGCGGTCCGGCACCGTGTCCTTGCCCTCGCTCGGCCGCGCCACGACCGGTCACGCGCGGCCGTGGGCACTGGCCCGTTGCGAGCTGGGGAACCCGGTGCTGCTCGACGGTTCGCCGCCGCGGGACTGGCAGCCGGTCCGTCTACTCAGGACGGATGCGGATGCGGTGTCGGTCCCGGTGGACGAACTCGATCCGTACTGGAGCTGCTTCGGGCTGCCGGTGAGCCCGCGGCTCACCGACGCGGAGCTGGACCGGTGGCGGCGGCAGCTCGACGCCGCGTGGGCGATCCTCGCCGAGCGTCACCACGACCGGATGGACACGGTGGCCGCGGCGGTCCGGTGCCTGGTGCCGATCCGCCGCGCCGGCCGGGTCGGCGGGATGAGCGCCAGCTCCGGGGACGCGCCGGGCGCCGTTGCGCTGACCGAGCAGGTCGGGCCGGACCGGCTCGCCGTGACGCTTCTCCACGAGGTGCAGCACTTCCGGCTCGGCGCGTTGCACGATCTCGCGCCCTTGTATCGCCCGCGAGCGACCGAGTTGTTGCACTCGCCGTGGCGCAACGACTCCCGACCCGCTCAGCGGGATCTTGCACGGAACCTACGCTTTCCTTGGTGTGGCGGACTTCTGGAGCCGGGAGTGGCCGGCCGCGGGCCGCGGCGCGGAGCTGACGTACGCGCGGACCGTGCGCCAGCTGCACGTCGGCCTCGACATCCTGCGGGAGTCGACCGACCTCACCCCGACCGGGTCGGCGTTGGTCCCCGCGTTGGGCGCGGAGATCAGCCGGTTGCCGGTGACCGGGCTCGCCGCCGACATCCGCAGGCTCGCCGACGACCTCGTCGCGCACCACCGGGCACTGTGGAGACTTCGTCAGGTCGAACCCGACCCCGCGGAGGTCGCGGCGCTCGCGGACGACTGGCTGCGCGGCGGGCCCGTCGGGTCGTTCGCGGCTCCGGACGACCGCGCCACCACGACAACCGCTCCGGGAGGGGACAGCCCGCTGTTCCGGCTCGCCACGGCATGGGTCGAGAACCCCGACGCCGTACGCGCCGCGGCGGCGGACCCGATCGCGTTCGACGCCCGGTACCCCGACGCGGACCCTCTCGACGCACCCCTTGTCGCCGGCGACTACGCCGAGGCGCAGACCACCCGCCTGGCCGGGTGCGCGCCGGACGAGAACGCCTGGGCATCCCTGTCCGTCGCGCACGGCAGGCTGTGCGGCGACCCGGCCCGATCACCGCTCGCCACCCGGCCGGAGCTCGTGCGGGCGGCGTGGCCGCAGGTCGCCGAACTCACCGGCGCGGCGACGAACCCACTGGCGGAGCTGGTGTCCCGCTACGTCGCCGGAACCTCCACATCGGACTCCATGCGCCGGTAGACCCCGGCGTTCAAGGTCTCGGGGTGGTCGGTGCCGAGCTGGACGCTGAACTGGTCGAGCGTCTCCCTGCGCAACCTGTTGGCGTTGACCAGGTCGCCGATCTTCTCGAGGTCGAACGCGAGGTTGGCCGCGCACGCGAGGGTGTTGGGGTGATGCTCCCCGCGGACGCGCCGCGAACGCTCGAGGGTCTGCTCGCCGAGCGCCCTGGCCTCCTCGACCCGCCCGTCCGCCGCGAGCCCGTTGGCCTTGGTGTTGGCGGCGCACAGGGTGTGCGGGTGCTCGTCCCCGAGCGCGCCGACCAGCGCGGCAAGCGCCTCGTCGTTGAGCCGGCTCGCCTCGTCGTTCCTGTCGAGCAGTCGCAGCACGATGGCGACGTTGA
Organism: Actinophytocola sp.; assembly: GCF_009379765.1. Taxonomy (GTDB): domain Bacteria; phylum Actinomycetota; class Actinomycetes; order Mycobacteriales; family Pseudonocardiaceae; genus Actinophytocola. The sequence continues at coordinate 7,778 of NZ_WHTD01000166.1, read as the reverse complement.
TCTGGCAGCCCAGGGTGAACGCGTGCGTCGGGCCGAGCACGTCGCGGTAGGCCTTGAGCGCGTCCTCCCCGTGCGTCAGCGCGGTCGAGATGTCCCCTGTCACGCGGTGGGCGTTGCTCAAGGTCACCATGGCCGACAGCGTGTGCTCGTGATGGCGGCCGAACTTGCGCCGGCAGGCCTCGTAGAGATCCTTGGTGTAGTCCAGCGCCTCGTTGTTGTGGCCGGCCTTGCGCAGCAGGATCGCCAGGTTCCGCCTCGCCACCAGCAGGTCGTTGTGGTTGGCCGGGAGCTTCTGCTCGTAGATGGGCATCTTCTCGCTGGCGAGTGCCAGACCGCGCTGGAACTGGCCGAGCCCGTAGAGGTCGCGCATGAGGGCGCTGTAGGAGAACAGCGTGCGGGGGTGGTCGGCGCCGTAGATGTCCTTGCGCAGCTCGATGTTGTGCTCGTCGAGCTCCAAGGCCCGCCGGAAGTCGCCGAGGATGCGGTAGTCGACGGCGAGGTTGCTCTGCGCCCGCAGGGTGGCCGGGTCCCGCTCGCCGAGTACCGCGCGGTGCCGCTGCAGGGTCTGCTCGTCGAGCTGGTGCGCGTCGTGCAGTGCGCCGGCCAGGCGCAGATCCGCGGCGAGGTTGCTCGCGGTGGCGAGGCTGTGCTCGTGGTCCGCGCCGAGCGACGAGCTCATCCGCTCCAGCGTGTCCTGGTTGAGGGAGCGGGCTTCCTCGTACCTGCCCAGCATGCGCAGCGAGTTGGCCAGGTGCCGGGCCGCGACGAGGGTCAGCTCGTCGTCCGGGCCGCACCGGGCCCGCCACGAGTCGACCGTCTCCTGACCGAGGTCGCGGCTGGTCGGGTAGTCGCCGATGGCGAAGTTGTAGCGGATCTGGTCGAGGACGACCCGGCGCACGTCCTGCTCCACCGAGAGGATCAGCCCGGCCGGGATGACGTGCGGGGCGATCTGCGCGTGCTGCGTCCAGGTGTCGGGGTCGTCGGGTATCCCCGGGTTGGCCGCGGCGAGCACGGCGTGGGCCGCCCGCTGGACCTCGTCACGCTTGTCGGTGGGGATGCTGTCCCGCAGCACCGCCCGGATGAGGCTGTGCACCCGGATGAAGTCACGACCCGCGTCGAGCTGGACCAGCGCGTAGCGCCCCAGGTCGCGCACGGCCCGCCGCAACAGGATGTCGTCGCGCAGCTCCGCGGTCGGTTGCGCGTTGCGGCCCCGCGCGAGCATGGGGATGGCGATCGGGTGCGAGCTCAGGAACGAGCACAGCTCGAGCAGGTACGCCGCGGCGGGGGAGGTCTCCTTGATGCTGTTGTGGGCGAACTCGAGTGCCGCGGCGACCGTGCGCGGATAGTTGGCCGGCATGCCCTCGTCGAGAATGACCCGCGGGCTGCTTTCCAACGCGCGCAGGTAGTCCGCCAGCGGCATCCCGGTCTGCTCGTGCACCGCGACCGCCTGCTCGAGCGCGAGCGGCAGGTGACCGAGCTCGTCGGCGAGGGTCAGCGCGCGCTCGTCGGTCAGGTCGGACCAACGCCTGCGCAGGAGCTCGATGCTTTCCTGCGGGGTGAAGACGTCGATCTCGATGGCGTTCGGCACCCCGGACCAGCTCCGGCTCCGCGAGGTCACCAGCACGTGGCCGGGGCCGCTGGGCAGGTAGCGTTGCACGACGGAGGGCTCCGGCGCGTTGTCGTAGATCAGCAGCCAGTTCTCGTGCGGGTTCCCGAGACGCAGCGCGTCCAGCACGCCGTCCACGATCTCCTGGACGTCGTCGCTCTCGCTCAGACCGAGCCGGCGGGCGAGCGAGGTCAGCGACCGGCGGATCGACTGCTCGTCGTCCGCCTGGATCCACCACACGAGCTCGTAGTCGAACTGGTTGCGGTAGGCGAACTCCACCGCGACCTGGCTCTTGCCGATCCCGCCGAGACCGTGCAGGGGCTGCGGCACGAGAGCCGACCGGGTGTGCCGGCCGAGCTCGTCGCGCAGCTGTTCGAGAAGGTCCACGCGACCGGTGAAGTTGTTGTTCCGCGGTGGCAGTCCGCCCCACACCTGAGGTGGGGCACTCTGCTCACGCACGGACCGGTCGCTCTTCACACCGGGCGACCTCACGTCGTCGCCTCCATCGATGTCGTCATCGGCTTCGAGACCTTCTCTTTGCTCGCCGATCGGCTGGTCCGGCGTGGTGGGCGGGGTGGCTTGCAGTGACCGGCACAGCTCGCGCACGCGCGCGGTGAGGCCTGACCGGAGCGCCAGGTCGTCGATCAGGCGGTGCAGCTCGACAAGGGCGTACTCCTCGAGATGGTGTCCGGTCATCTCGAGGAAGCTCAGCAGCGGGAACGGGTCCGGCTCGGTCCGCAGCCGGTCGTACACGTCGATCGCCGTGCCGGGGTCTGCCGGTATGAGCGAGCCGAATGAGCGGGACGCATCTTGCCGCAGCACCGCCGTGAGCATGTCGGGGGGCACCGGCCGCAGCAGAGTGCGCACGTGCTCGTCGAGCTCGTCGTCCATCACCGGCGGGAACAGTTCCTTGACCAACGCGTCGAGTCGACGCCATTGCGGTGACTCGTCGCCGACGAACTTCAGGACGCTCACGAATTGAGGCATCGCCCCGAGCTGAATACACGTGTCGACGATCGTCCAATTGTCATGAGAGCCGAGCGTGTTCGGGTCGAAAGCGGGGCCGTATTCCTCACGCAGCTGTTCGAGAACACGTTGGCGTCGATATGCATCCGCCAACGTCGACACCGCGTTCACCGCGTCCATCAGGCGTGCCTTGTCGCCGATGGACAGCCCCCGCCGGGGGACCGTGGTCGGTTCCCGCCGACCCGCTTCACGCGTCAACTCTCACCTCGCTCTTCGCGCGGCGCAGCCTACCGCCGCCGTGGGCCCGGGCCCGGGCGGTACTCGCGTGCGTCGCTCGTCAGTTCTCCGTCGTTACCTCCAAGACTAGGACCAGCCCGGCGACCAGCTCTATTCGAAACCATTGCGCCTGAGTTTCGGTCGAGCCGCCATCACCGGCCGTCAGGCGCCCACGGGGTCGGCGAGCTCCCCCATGGGTGAACCGAGGCAGACGTGACCTATGTAGACCGTGCCCTTGATCAGCGCGCGAATGGGCCGGAACCGCTCCGGCAGCAAACCGTGGAACCGGGTCGCGACGACGTCCTGGAACAGCTGCCGCGAGATCACGAGGACCAGCCGGCAGCCCGGGTCGGCGGCGAGTGCCGCCTTCGTCTGGCGCGCGTCGAGAAGCCGGCACGCGACGATCGGCGCCGTGCCCACCGGCCCGAACTGCCCCGCGGTCAGGGGACCGTGGTGCATTGCCACCCGAAGGCGCAAGTTCGCGTGCGGGCGCGAGTCCGACGGCAGCCGGTCGAGGGCGTGCGCGAGGTGGTGGATGAAGCGCGCCATCACCCAGGCCACGTCGACGTGTCCGGGTAGCACGGCCAACTCACCGTCGCCGCGAGGCTGGCGGTACCAGTCCTCGCGGTCGAGTCCTGCCGCCGAGGCCGCCTCGTCCAGCACCTGGGCGAGCAGTACCTGCGCCGCCGCCTGTTCGAGGACGCCGAGCTTGCTGAACGCCTCGATGTCGACCGCTATGACCAGCCCGTAGAGGAGTTCACCGGTTCGCAGGAATCCGCCGCTTCCGCTCACGACCTCCAGTGTCGTCGTGCCGATGCGGACCCGACCACGGATGGACTGTAGTTGACGCAAGTTGGCGTCAAGCATTGTTCGGTCCAGCTGGGCCTGACACAATCTGACACCATCTGACATGCGCGAGCCGGGGGCGTGACGATGGCGCAGGGGGTGGCCAGGCCGGAAGGTCTTCCGCCGGGGCCGATGCGCGATCTGGTACACGCCTTGCACGAGCTCTACCGGGACGCGGGCATGCCGAGCATGCGTTCGGTCAGCAACGCGATCCGGCGGCGGAACGACCTGCCCGCGACGGTGAGCCATGAGACGGTCGGGCAACTGCTCCGTGGCGACGGGGTACCCGGCTGGGCGAAGGTCCATTCCGTCGTCCACCATCTCGCCGGTATCGCGGTCCACCGTCCGGACATCGACGCCACGGTCGAGCGATTCCATCAGCTGTGGCTGGCGGTCGGTGACACGCCGGCGCCGTCCACCGCGCCGCTCCCGGCGGAGCCCGCGAACCCACCCGTCGCACCCGTCGCCACGACCGAGGTCGCGGATCTCGACGGCGACATTCCCCCGCGGAATGTGCGGTTCGTGGGTCGGGACCGCTTGATCCACGCCATTCACGAGATGCAGCGGACCGGCGCGCCGATCGTGACGCTCAGCGGGATCGGTGGCGTGGGGAAGACCGAGATCGCGCTCGAGTACGTGCACCGCCATCGCGACGACTACGACCTCGTCTGGTGGATTCCGGCGGAGCATCCGTCACAGTTGCGGGCATCGCTCGCCGAGCTGGGATCCCGGCTGAACCTCCCGGGCAGCGAGGCGATGCAACACCCGCCCAAGCAGGTTCTGGACGCGCTGCGGAAGAGCTCGCTGCGCTGGCTGCTCGTGCTCGACGACGCAGGCGGGCCGCGGTCGCTCCCGCCGCTGAACGATCTCGGCGCGGGCCGGGTACTCCTCACCTCACGGGATCCCGACTGGACGCATCGAGGGTCCTACATCGAGGTCGGTGTGTTCGAACGCGCCGAGAGTGTGCGGCTGCTGCAGGAACGCGCCGACATCGACGACGCCGACGCGGGCCGGCTCGCCGACCGGCTGGGCGACCTGCCGCTCGCCGTCGAGCAGGTCGCGACCTGGCATCTGGCCACCGGTGTCCCGGTCGCCGGCTACCTCGACGACCTCGACAAGCAGATGCCGACGATCCTGTCGGACGAGCGGTCCAGGGTCGCGCACTACCCGGCGACCGTGATCGGCTTCCTGCACGTCGCCTTCGAGCGGCTCGCCGAGGCGGCCCCGGCCGCCGCGCAGCTGCTGGAGCTCTTCGCCTGGGTGAGCGCGGAGCCCCTGTCGCTGACCCTGCTGCGCAGCGGTCGGCAAGGCGCGGTGTCCGCACCGCTGCGGGATGCGCTGCGCCACGCGCCGACGCTGAACTCTGCGGTACGCCAGCTGCGCCGGCACGGTCTGGTCACCGTGATCGGCGACGCCCCGGTGCGCATCCAGGTGCATCGCGTCTTCCAACAGGTGCTCAAGGACTGGCTCGGCGAGACCAGGCTGGCCCGCGGCCGGGCGAACGTCCAGGCGATTCTCGCCGCGGCGAACCCCGGCGAGCCGGACGACTCGCGGTTCTGGGGCCACTACGCCGAAGTCGGCCCGCACGTCGATGCGGCGGACCTGGCGACCGCCGGTGAGTTCGAGGCGCGTCGGGTCGCTCTCGACCAGGTGCGCTACCTGTACCGCATCGGCCACTACACGAACAGCCGGGCGCTGGCCATGCGACTGGCCGCCGCGGACACCCGGGGCAGCCGGTCGGAGGCCGATCACCACGTCTTCGTGCTCGCCAGGCATCACCTGGGCAACGCGTCGCGGATGCTGGGGGACTACGCGGCGGCGAGCCGGGTGACCCGTGAGGCGCTCGAGTACCTCGGGGACCACCCGGAGTTCGGGCCGCAGTTCGAGTACATCGCCGACCTGGACAAGAACAGAGCGGTCGACCTGAGGATCGCCGGCGCGTACACCAACGCGTTGACCGTCGACGAGGCGAGCCTGCATCGCCAGCTGCGCAACGACGTCGACGACCAGGACAAGGTGCGCACGATCCGCAACAACATCGCCGTCAGCCTCCGGCTGCTCGGCCGGTTCGGCGAGGCACACGACACCGACCAGGAGATCGTGGCCCAGTGGGCGGACGCGCGCGGCGCGCGGGACCCGCGGACGCTGTTCGCCAGGAGCAACCTCGCGCGGGACCTGTACGGGCTCGGGCGCTACGCCGACGCGTTGACCGAGGTCCGCGCGCTCCTCCCGGTCTACCGGGACGTGGTGGGCCCGCACCACCACGGCGTGCTGCTGGCCGCGCGAACCGAGGTGATGGCATCGCGGAAGCTGGGGGACCACGCGAGCGCGTTGCGGCTGGCCGAACAGAACCGGCGCGACCTCACCATCTGGCTCGGGCCGAGCCACGAGTACCCGCTCGCCGCCGGCATCTCGTTGAGCAACGCGCGGCTCGCCACGGGAGACCTCGGGACGGCGACGGTCGAGACGCGCCAGCTCTACGACGACTGTGAGCGGTTGTTCGGCGCGGAACACCCGATGACGCTGGCCGTCCTGGTCAACTTCGCCTCCGTCCACCGCGCCCTCGGCGACGTGCACGGCGCTCGCCGGCGCGACGAGCTGGCGACCGGCGAGCTGCGCCGCGTCCTCGGCGAGAACCATCCCTACACCTTGTGCGCCAACCACAACCTCGCCGTCGATCTCGCGCTGCTCGGGCAGGCGGCGCGGGCCTCGACCGAGGCCGAGTCGGTGCTCACCCGGTCCCGGGCCACCCGCGGCGACACCCATCCGGACACGCTCGCCGCGGCGGTCAACGTCGCCTTGGTGGGGTCGGACCAGAAGGGCCTGGACGACGCGCTCGCCGCGTGGGAGAGCGGCCTCGGCGGCGAGCACCCGGAAGCGCTCGCCGCGCGGGCCGGCCGGTGGGTTCCGTGCGACATCGAGCCGCCGCCGACCTGAGGGTCAGCAGTCGCCGGTGTAGCGGCAGGCCACCACCGACGGGCGTTCGACGGGTTCGTCCTTGTCGATGGACCACGCCAGGCGCAGGTACTGGGCATGGGTCCACGCGAGCGGGGTCGCCGATGCCGTCCACCTGCAGCTAGCCGGTCTGCACCACGTTGCCGGGACCGACCGTGCCGCACCGCCAGTCCATCCGGTGGTCGGGCCAGGTCGGTCCAGCCGTCGCTCGTTCCCGGACACCCCGACGACGTCGCGGCGAAGCCGTGGCCAGCCGCCAGGGCACTCACCGCGGCGGCGTCCGACGCGACGAGAACGGCGCCGGACGTGGCGTTGCCGTCATTGCCCTCGCGCGACAGCGCCGGGTCGTACACGTAGACCCGCAGCCGGTCGTGACCGGTGGAAGAGCTTCATCGAGCGCGTGAGCGCCGCGCGGAGCCGGTGTCCGACCTGACGTTTCGCCAGACGGCACGCGGCGGCGGCTGGAGCGCGACGCTGACATACGTGACCGATCCGCGCCGGGCGAGCGTGCTCGACGACATCGACCTCGAGGCAGACACCGACCACTGCAGGTCGAGGGTGTGTGACATGCTGAGCGATTTGGCACGTGCGGATCGGCGCTCTGAAGTCGATTTTCACCACGTGCACCGGAGACGGTAGCAGTTGACCGCTTACTCTTTCAGAAGCATCCGGTCGAGCAACCCAGTCGAGTGCGCGGTGAACGCTACTACGTCGATGATCAGCATGCGCAGACCTATCAACGAGATCAAGGCGGGAAGGGGCGGCGTTGGGCTGTGGAGGATCCAGGTGAGGGCCGCAGCTGGCAGGAGGGCGCCGGCGCTGGAGCTCAATGATCGCAGCACGGATGAGCGTGCTGCGGACTTGATTCCGTTCCAGAGCAGTAGCAGGACGATGACCCCAATGATGGTGAGCGTCGTGCGGCTGGTGTCGGCCTTGATCAGCACCTCGGAGACATCGGGGTCGACAATGCCCAGTGCGGTGATCGTGCCTAGCCTGGGTCTTTCATGCGGATGTGGGCGACACGGGCTGCAAATGAGGCGAAGTGCCTGTCCTGTAAGGGAAACTGGGACTTGTATGGAGTCCAGGTTGCCGAACGGGAAGGCACTTCGCGGGTGAAGCGTAGCAAGGG
>NZ_WHTD01000101.1 GCF_009379765.1 Actinophytocola sp. | reverse complement strand
GCTGGCGGCCGCGAAGATGGCGAGTTGTTCCAGTTCGTGTCCTTGGGCCCGCCACGGCGCGCGCGCGAACCCGCGGGCCATCGCCGCCGGCACCGCCTCCCGCGGCGCGTCTTCGGGTAGATCGAGTGGTTCGCACATGTGATCGATTCCACCGGAGGCTGAGCACGTTTTCCGTTGCACGGCAAGGGTTTCACCCCATCGGGTCGGCGTGCACCCACTGTGTCGGCTTACTGAGCCCTTCCGCGTAACCGTTGGTGACCGCTGTTCTGGAGGTATCCGAGACGAGGGCATCGCGGTGCTCGCCGTGCGTCGGCCGTTCCCGCACGGAGCGTTGCTGGCCGCCAAAGCCGCCGACCGGATCTCCATCCCCGGCCCCACCCGCGGGGTGGACTTGTGGTGGAGCGGCAGGCACCACCATCACGGCGGGGCCAACTCAAGTCGTCTCCGCCCCCGGACGGGTGGCCACTGTGGGCCTCCAACGTGCGGCCCGGCCGCGAACACGACACCAGCGCCGCCCGCGCCGACCCCGACCTGCTGGCCCGGATCACCGACTGGATCAGCGACGGCGCCCGCGCCTTGGCCGACCTGGGCTACGGAGGCGAACCCGAAACCTTCACCATCCCCTTCACGAAGCCCAAAGACAGGCAACGCGCCATCGACCAGCAGGCCTACCGCCCTCCACGGAGCCCTCCGCTGCGGCAGGCGGAACGTGTGCGGCGGGGCACCCGTGCTGGCTGTCGGGCGTTGAGCCCGGATCTGCCGGAGGTGGCCGGTGGATGGATCGTCGTGCGACCGACCCCGTGTCCATCTCCACGGGCACTGCCCTGGCCCGCGAGGAGACCACGCTCGGCACGTCACGAGAAGCGGTGGCGCGGTCCGACCCGGCCGGACACGCTGTCGCGTTCGACCACCGACGCCAACTTCACGGAATCGCACATCTGGGAGGGCGGCTGGACCGATCCGGCCGCGGTCGCGCAGCATGTCGGCGTGACACCGGACAGGATCGGGTGCGAGCCGGCCGGCGCGGCGGACGTTCGGCCGGCTGGGTAGCGATGCTCGCGATGCTGCTCGCCCTCGGCGCGAGCCTCGGCTGGGGTGCGGGCGACTTCCTCGGCGGGCTGAAGAGCCGCTCGATGCCGCTGCTGTCGGTGCTGGTGGTCACCCAGTCGACGTCGCTGGCGATGCTGGCGACGGCCGCCCTGGTACGCGCCGAAGGTCCGCCCGACCTGGGCTTCGTGGTGGCCGCTGCGGGCTCCGGGATCGCGGAGATCGCGGGGGCCGCGGCGCTGTACAAGGGGCTCGCGGTCGGGCGGATGAGCCTCGTCGCCCCCATCTCGGCGGCCGCGCCCGCCGTTCCGCTCGTGGCGGGGCTCGTGCTCGGCGAGGTGCCCGGCCCGCTGCGGAGCGTCGGGCTGGTGCTCGTCGTCGTCGGCATCACGTTCGCCGCGCGGGCACCGGGCTCGACGGGACGGGTCGGCCCGAGCGTGGGCTACGGGCTGCTCTCCGCGCTCGGCTTCGGCACGTTCTTCGTCGCGATGGACAGCGCCAGCGAGGGTGACCTGCTGTGGGCGCTGCTGGTCGCCCGGCTCACCGCCGTCGCCGCCATCGCGACCGCCACCGTCGCCACCCGGTCCCGGCCGCGGATCGGCAGGGCCGACCTGCCCGTACTGCTCACCATCGGCACGCTCACCACGGCGGGCGACGCCATGTACGCCACCGCGACCACGCTCGGCTATCTCGGCGTGGTCGCGGTACTGGCCGCGCTGCACTCGGTCGTCACGATCGGGCTCGCCCGGATCTACCTGCGGGAACGGGTCGCGGTGCCACAGCAGATCGGCATCGCCGGCTGCCTGGCCGGGGTGGCCGTGCTCGCCGTGGCCTAGTGTCCTGAGCCGGAGATTCGACACCACCTCCGGCGCCCGCGCGGCGCCTGGCGGCGTTGGCGGAAAGCCCGAGTACGACCCGGTACGAGGACTTCCCGCCGCCTTGCCAGCCACCACGCGGATCACCGGATCTGGCGCCGAACCCCGACTCAGGACACTGGCGTCTCCCGCCGGAAGTTCATCACTCGATTCCCCGGCCCACTCAAGCAACAGACTCCCGGCGGGGGACACTGGCGGACGATCGCACGCGGCGTGGCCGTGACGGTGTCGCCGAGCTCCGCGCAGGTCGCGCCGCCTGCGGCCGGCACGGCGAGCCCCAACCCGACCGTCGACCCGAACCGGGCCAGCGACTCCGGCTCGTGCCCACCCGGCAGGTCGCCCTCGGCCGGCGCACGCTCGAACCGATCGCGCAGCGGCACGCGCTGCTGGAGATCACCAGATCCTGGTGCCGGAGCTGACCGTCGACGAGCCGGTGCACCGCGCCTCCGAGCGCGGCGACGTGCGTGTGCTGACCGGGCGGATCGCCGTGGAACGCGGTCACCGAGGCGGTGTGGAACCACATGACCCGGGCGCGCTGCTGGTCGACGAGGTGGTCGGCGCCGACCCGGCAACTGGCCCCGTGCCTGGGATCAGGTGGCGGTCGCCCGGACCACCTCGGCCACGTCGGCCAGCTCGTCGACGCGCCAGGCCTTCTCCGCGAGCACCCTGGCTCGGTCGGGCCCCAGGATCGGCACGGCGATGTCCAGCAACTTCCGTTCCAGCTCGGCGTCGGTCATCGGGTTGCCGGGGGTCCCGCGGTTTTCGCGGACCGACTCGCGCAGGGTGCGGCCGTCGGCCAGCTCGACGACCACCGTCGCCGCGCGCTTGTTCGACGACGGGTCGACCTCCACCTGGATCCGCTCGCGCATGCGCACGACGGCGGGGTCGTTCACCGTCTCCGCCTCGAAGTCCGGCAGGGTCAGCCGGCCCTTCAGCACCGCCACGGCGGCGCAGTGCGGCAGGCTGAACTTCGCCTGCATCTTCGTCACCGGCGACGGGTTGCCGGTGACCGTCGCGGCGTAGGGGTGCACGGTCGCCCGGACGGCCAGGACGTCGTCGGGCGAGAAACCGTTGCGGGACCGGAGGGTGAGCACCGCGTCGACCGTGGGATGGGTCAGCGAGCCGCTCGCGTACGCCTTGTGGCCGTTGGCCCCCAGGTGCCAGGACGTGTTCAGGCCCTCGGTCAGCAGCGAGGGGTCCGGGTCCGGGCTCAGCACCCGCAGCAGACCCTGCCGGCCCTCGATGCTCGTGGCCGTCGCGGTGAAGCCCTCCTGGGCCAGCAACGCCGACAGCAGCCCGTCCATCGCCGCCTTGCCGGGGTGCAACGCCTTGCAGTCGCTGCCGTACAGCTCCTTCAGGCCCGCCGCCTGGGTGACCGCGGTCCCGAGCGCGTGCACCGCCTCCGCGGTGGACAGGCCCAGCACCCGGGACGCGACCGCCGCCGCGCCGACGTGTCCCGCCGTGCCGGTGACGTGCCAGCCGACCTCGTAGTGCGCCGGGCCGGCCGCGGCCGCGACCCGCGCCTCGGTCTCGAACCCGGCCACGTACCCGGCCAACGCGCGCTCACCGTCCACAGGCGACAGCTCGGCGAGCGCGAAGATCACCGGCCAGTTCGTCGAGCTGCCGTGGATCGTGGTGCGCGGCGGGTTGTAGGTGTCGTCGAAGTCCAGCACGTGCGTCGCGTACCCGTTGAGCAGCGCGGCGAACGGTGCCGTCGTCCGGTCCGCCGAGCCGACCACGGTGGCCTGCGTGCCCGGCGCGACCCGGCGCGCCACGCCGCGCAGCCGGGCCGACGCCGGCTCGGTGGAACCCCCGAGCGTCACGGCGAGCCAGTCGACGAGCGAGCGTCTCACCTCGTGCCGCACGGCTTCCGGGACCGCGGCGAGCTCCAGCCCCGCGGCGAACTCGGCGAGCGCGACCGTGGGCGTGCGCACCGACGTGTCCAGCTCTGTCATCGGTCCTTCCTCAACCCCAGCTGGTCGAGCAGCCCGCCGAGCACGTCGCGCTGCTGGTCGAGATAGGCCGCGAAGTCCTTGTTGTCCCGGTAGTCGGCCACCAACCCGTTCTCCTCCGCGTACTTCTTCCAGGCGTCCGTCTCGAGCATCTCCTTGAAGGCCTTGTCGTAGAACGCGATCGCGTCGTCGCTCATGTTCGGCGCCCCGACGATGCCGCGGAACTGCAGCGGCAGGTCGTCCAATGCGATGTCCTGGTCGGCGGCGGTCGGCGCGTCGGGGAACATCGACAGCTTCTCGTCGCCGAGGACGGTGATGACCTTCAGCTTGCCGGCCGCCACCTGCTCGCCGAAGTCGCCGGGGCTGCCGAGCATGATGTCCGCGTCGCCGCGCAGCAGCGCGGTGATCCGCGACCCGGTGTCCTCGAAGGACAGGAACTTCCACTCCGCGCCGGTCGACTTCTGCAGTGCCCGGCCGGCCAGCGAGTCGCTCGCCGTGGTCGATCCGCCGGTCTGGATCAGCTCGCCCGGCTTGTCCTTCGCCGCCTCGACGAAGTCGCTGAAGTCCTTGTACGGCGTGTCCGGCCGGGCGGCGACCACCATCGGCTCGTTGGACAGGCCGGCGATCGGGGTGAGCTTGTCCACCGACACCGCGCTGTCCTCGACGGTCATCGGGGTGACGAGCCAGGTCGGGGTCATCTGGCCGATCTCGTTGTCCTGCCCGCTCTTGCCGGCGAGGTAGGCCATCGCGCCGATGCCGTCGCCGGCCGGGACGTTGCGCACCGGCCAGTTGGCGTCGACCACCTTCTCGTCGTACATGATCTTGAGGATGCCCCGGGTGTAGACGTCGCTGCCGCCGCCGGGGCTGTTGTGGCAGACCACCTCGACCCGGTTGGGCTCACCGCTCTCGGCGGCTCCGCCGCCCGTGGTGCCGCAAGCGGCCGTCGCGAGTAGCAAGCCCGTGCTCATCGCGGCGGTCACGACCTTGTGACGACGCATCTCGACTCTCCTTTGGCATGCTGGGAAATCAGGCTGGGTCAGTCGTCGATCTCGAGTACCTTGCGCCGTAGCCGGCGCGACTTCCCCAGGGTCAGGCTGAGCAGCACGAGCACCGCGAGTCCGATGAGGACGGCGGAGATCGGCCGCTCCAGGAAGATCAGCGGGCTGTTCGCGGAGATGATCAGCGACTGCCGGATCGAGTCCTCGGCGATCGGCCCGAGCACGAACGCGAGCAGCAGCGGCGCGGGCGGTATCTCCAGCTTCTTCAGCACGTAGCCGAGCAGGCCGAAGACGGCGAGCATCCAGACGTCGAACAGCGAGCCGTTCACGCTGTAGACGCCGACCACCGAGATCACCAGGATGCCCGGGTACATCACCCAGTACGGCAGCTTGAGCAGCCGGGCGAAGAACGGCACCAGCGGCAGGTTCAGGATCAGCAGCGCCACGTTGCCCAGGTACATGCTCGCGATCACCGGCCAGGCCACCTCGGGGTGGTCGGTGAACAGCAGCGGGCCGGGCTGGAGTCCGTAGAGCACCAGCGCGCCGAGCATCACCGCGCCGGTGCTCGAGCCGGGGATGCCGAGGGTGAGCAGCGGGATCATCGCGCCACCGGTCTCGGAGTTGTTCGCCGCCTCCGGCGCCGCCACACCCTCGACCGCACCCTTGCCAAACTCCTTGCGGTGCTTGGAGAAGCGGCGCGCGATCGTGTACGAGACGAACGAGGCGACGGTGGCTCCCGCGCCGGGCAGGGTGCCGATGAGGAAGCCGCTGACCGATCCCTGCGCGATCGCACCCCGGGAGCGCCGCAGGTCCTCGCGGCTCGGCAGCAGCTCGCGGATCTTGCTCGGCACCGTGAAGATCGACCGCCCGGTCTTCTCCTCGACGTTGACCAGGACCTCGCCGATCGCGAACACCCCGATGGACAGCGCGATGAACTCCAGCCCGCCGGCCAGCTCGATGGTGCCGAACGTGTAGCGCTGCGCGCCGGAGAACAGGTCGACGCCCACGGTGGACAGCAGCAGCCCGAGGACCATCGAGATGAAGCCCTTGAGCAGCGACTCACCGGCCAGCATGATCACCAGGACCAGCGCGAACGCCATCAGCGCCGTGTACTCCGGCGGGCCGAACTCGACCGCCACGTTCGCCACCACCGGCGCGAGGAACGTCAGGCCGAGCACGCCGACCGTGCCGGCGACGAACGACGCGATCGCCGCCATGCCCAGGGCAGGGCCCGCTCTGCCCTGCTTGGCCATCTCGTAGCCGTCCAGGCAGGTCACCACCGAGGACGACTCGCCGGGGATGTTCAGCAGGATCGACGTGGTGGAGCCGCCGTACTTGGCGCCGTAGTAGATGCCGGCCATCATGATCAGTCCGGTGGACGGGTCCAGGTTCGTGGCGAGCGGCAACAGGATCGCGATCGTCGCGGGCGGGCCGAGGCCGGGCAGGATGCCGACCAGGGTGCCGGTGACCACGCCGATCATCAGCCAGAACAGGTTGACCGGGCTGATCGCCGCGGCGAAGCCGTCGACCAGGCCCTGCATCGCGTTCATGAGCCGAACCCCCAGGCGGGCAGCTGGACCTCGAGCGCGACCGCGAAGACGAGATAGGTGGCCACGGGCAGCACGAGCACCGCGGCGAAGGCCTTGACCGAGCGCTGCCGCTCCATGGCGAACACCAGGAAGCCCACCAGCAGCAGGCTCGTGACCAGGAAGCCGACCAGCGGCAGCAACGCGACCGTGACCACGAACGTCAGCCAGACCGCGCCCGCGCGGCCCATCCGGTTGCGCCGCAGGTCGAGCTGCTCCATGTGCTCCGGGGCGCGCCGGGGGCCGAACAGGTAGCTCGCCGACAGCGCGAGGCCGAGCACGATCAGCAGGGCGGAGAGCAGGACGGGAAAGAAGCCGGGCCCCGGCTCGTCGTTGTCCCCGAAGAAGTCGAGCTGCAGTGCCTCCAGCAGTGCCAAGAGGCCCACCAGGGCCACGACACCCCCGGTGGCGACATGCACCCACCGAACCACACCGATCACCGCCGCGTCTGCCATAGATACGACATGTCTGTTAAGTGGAAGCGAGCGTAGGAGTTTTGCCGATCCGCTGTCAACGGTGGATCTCATGGTTCGATTTGCCCGGCTATGCACTATGATCTGTCTGTTATGCAGACATCAAGTCCGGATAGCGGTCCACCAGCACCCAACTATCCGATGTCGTCGGTGAACAACGCCCTGCGGCTGATCCTGCTGTTCCGCGAGCAACCGTCGGTGCGGTTGATGGAGGCTCGCGAGTACCTGGGGGTCGCGCACTCGACCGCGCACCGGCTGCTGGCCATGCTCGCCTACCACGGCTTCGTACGGCAGGACCCGGAGTCGCGCGCCTACCTCGCCGGCCCCGCGCTGGTCGAGGTCGGCCTCGCGGTGGTCAAGACGCTGGACGTGCGGGAACAGGCCCGGCCGTACCTGGAGGAGCTCGCGAAACGGTTCGGCGAGACCGCCCATCTGGCCGTGCTGGAGGGAAACCTCGTCCGCTACATGGACGCCGTCGAGAGCGACAAGGCGCTGCGGGTCACCGCGCGCACGGGAGCCCTCATGCCGGCGCACTGCACCTCGCTCGGCAAGGCCCTGCTGGCCGAGCTGCCGGCGGAGTCGTTCCAGCGCGTGTACCCGGCCGGCAGCGGGCTGGACCGGGTCACCGACCACTCGATCGACTCGGTGGACAAGCTGCGCGACGAGCTGGTCAAGGTGCGCAGGCGCGGCTACGCGGTGAACTCCGAGGAGTCCGAGGAGGGCGTCGGCTCGGTGGCGATGACCTTCCGCGACCTGACCAACCGCTGGGCGGCCATCGCGCTGGCGGCCCCGGTGAGCCGGCTCTCGTTGCAGCGGACCGAGGAGATGGTCGACGCGCTGCGCGACGTCGTCCACCGAATCGATCAGTCCACTGTGGACACTCAGGTGGAGTCCTGACCCGACCGGCCGAACCGCAGCACCGCCAGCGTGATCCCCGCGAGGACCACGCCGAGCAGGTAGAACACCGACGCGATGCCGGTCGCGCCGGCCAGCAGGCCGGCGAGGCCCGGCACGGTCACCTGGCCGACCCGGTTGCCGGCGAGCCGCAGGCCCAGCGCGCTCCCCCGGCTGTGCTCGGGCACCAGCGCCACCACCCGGACCATCGTGATCGTCTGGGTGAGCGCGAGCAGGAAACCCAGCAGCGCCATGGGACCGGCGAGCACGGCGAGGTCCCGGCCGAGCGGCAGCAGCGCGACGAACACCGCGCTCGCCGCCGTGCTCACGACGACGAGCCGGAGCGGGCGCACCCGGCGCACGAGCCACGGCATCGCCGCGCGGGACAGGAACGAGCCCGCCGCGTTGAGGCTCAGCAGCAGGCCGACGCCGGTCGCGCCGATGCCGACGGCCGCGCCGAGCAGCGGGAGGTAGGCGAGCAGCAGGTCGGCAGATCCCTTGGCGGCGAAGGAAGCCAGGAGCGCCGCGGGCATGCCGCGGATGCGGACCATCCGCCGGGCGGGCACCGGCTCCACGCGTTCACCGCGTGCCACCGGGGAGCGGGCGCGCAGGGTGATCGCGGCGGCGGGGACCGCGACGAGGCCGACGAGCCCGCCGACGGTCAGGCTGAGCGAGGTGGACGCGAGGTCGGCGTGCTGGCCGTCGGCCTGGGCGAGGAGGCCGCCCAGCAACGGACCGGTCATCTGGCCGACCGCCGCGGACAGCGTCAGCATGCCGAAGCGGTTGATGCCCTCGTCCACAGTGGACCCCTGGGCGACGATGCTCTGCGACGCCACCACGGCGCCGAGGTGGCCGATGCCGAGGAGCGCCGTGCAGAAGCCGATCTCGACGACCGAGGTCGAGCGCGCCATCAGCAGGGTCGACCCGCCGGCCAGGCAGCTGGCCACGGTCATCATCAGGCCCGGGTGGGAGCGGTCGGACCAGCGGCCGAGGAAGATCGCGAGCAGCATCGGCGGCAACGCGAACGCCACCGCGATGGCACCCACCGCGGTGGCGTCGGCATGCAGGGCCAGCAGCCGGTAGGTGGAGACCGGCCGGGCCAGCGTTACGGCGACCTGCACGAGCGCGTTGCTCGCGAAGGTCGCGACCAGCCACGCGGCCGGCCACCGGAGGCTCACTCGCTACGCGATGCGCCAGCTGCGGTCCGGCGTCGCCACGTCCACCTCGACGCCGTCGGGGTCGAGGAACTTGAAGAACCGCGGCGGGGTTGCCTCCTCGGCACCGTAGATCTCCACGCCGAGCCCGCTCAGGACCTCGACCACGCGGCCGGTGTCCTCGATCTCCACGCCCACGTGGTTGGGGCCCATCGCGCCCTGCGACCAGTCCGACCGCTCGATGCCCTCGCGCGGCTGCAGCAGCGAGTAGTTGACCTCGCCGTCGGTGAGGTCGAGCGCCTTGCCCGGGAAGTGGCCAGGGGTGCGGACGTCACCCAGCCGCTTGAAGCCGAACACCTTCTCGTAGAACGTCGCACTGCGCTCGAGGTCCGCGGTGACGATTCCGATGTGCCGGATGCGCACGTTCCTGCTCCCTTCGATGTCCTCTATAGAGACTTCATGTCCGTGATATGGACAGAAGAATAGACATGCGGCGCAGGGTGGTCAACCTGGGGAAAGTGCGTCCGTATAGCAGAACTCTAGACGGGATTCTCGGCGTCGTAGGCGGCGGCGACGCTCTTGGGCACGACCATGCGCCAGCCGTCGGTGACCAGCTCGCGTAACTCGTCGACGTCGACGGCGGAGAGCCGCAGGTGGACCCAGTGGTAGCGCATGTCGCCCTTGGCCGGCAGGGCGAACTTGTCCGGCTCGGAGGCCACGAGCTGGGCCCGCTCCTCCTTGGGGAAGGTGAAGCCCAGCGTCTGCTCGTCGCGGGACAGCGCGAGGTAGACGATGCGACCGACGTTGAACTTCACCTGGTCGCGGACGAGCCGCTCGACGGTACGCGGCAGCCCGTTCGCGATCCGGCGGACATCCTCTGCGGTGGCCATGGCAGAACCTCACCACGGCCCACCGACAGAAACGGCACCGACAGAAGCGGCTACGCCGGCTCGTAGGCCAGGTTCGGTCGCAGCCAGCGCTCGACCTCGGCCAGGTCCATGCCGCGCCGCCGCGCGTAGTCCTCGACCTGGTCGCGGCCGATCCGGCCCACCGTGAAGTACCGCGACCCCGGGTGCGCGAAGATCAGCCCGCTGACGCTCGCCGCCGGGGTCATCGCGAACGACGACGTCAGCGCCATGCCCACCCGCTCGGCGCCGAGCAGGTCGAACAGGTCCCGCTTCTCGCTGTGGTCCGGGCTCGCCGGGTAGCCGAGCGCCGGCCGGATCCCGCGGAAGCGCTCCGCGTGCAGGTCCGCGAGCACCGGCGTGGCGTCCGGCTCGAACCAGTCGCGGCGGGCCTGCAGGTGGATGTACTCGGCGAACGCCTCGGCCAGCCGGTCGGCCAGCGCCTTGACCATGATCGCCCGGTAGTCGTCGTTGTCCGCCTCGAACGTCGCGGCCAGGTCCTCGGCGCCGTGGATCGACACCGCGAACCCGCCGAGGTGGTCGCCGGCCGGCGCCACGTAGTCGGCGAGCGAGCGGTTCGGCCGCCCCTCGGGCTTCTTGGTCTGCTGGCGCAGCATCGGCACCCGCAGGGTCCCGGAGGCGGCCTCGACCAGGATGTCGTCGCCCTCGGTGTGTGCCGGCCAGAAACCGTAGGCGCCCCTGGCCTCGAACCGGCCGTCGGCGATGATCTTGTCCAGCAGGGTGGTGCCGTCGTCGAGGAGCTCGCGCGCCGCCGGGTTCGTCTCCAGGATCGCCGGGTACTTGCCCTTCAGCTCCCAGGCGAGGAAGAAGAACTGCCAGTCGATCATCTCGCGCAGCGCGTGCAGGTCCGGCGCGACGGTCCGCACGCCGGTGAACGCGGGCACCGGCAGGTCGTCGAAGGGCACCTGCTCGCGGTTGGCCCTGGCCCGCTCAACGCTCAGCAGCGGGGTCGCGTGCCGGGCCTCGTGCTGCACGCGCAGCCGCTCCTGCTCGACCCGGTTGGCCTTGTCCAGCGTCTCCGCGCGGTCGTCGTTCATCAGGTCGGACACCACGCCGACGACCCGGGACGCGTCGAGCACGTGCACCGTCGTCGAGGTGTAGGCGGGCGCGATGCGCACCGCCGTGTGCTGCCGGGAGGTGGTCGCGCCACCGATCAGCAGCGGCAGCGTGAACCCGCGGCGCTCCATCTCGGTCGCGACGCCGACCATCTCGTCCAGCGACGGGGTGATCAGCCCGGACAGGCCGATCGCGTCCGCACCCTCGGCGATCGCGGTGTCGAGCACGACCGCGGCGGGCACCATCACGCCGAGGTCGATCACCTCGTAGTTGTTGCAGCCGAGCACGACGCCGACGATGTTCTTGCCGATGTCGTGCACGTCGCCCTTCACGGTCGCCAGCACGATCTTGCCCTGGCCGCGCTCGGACGTCAGCCGCCCCTCGGCGCGGGCCTTCTCCTTCTCCGCCTCCATGTACGGCTCGAGGTAGGCGACGGACCGCTTCATCACCCGCGCGCTCTTGACCACCTGCGGCAGGAACATCTTCCCGGCGCCGAACAGGTCGCCGACGATCTTCATGCCGTCCATCAGCGGACCCTCGATCACCTCGAGCGGGCGCTCGACCTGCTGCCGGGCCTCCTCGGTGTCGGCCTCGACGAAGTCCACGATGCCGTGCAGCAGCGCGTGCGCGAGCCGGTCGGCGACCGGCGCCTCCCGCCAGGACAGGTCGAGCTCGCGCTTGGTGCCCGACCCGCGCACGTTCTCGGCGAACGAGACGAGCCGGTCGGTGGCGTCCTCGCGCCGGTCGAACAGCACGTCCTCGACCAGCTCCAGCAGGTCCTTCGGGATGTCCTCGTAGACGGCGAGCTGGCCGGCGTTGACGATGCCCATGTCGAGCCCGGCACGCACGGCGTGCAGCAGGAACGACGAGTGCATCGCCTCGCGCACGACGTCGTTGCCACGGAAGGCGAACGACAGGTTCGAGATGCCGCCGCTGGTCCGCACGCCGGGGCAGCGCTCCTTGATCCGCGGCAGCGCGTCGATGAACGCCTTCGCGTAGCCGTTGTGCTCCGCGATGCCGGTGGCGACCGCGAGCACGTTGGGGTCGAAGATGATCTCCTCGGGCGCGAAGCCGGCCTTCCGGGTGAGCAGGTCGTAGGCGCGGCCGCAGATCTCGACCTTGCGTTCGGCGGTGTCGGCCTGGCCCTGCTCGTCGAAGGCCATCACGACCACGCCCGCGCCGTAGTTGCGGATCTTCCTGGCGTGCTCCAGGAAGGGCTCCTCGCCCTCCTTGAGGCTGATGGAGTTGACGACCCCCTTGCCCTGCACGCACTTCAGCCCCGCCTCCAGGACTGTCCACTTGGAACTGTCGACCACGATCGGGATGCGGGCCACCTCGGGCTCGGTCGCGATCAGGTTCAGGAACGTGGTCATCGCCTGCTCGCTGTCGAGCAGGTCGGCGTCCATGTTGACGTCGAGCAGGTTGGCGCCGCCGCGGACCTGCTCGAGGGCGACGTCGACGGCCGCCTGGTGGTCGCCGGACTCGATGAGCCGGCGGAACCGCTTGGAGCCGGTGACGTTGGTGCGCTCGCCGATCATCACGAACCCGGTGTCGGCGCCGATCTCGAACGGCTCGAGGCCGGAGAACCGGGTGTGCGTCCCGGGGGCGACCACCTTGCGCGGCTCGACGTCCCGCACGGCCTCGGCGATCGTCGCGATGTGCGCGGGCGTGGTGCCGCAGCAGCCGCCGACGATGTTGACCATGCCGGCCTGGGCGAACTCGCCGAGCAGCGAGCCGGTCTCGTCGGGGGTCTGGTCGTAGCCGCCGAACGCGTTGGGCAGACCGGCGTTGGGGTGCGAGGCGGTGTAGGTGCCGGCGAGCCGGGACAGCTCGGCGACGTGCGGGCGCATCTCGGTGGCGCCGAGCGCGCAGTTGACGCCGACGACCATCGGGTCGGCGTGCTCGACGGAGCTCCAGAACGCCTCGACGGTCTGGCCGGAGAGGGTGCGGCCGGACAGGTCGACGATGGTGACCGAGATCCACAGCGGCAGGTCCGGCGCGACGTCGCGGGCGGCGGCGATCGCGGCCTTCGCGTTGAGCGTGTCGAAGATCGTCTCGACGAGCAGCAGGTCCACGCCGCCCTCGACAAGCCCGGCGATCTGCTCGGCGTAGGAGGCGTAGACCTGGTCGAACGACACCGCGCGGAACGCCGGGTCCTCGACCCGAGGCGACAGCGACAGGGTGACGTTGAGCGGCCCGATCGAGCCGGCGACGAACCGCCGACCGCCGGCCTCGTCGGCGGCCTGGCGGGCGAGCTGGGCACCGCGCACGTTCATCTCGCGGACCATCGACTCCAGCCCGTAGTCGGCCTGGCCGATGCTGGTGGCGGTGAACGTGTTGGTGGTGGTGATGTCCGCGCCGGCGGCGAGGTACTGGCGGTGCACGTCGAGGATGACGTCGGGGCGCGTGAGGTTGAGCAGGTCGGGATCGCCGGTGACGTCCTTGGGGTGGTCGACGACGAGGTCGCCGCGGTAGTCCTCGGGACCGAGGCCGGCACCCTGCAGCATGGTGCCCCAGGCGCCGTCGAGCACCGCGATGCGCTGGTCGAGAAGCTCTCGCAGGGCATTGCTCGTGCCTGACGCCGATCTGCCCACCGTGTACCTCCCAGTGATGTGGGAGGCGCCCTTCGTACACGGTCCGGACCGAGCGTGGCGGACCTGAGTCCGTTGCAGCGCCTCTCAGCCCCGCACACAAAGTTACCGGCATCGGGTACGAGGCGCCAAGAGACCCGCTCGAACGCCCTTAGCACACCCCGTGACCAGGCGGTTGTGTCATCTCACCCAGCGGGATCGAGCAGCAGCGCCACCGCGGCGGGCAGGGTCGCGACCCGTTCGGTTCCCGACAGCCGCCCGCGCGGCCAGCCCGGGCCCGCGGTCACCCGGGTCACCGGGAAGGCGCCGAGTGCACGGATCGCGTCGAGCCGGGCGGTGGCCGGGCTCTGCGCCCAGAGCACGACGGCGGTGGGGCGCGCGGCCGCGACCGCGTGCACGAGCGTCGTCGTCGGCACCGCGGCGCCGAGCATCCGCACGGCGACCCGGTGCTGGGCCAGCGCGGCGGCCAGTGCCTCGAGGGGCAGCGTGTGCTGCTCGGCCTCGACGCAGGCGAGCAGCACGAGCGGCCGGCCGGGTTCGGCGGGCGGCCGGTCGACCCGGTGCAGGGCGGCGGTGACGGCCCAGGACAGGACGTGCTCGCGGTCGACACAGTCCGGCTCGGTCCGCTGGTCGGCGTCGATGACCTTGAGCGCCGGCTGGCAGAGCCGCTCCCACGCCGGCACCACGCCCCACCCGGCGAAAGCCTGCTCGAGGACGGCGAGGCAGCGCGCGTTGTCCAGCTCGCGAGCGGCGGCGACCAGCTCTTCCAGCGGGCGCTCCACCGGAACCGGCCCGCCGATCGTCTGCGCCGCGTCGGAGGGCAGCATGCCCGCGCGGATCAGGTCGTGCATGCGCTGGAGGCGAGCGATGTCCTCGGCGGTGTAGCGGCGGTAGCTGCCGGGGCGGGAGGCTCGCGGTCCGACGCCGTAGCGGCGGTGCCAGGACCGCAGCGTCGACTCGGCGATCCGCAGGTGCCGAGCCACCTGCCCCGCCGTCCACGCCGATCGGCCGACCGGCCCGCCGTTCACCCCGCCATCCTCACACCAGCCTTGTTCGCCTGCTCGTCCCGCGGCCCGGCGGTAGCCTCTGGCCGGTCCAACGACCGGCCGATCTCTTCGGTTCTGCTCTCGAGAGGAAACGTCCGTGCCCACCGAACGCCCCGAGCCGCCGCTGACCGGCGGCGAGCGCGAGATGCTGCGTGCCTTCCTCGACTTCCACCGCGCGACCCTGGCGATGAAGTGTGACGACCTGTCCGACGACGACCTGCGCCGGCGGTCGATGCCCCCGTCGACGCTGTCGCTGCTCGGCCTGGTGCGGCACATGGCCGAGGTCGAGCGGACCTGGTTCCGCAGGGCCATCAACGGCGAAGACATCCCGTTCGTATGGTCCCCCGAGGGCGACTTCCAGGCCGCGTACGACCCGACGGGGTCGACGCGCACGGAGGCGTTCGACGCGTGGCAGGCGGAGGTCGAGCACAGCCGCCGCATCGAACGGGAGGCCGAGTCCCTGGACGTGACCGGCTACTTCGCCCGCTGGGGCGAGGACGTGTCGCTCCGCCTGGTGATGCTGCATCTGATCCACGAGTACGCCCGCCACAACGGCCACGCCGACTTCCTGCGCGAAGGCATCGACGGCGTCACCGGCGCCTAGTGTCCCCCGCCTAGATCATTCCCTCGCGCACCGCGAAGACGACCGCGCGGACAACGACTCGACGAGCTACCTGAACCTCGGGCTGTCCTGGTACGCCCACCACCACGGTGGCGGCATGACCGGCGCGCCGGCCGAAGGTGTGCCGATGGGCGGCCTCATCCCCGGTGGGCGGCGACCCGGTCGACGCGCCACCCGTCGAGCCGCCGCGAGGAGACCCGGCCGGCACCTCGCCCCAGGACCCGGCCTGCCCACCCGAGTAGCCGCCATACTGGTGAGGTGAGCGACCTGGTCGACTGCCTCCGCACCCCGGCGGAAGGCGCGGACCCCGAGCTGGCCCGCGCCCTCGTCGCGGCGGCGCGGAGCGCGCGGCCGGACGTCGCGGTCGCCGAGGTCGGCGAAACCGCCTTGCGGCACAAGGACCGCGACGAGGTCGTCCGGGCCTGTTACGGCGCCCTGCTCGCCATCCGCGAACAGAACCTCGACGACCCGGCCGAGGATCCGGTACTCGACCTCATGGACCGCGCCCATGGCTGGTGCCGCCCCGAGAATCGCCTGCGAACCTCGGCCGCGCCGGTTCGACCAGCTCGCCCACGCCGCCGGTCAGCACGGTCTTGCTCGCGCCCAGGGCGAAGCCGCGCACCATCTCGCCGGTGGTCCGAGGCGGGATCGACAGCGCGTTCGGGTCCGCTTCCCCAGGCGCCGTCGCCGGTGCCGGACGTGCCGGCGAGCGCGACATCCGGCTCGGCCGGCTGTCCGCCCGTGACCTGCCGGCCCGCTGACCGGACCTCAGTCGGGGTTCTCCTCGCCCCACGCCTCCTGCTTGTCCCGCATCGACGACCACACGTCGCCCGGGAGCAGATCCTCGGCCGCGGCCGACACCTCGTCGAGGATGTCCTGGCTCTCCCGGCTCAGACCGAGCGTGCCGGGATCGTATGTGCGGCCGCCGGCGACCAGCTCGACCGAGCCGGTGGAGCCGCCGACCATGCCCTCGTCCTCGGCAGGCGACGGGTCGAGCGCGCCGGCCTCGCGTAGCCGTTCGTAGAGCCGTTCCCGCTGCTCACGGCCGATCGGCGCGCTCTCCCGCCAGCTCGGCCCGCCCTTGTCGTAGCCGGGGCGCCAGGTGAGCTCCGCGGTGTCCTCGGTGATCCGCAGCACCCACTCGTAGTGGTAGGGCGGGGCGACCGAGCCGTTGGCGTACTCGATGGTGCCGCCGAAGTCGTCGGGCATGGCGGCGCTGTCCGCGGTGGGCGTGCCAGGGTCGGTGCGCGCGCAGCCCGCGAGCAGGAGGGTCGCCGCTAGCACGGCCGCGAGGTGTCTGCGCATGGTGTGTTCGACAGCCGGCCGGCGCGGCCGGTTCCGCGCCACCGGTAACAGGAGCGGCACGGTCAGCGTCGCCTCAGCTCGACCACCAGCGTCGCGAGCCGCGCGACCGCGAGGGCGGCGCCGAGCACGACCACGACGATCGCGAGCAGGCCGACGTCCGGCATGAACCGCACGATGTGCCGCAGCCGCAGGTCCATGGCGGCGGGGAGCCACAGCCCCACCGCGAGCGCGGACAGGGCGCCGAGCGCGACCCAGCCGGCGGTGGCGAGCACGGCCCGCCGACCGGTCGCGCACCGCCGGAACCGCCACACCGTCCACACGAGACCGCCGGCGAGCGTGAGGGCCAGCGCGCCCATCCCGGCGAGCCCGACCATGGTGGTCGAGCTCTCGGGTGCGGGCCCGGGCGTGCCGCCGAGCGCGATCGTCAGCGCGCCGAACGCGGCCGAGTTCAGTGCCTCGTCGTGCAGCGGCGAGTACACGTTCTGCTGCACCGCGACGGCCCAGCCCTCGTCCGGCGCGGTGAGCACGGCCGAGTGGTAGCCGGTGACCGCCCCCGCGTGCCAGACGATCCGGGTGCCGTCGAGCGTGCCGACCCGCCAGCCGAGGCCGTAGCGCGCGCCCGCCGCCTCGGGCCCGCCGCGCTGCAGCTCGGCGATCGTGCCCGGGTCGAGCACCTGCTCGTCACCGAACCGACCGGCGTCGGTCTGCAGGATCGCGAGGTGCGCGAGGTCGGTCGCGCTGCCGGCGAGATAGCCGTAGGGCAGGCCGGACATGTCGAAGGTGCGCGCGGCGGTGCGAACCCCGCCGAAGTAGAACTCGTGGCCGGGCGGCATCCGCTCGGCGTCGTGCACGTCCGCGACGCCGTCGGCCATGTCGAGCGGCGCGAACACCTCCCGGCGCACGTAGTCCGAAAAGGACAGTCCGGAGACCTCTTCGAGCAGCGCGCCGGCGATGACCGCGTTGGCCGGGCTGTACTGGTGCCGCTCGCCGGGCGCCGCTGCGGGCGTGACGTCGGCGAGGCCGGCGACCCAGCGGCGGATGGCGCCGGGCGCGTTGTCGTCGATGTCGGAGCGGTCGTAGCCGTCGCGGGCGGAGATGCCGCTGGTCAGCTCGAGCAGGTGGCGCACGGTGATCTCGCGCGCGGCGTCCTGGTCGGCGAGCCGGAACCACGGCAGGTGGCGGACCACCGGGTCGTCGAGCCCGATCCGGCCCGCGTCGACGAGGCGCAGCACGGCGATCGCGGTGACCGGCTTGGCCACGGAGCCGAAGCCGACCGGGGTGTGCGGGGTCATCGGTCGGCCGTACCCGTCGGTGCCCCACGCGCCGGACCGGACCACCCGGTCGCCGTGGACCAGTGCGTAGGACAAGCCCGGCGCCTGGTTGGCGTGCATGCGCTCGACGAGGAAGTCCTCGATGTCCGGCACCGGCGCGGGCGCCGGCGTGACGGCCAGCAGTCCGGCGCACAACAGTCGCCACATGCTGCCCCCTTCGGTTCGACAATATGAGCATATTTCTTCTAATATAGACATATTGTCAACCGTACGGGGATACTGGTTCGCGATGGCCACGGAGGAGTACCACGCGTTGCGCAGGCGGCAGGTCGCCGAGGCGGTCGAGCGGCTGATCGCGCAGCACGGCCTGGACGGCGTGACGGTGGCGAAGACCGCGGCCGAGGCGGGCGTGTCGGTCGGGTTGGTGCAGCACTACTTCGCGACGAAGGACGACATGCTGCGCTACGCGTACACCCGGGTCACCGAGCGCACGATGGCGCGGGTGCTGCGCCGGGCCGACGAGCTCACGGCGCACCGGAGCAGCATCCGCCGGGTGGTCGCCGAGGGCCTGACCGAGCGCCTCCCCCTGGACGACGCGCGCCGGGCGGAGTGGCGGGTGTCGTTCACCTTCGCGGCCCGCGCGGTGGACCGGCCCGACCTGGCGGCGGTGCGCAACGAGACCGAGGCGGCGATCCGCGACCGACTCGCCGAGGCGATCGGCAACGGCAAGGAGTGCGGCGAGGTCCCGCCGGACGCCGACCCGCCGGCGCGGGCGGCCGGGCTGCTCGCCCTGGTGGACGGGTTGGCCCTGTTGGCCTACCTCGACCCCGCGACCGGCCCCGTCGCGGTGGCCGAGCTCGACCGCCACCTGGCCACGGTCTTCCCCGGCCGCTGCCGCCAGTACGACCGACCGAACGCCGACACGCCCTGAACGACGCGCGCAGGACGCTCAACGTCCCCGGCGACGCGTTCAGGGCATCGGGCCGCCACGGGGGGAGCGCCGCCGCAACAGACCCCCGGGCGGGGGACCACTAGCGGGGGCACGGGTCCCGGTAGTCGATGCCCGGGAAGTAGCGGTCCCAGCGGTCGCGCGGGATGGCGCGGTAGTTCGCGCAGATCGTTCTCGTCAGGCGGGCGATGTCGGTCTCCCACAACAGGAGCTCGCCCCCGCCGCCCGTGGCCACCGTGTGGCCGTCCGGGCCGAACCACACCCGGTGCGGGATCCCGAGGTCCGCGCGCAACGTGCCGATCCGGCGCGGCGCACGCGGGTTCGTCAGGTCCCAGAGGCCCGTCGTGTGGTCCGCGCTCGCCGTGGCCAGCAGCTCGCCGTCCGGGCTCAGTGCCACCGCGGACACCGGCCGGTCGTGGCCGCCCAGGGTCACCAGGGCCTGCGGGCGGTGCGGGTCGGAGATGTCGAACACGGTGGTCCGGTTCTCCCGGCCAGGCGTGACGATGAGCCGGCTGTCCGGGCTGAACGCGACCCACGAGCCGTACACCGAGTACGTCGCCTTCCCCGTCGCCACCGCGCCGAGTCGCACCGGAGCCCTCGGGACCCGCACGTCCCACAGCACGATGTAGCCGTCGTTCTGCGCGGTGGCCAGCAGCGTGCCGTCCGGGCTGAACTCGACCGCACGGAAGCCGCCGCCGGTCTTGTCGATCTTCCCCAGCTGCGTCGCCCCGTCCGACGTGCCGAGCTGCCACAGCGTCACCTGCCGGGTGCTCGAGGCCGCGATGATCCGCCCGCCCGGGTGGACCGCGAGCCCCGGGCACGACGGCGCGCACGCACCCGGCGGCGCGACGAACGAGGCCAGCGGCACCGTGCTCGGCAGCGCGTCGACGTCCCAGGCCTGGATGTGCCGCAGGTCGGTGACCACCGCGACGGTCCGCGCGTCGGCGGAGAAGGCCATCGCGTCGACCGACGCACGTTGGACCGTGTCGCTCCCGGTGGTCGTGGCGACCGCGGCGAGCGGTTGCCCCGCGGGCGGCGCCGGTCCGTCCAACTCGGACTCTTCCTCGGTGATGTCCTTGATGGTCAGCGCGGTGTCGCCGATGCGCAGGCCCCACAACCGCCCGTCCGGCTCGAACCCGACGAAGGCCGCCTGCCGCTCGGTGGTCGCGGCCACGATCCGCATCAGGTTGTCCCCGTTGTCCGGGGTCGGCGCCAGCCGGTACGCCGACAGCGCGAGCTGCGCGGCGAGCGCGGGGTCGGTGCGGCTGAGAACGGTCGCCTGGGTGATCACGCTCTGCGCGATCGACGCGTTGCGCTGCTCGCCCGCCGCGTGCTGGGCCTGCACCGCGTACACCGTGGTGGCCGTCGCGATCACCAGCAACACCATCAGCAACGCGACGAGCCGCCGGTAGCGCCGGGTACGCAGCCGCTCGGCCGCGTGCTCGGCCTCCTGCGCGGACCGGCTCGCGTACAGGAACTCCCGCTCCAGCGGCGAGAGCGAGAACCCGCCACCCGCCGACCAGTCCTGGGCGCGGGCGAGCCGCGCGCCCCGGTACAGCGCGCCGGGATCGCGGAGCAGCGACTCCCACGCCTGCGCCGCCTCGGTCAGCTGGCGGTGGGTGCGCAGCCCCTCGCGGTCCTCGGCGAGCCACTCGCGCAGCCGCGGCCAGTGCCGGATGAGCGCCTCGTGCGCGAGCTCGACGTTGTCCCGGTCGAGCGTGACCAGCCGCGCCCGGGCGAGCCGGTCCAGGACGTCCGCGGCACCCGGCAGGTCCGCGAGCTCCTCGCGGCGCACCCGGCGTTTGGCGTCCTCGGTGCCGTCGCCGAGCGCGCACAGGCGGAGGAACACCTGCTTGGCGACGGTCTGCTGGCGAGGTTCCAACGCGGCGACGGTGTCCTCGGCGGTGTGCGCGAGCGCGTGCTGCAAGCCCCCGGCCGCCTCGTAGCCGGCGAGCGTGAGCGTCGTGCCGCGCCTGCGCCGCCACGTCTCGAGCAACACGTGCGACAGCAGCGGCAGCGCGCCCGGCTGGCTGGCGGTGTTCGCGATGATCCGGGTGACGAGCGCGGTCTCCACCCGCAGACCGACGCGTTCGGCGGGCTTCACGACCACGTCGCGCAGCTCGGCCTCGTCCATGGGACCGACGAGCACCTGGTTGTCCCGCAACGCGGCGACGAGCTCGGGGTGGCGGGCGCAGTGCCCGTAGAAGTCGGCGCGCACGCCGAGCACGACCCGGGTCCGGCTGTGGTCCGCGCTCGCCGCGGTGACCAGCGCGCGGATGAGCCAAGCGCGCTCGTCCTCGTCGCGGCAGAGCGTGAAGACCTCCTCGAACTGGTCGATCACCAGCACCAGGTCGTCGCGGTCCACCATCGCCTGGCTGACCCGCAGGTGCAGGTTCGCCGGGTCGGCCGCGAACTCCGCGCGCAACGTCGCGGCGGACTCCCCGATCAACGCGCCGATCCGCACCGCGCACTCCTCGAGCGGGTGCGCGCCCGGGGTGAGCACGACGACCGGGGCGGACCCGAGCCGGGCGACGAGGCCCGCGCGGATCACCGACGACTTGCCGTACCCGGACGGCCCGAAGACGCCGAGGAACCGGGACTCCCGCACGCGCGACACCAGCTCGTCGACGAGCCGGCCACGACCGAAGAACCGGTCGGCGTCGGCCGGTTGGAACGCCGCCAGCCCGACGTAGGGCGACTCGCCACTGTCCTCTTCGGCCGGCTCGTCGGCCAGCTCCGCGGCCGCCTCGCGCCACCGCGCCTCCCACTCCGCGGCGTCGCCGCCGCACGCGGCGACGTAGGCGACGGTGACCGCGAGGCTCGGCAGCTTGCGCCCGCCCGCGGCCTCGGACAGCGCCGCCGCGGAGTAGTGCGCGCGGGCCGCGAGCTCGCGGTAGGTGGGGCTGCCGGCCCGATCGCGCACCCGGCGGAGGTCACCGGCGAACCGGACCAGGGCGTCGTCGCCCGGCCCGAGCGGCCGTTCCCCACGTGGCAAGCCCGCCACCTCCTCCGGGCCGCATTGTTCACATCCCGTTGTTCAGCGTCCAGCACCGGACACTGAACAACCCCGGTGCCTTACACCTCCCAGCGTGGAGGAAGGAGCACCACTCATGGCCAGTCCTTACGTGACCGACAGCAACTGACGCGATGAGCCGGATACGGCGAAGGGGCGGACCCGTTCGGGCCCGCCCCTTCGGATGTCGCTACGTGCGTCAGGCGCGACCGTGGCGGCGCACGACGAACAACAGGACGCCACCGCCGACCAGCAGGACGGCGCCGATGCCCAGCGGCAGGGCGACGCTCGCGCCGGTCTCGGCCAGCGCGGCCTCCTCGACCTCGGTCGACGTGGTGGTCTCCGGCGCGGACGCCGGCGGGGCCGGCGGGGCCTCGGAGGACTCGGCGGGCGGCGGCGGGGTCGTGGTGGTCTCCTCAGGCGGAGCCTCGACACAGGCCTCGACGGTCTTCGACTTGGTGAACGACCACCCCTCCTTGCCCTTGGGGTCGTCCCACGCCTTCACCTCGACGGTGAACTCGTGCTGAACCGTGTTGTCGAAGTCGTCCTTGGCGAAGTCGTAGCTCTCGCCGAAGGTGGCCTCGTCGACAACCGTGTCGCCGTCGGTGATCTTGACGGTGTTGTCCTTTTGGTCGTTGTACGACACCAACTTGACCGTCAGGCTCGTGCCGTTCTCGGTACAGTCCGCTTTGACCTTCGGCGTGTGGGCGCTGGCCGTGCCGGCCATGCCGACGAGTACCGCCGTGGCGGCGACGCCGACGCCAACAGCGGAGAGTGCGGCGCCGAACCGGCGGCGCGCGGTCGAGGTGTGTGCCATGTATGCCTCCGGCTAAAGAGCAAGTTGACCAAGAACCGATGATCGCTTGGCAACGATCAACAGCCACGATGGGGTGACAGGTTATCCACCCACCGGAGGCGGCTTTCACTGGGGATACCACTTGAGCGTGACGTCGGTATAAATCGGACTACACCGATCGTGTGGTCAGTCGGCTTTCCCTAATCTCACAGTAGTCATACACAGCAGAAACGGCCGGTCACGACCCGACCACTGGGGGTGAGGGTGGGTCGTGACCGGCCACCGGCCGTCGCCTACTCCGTCGGCGACTGGCCTTCATGGATGTTCGTGACCGCCGGCCGGCCGGCGGTCGGCATCGGCTCCGTCCGCTCGTCCGCGGCGCTCCGCTCGGCGGGCGGCACGGGGTGAGCGGCCGTCTCCTGCCCGGCCCGCTGCTCGTCCTCATCGCGGAGCCGGTCGGCCAGCTCGTCGCGTTCCTTCGCGGTGGCCTTGGCCTCGCGCCGCGCGTCCCGGTACCGCGCGCGGTGCTCCCGGCCACGGCGGCCGCCGACCACGAGCAGCCACGCACCGAGGACGAACACGAGCGCGACCACCAGGCCGGCGACGAACGCCTGCATCATCGTGACGTCGGTGATGTCCCGCCCGAACGCGGACACGGTCTCCGCCGCACCGCCGGTGTTGTACGCGATCAGCACAACCGCCGCGGCACCACTCACCACCACCAGTAGCAAGCCGAGGATCAGCATGCTTCCTGCACCTCCAAGTTCGGCACTCCTGCGATCGGGAGTACCCAACCCCCGTCGCCGTCAACCCCCGATCTGAAAAGCCTTGCCGAGCGCCGGCCTTTTGTCGTTGGTGAACAAAGTTTCGTCCAGTTCGATCGAAAGTCTTGCTATTGCTGGACAGGTCCGGTAGCTCTTGAACAAGAAGTACACAGAAAGTCTCAACTTCACACAGACGCCGGGAGATCGCCGATGCTGTCCCGCCTCGCCACCTGCGTGACCGTCGCCGCCGTGCTGGTCGGCACCGCCGCGGCGACCCCCGCCACGGCCGCCCCACCGCAACGCTGGACCGTCGCCGCGGGCGGCCTCACCGCGCAGGTCAGCCTCGACGGCGGCAGCCCACGCCTCGGCGTCACCCGGCACGGCCGCCAGGTCCTCGCCCCGGCGCCCGTCGGCCTGCACACCACCGGCGCGGACCTCAGCACGGGGCTGCGGCTGGCCGGCCTGTCCCGGCGCACGGTCACCGACCACTACACGATGACCACCGGCAAGCAGCTCCGGCGGGCGACCCGGATGACCGAGCTGCGCCTGAGCTTCGTCGGCGGCGGCGCGCACCCCGGCGCACGGCTGGACCTCGTGGTCCGCGTCGCGCCCGACGGGGTGGCCTACCGCTACGAGACGCCTGCGGAGGTGACCATCACCGGCGAGGCGTCCGCATTCACCCTGCCGGCCGACGCGCCCGCGTGGCTGCTGCCCTACAACGCCTGGTACGAGGCGAACCGGGTGGCCACCACCGCGAGCGGTGCCGCGGCGGGCGACTTCGGCAACCCGTCGCTGTTCCAGGTGGGCGACGACTTCGCGGTCCTCACCGAGTCCGATGTGGACGGACGGTACGCCGGCAGCAGGCTCCGGCACGCGGCCGGCGCGTCGACCTACCAGGTCGCCCTCGCCGACGCCCAGGTGACCACCAGGCGGACGCCGTGGCGCACCGCGATCATCGGCGACCTGGCGACGGTCACCGAGTCCACCCTGGTCGACGACCTCGCGACACCCGCGAAGTTCCACGACACGTCGTGGGTCCACCCCGGCAAGGTGGCCTGGTCGTGGCTGTCCGAGCACTCGAGCCCGTCGAACTACGAGCGGCAGAAGGACTTCGTGGACTTCGCCGCCCGCAACGACTGGCCGGCGGTGCTCGTCGACGAGGGCTGGAGCGCGGACTGGGTGCCGGACCTGGTCCGGTACGCACGGGCCCGCGGGGTGGAGATCCTGCTGTGGTTCCACTGGAACCGGCTCGACACCGCCGAGGAGCGCGACACCGTGCTGCCGCGGGTGCGGAGCTGGGGCGTGGCGGGGGTGAAGCTCGACTTCATGGAGTCCGACACGCAGGCGCGCTACCAGTGGTACGACGCGGTCCTCGCGAAGACGGCCGAGCTGCACCTGATGGTGAACTTCCACGGCTCGACGATCCCGCACGGCCTGGCCAGGACGTGGCCGCACCTGATGTCGATGGAGGCGGTGCGCGGCGCGGAGAACAACCCGCCCGCGGTGAACAACCCGGTGCAGGCGTTCACCCGCAACGTGGTCGGCTCGATGGACTACACCCCGGTGTCGCTGGACGTCGGGACCAAGGAGGCGTCGGTGGCGCACGAGGTGGCGCTGCCGGTGGTCTACGAGTCGGGGTGGACGCACCTCGCGGACAAGCCGGAGGCCTACGAGCGGTACCCGGAGGCGCTGCGGTTCCTCGACCAGGTGCCGACCGCGTGGGACGAGACGCGGTTCGTCGCCGGCCACCCGTCCTCGGGCGCGGTGCTCGCCAGGCGGTCCGGCGACAGGTGGTTCGTGGGCGCGATCTCGGTGGGCGACGCACGTTCCGTGGCGGCACCGCTGCGGTTCCTGGGTGGCGGCCGCTGGTTGGTCGAGGTGGTTCAGGACGGTTCGGCCGAGCGCGGGGACGTCGTGCGCTCGACGCGGGTGCTGCGGTCGTCGGACACGCTGACCGTCGATGTGCCGAGGAACGGCGGCTTCGCGGCGGTCGCCTGCCGCTACCGGCCCGGCCGGACGACGTGCGACGAGCCGCTGCGGCCGGTGCCGCCGTCGGCGGTCACCGTCAGCCCCGCCGCGATCGACGCGGCCGAGGGCACGACGTTCGAGGTCACCGGGACGTTCACGCCGGGCGCCGGCTCGGTGCGCGACGTGCGGCTGGTCGCCGCGGCGCCACCCGGGTGGACGGTGACCGGGCCTGCGGTGACCGCGCCGCGCCTGTCGGCCGGCGAGTCGATCACGGGGCGCTGGACGGTGACGGTGGGGTCCGGGTCGGGCTTCGTGGACGTGCCGGTGTTCGCGACCTACCGGTTCGACGGTCCACAGTGGGCGGACCGGGTGCACGTCGAGGAGGCCGTGTCGGCGTTCGTGCCCCCGCCGCCGCTGGCCGGGACGCCGTACGTCAGCGACGTGCCGTTCGTGAGTGAGACCAACGGGTGGGGCCCGGTGGAGCGGGACCGCTCGGTGAACGAGTCCGACGGCGGCGACGGCAACCCGCTGACCATCGGCGGGGTCGTCTACGCCAAGGGTCTCGGCACGCACGCGCCCGCGGAGCTGTCGGTCTACCTGGGTGGGCGGTGTGCCTCGTTCGCCGCGCTGGTGGGCCTCGACGACGAGACCACGCAGCCGGGCTCGGTCACGTTCGAGGTCCTGGCCGACGACGCGGTGGTGTTCGACAGCGGCGTGGTGCGGCCGGGGCCCGCGGTGCCGGTGACCGCGGACACGACCGGCGCCCGCATGCTGACGCTCCGCGTGACCGACGGCGGCGACGGCAAGAACTTCGACCACGCCGACTGGGCGAACGCGCTGCTCGACTGTACCTGACCCGGGCGGCCGGGGCTCGGCGCCGGCCTCCGTCTGTCACCGGGACAAGGGGTACTCCATCGACACGCCGTCGAGGACGACGCCGTTGGGCAGCGGCACGCGGGCGGGGCTCAGCTCGCGGAAGCCGAAGGACCGGTAGAGCGGCACGCCCGGCAGGGTGGCCATCAGGACCAGGGCCCCGAAGCCCTCGGCGCGGGCCGCCTCCTCGCACCTCCCGAGGATCGCGCGCCCCAGACCGCGACGGGTCCAGTCGCCGCGCACGAACATCGCGCGCACTCGCGCGGGTTCCGTGGCCGGGTCCAGCAGGCGGTCATCCGACGGCGCCGCACCCGAGCCGGTGTAGAGCTTGTCCCGCTTGCTCCAGCCGCCACAGGCGACGACCTGCCCGGCCGCCTCGTGGACGAAGTAGGTCCCGTCGTCGATCAGCACCGTGTCCGGCTCGGTGAGGTAGCGGGCGGCGGCGGCCGTCTCGCGCTCGTCGTGGAACAGGGGGAACACATCGAGCACCGACTGCCGCATGAGCGCGGCGATCCCGGGCACGTCGGACCGCACGGCCTCGCGCAGCACTGGCGAAACTCTCACCGGCCCCTCCGGGCATCGTGTCAGGGCGACCATCCTAACCGGATCGCGTCGCCCAACCCCGTCACGCAGCGGCAACACTCATCGTCAGCCGGGTCGACCGAATGGCCTATTGACCGTTGTGGTCTAGACCACAGACACTTCATTTCATGTCGGGCAAGCGCTTTCTTATCGTGTTCCTGGCTCTCGTGGTCATAGCCGTGGGCCAGTCGCTCCCCCAGGCGGTGTCGCCGGCGGCGGCCGCTCCGCCGACCTTCACCCACCCCGGGGTGCTCGTGAGCCGGCCGCAGCTGGACTTCATCCGCGGCCAGGTCAACGCGAACGCCCAGCCGTGGAAGGCCGCGTACGACCAGATGGCGGCGAGCGACTACGCGTCGCTGTCCCGGACGCCGCGGCCGCGCGCGGTGGTGGAGTGCGGGCCGTACTCGGACCCGAACATCGGCTGCACGGACGAACGGCAGGACGCGATCGCCGCGTACACGCTGTCGCTGATGTGGTACATCACGCAGGACTCGCGCTATGCCACCAAGTCCATCCAGATCATGGACGCCTGGTCGGCGACGATCCGCGACCACACCGACAGCAACGCGCCGCTGCAGACCGCGTGGGCGGGCTCGTCGTGGACGCGGGCCGCGGAGATCATCCGGTACACGTACTCGAGCTGGCCCGACGCGAACCGGTTCGGCACGATGCTGCGGGACGTGTACCTGCCGGAGGTGGTCAACGGGAACGCGACCAGCAACGGCAACTGGGAGCTGACGATGATGGAGGCGACGCTCGGCATCGCGGTGTTCCTCGAGGATCGCTCGGTGTACGACCGCGCGGTGGCCAAGTACCGGACCCGCGTGCCCGCCTTCGTCTACCTGCCGGCCGACGGCGCGTTGCCGAAGCCGCCGCCGAACAGCGGGATCGACACCCGCGACGAGATCATCCGCTACTGGCAGGGCCAGTCGACGTTCGAGGCCGGCCTGACGCAGGAGACCTGCCGGGACTTCACGCACACCGGCTACGGCATCGCCTCGATCGCGGACTTCGCCGAGACGACACGGATCCAGGGCCAGGACCTGTATCCCGAGATCGGCGAGCGGCTGCGGTACGCGCTCGGCTTCCAGGCCAAGTACGAGCGCGGGGAGGCGGCGCCGTCGTGGCTGTGCGGCGGCACCGTCCACCGTGGACTCGGCCCGGTGACCGAGGTCGGCTTCAACCAGCTCAACTTCCGCCAGGGCATCCCGATGACGAACACGCAGTACATCACCGAGTCCCGCCGCCCGGCCGGCACGAACCACCTGTTCGTGGCGTGGCAGACACTGACCCACGCCCGGAACCCGAACTGATATGGGGGGGCACGTTTGTTCCGGGCGTCCATGCGGGTCCACCGCTGGCGCAATCCGCGGTTGCCGGCCTCGGCCCCGGCACGGACCGCGGGTGGCTGGCCGTCCTGGCGGCGGATCAGCTCCCGGCCGGGCCGGTAGTGTCGGCGGTGATGCCAACCGACCCACCACTGCCGCGAACGGCGCGGTCGCGGCCATCTCGGAGATCGCTTGATCGAGTCGGTCAAAGCTCAGCGACCGCAACCAGGACTCGTGCGCTCCAGTCCAGCCTCGGCTCTACCGCCACCCAACTGTGGCAGCAACCCGCGCCAACGTACGAGCGAGGCGCCGGCCTCCCATCTGGTCTAGCCGTGTCCGTGGTTCCGTAGTCATCTGCGCCGGCGCGGGATCTCGCTGGTCACGTCAGTGGCCAGGAGAGTGTGCCGGTCTGAGTTCCGCCTGCGGTCACGGTGGGTATGTGCCGACCCGATGGGGTGAAACCCTTGCCACACAACGGAAAACGTGCTGCGGTTCGGGTAGAATCGACCACATGTGCGAGCCGATTGTCGATCTACCCGACGATCCCGCCCCGGAAGCCATACCGTTGGCGACGGCACGCGGGTTCACGCGAGCGGCCTGGCAGAACGAGGGACACTCATTGGAACAACTCGCCGTCTACGCCGCCGCCAGCGGCAGCGAGTTCGACGCTGTGGAGGTCGCCGCGCTGCTGGTGATCTCACCCCGCGCCGCCCAGCACCGCCTCGATCTCGCGGTCACCCTGTCCACCCGGTTGCCGCGCACGTTGGCGGCGATCAAAGCCGGCCGTCTCGACCCCTACCGAGCCTCGAAGATCGCTGATGCGACCCTGCCGTTGTCGCTTGAGGCTGCGGCGGTGGTGGAAGAGGAGATCCTGGACCGGGTCGAGGAGATGCCGGCCGTCAAGCTCTGCCGTGCGTTGCGGCGGATCGTGGCTCGGGTGAACGCCGACGCCCTGCAGGCGCTGCATGAGAAGCGGGTGGCGCAGCGGCGGGTGGACATGTATCCGACCGAGGACGGGTG
>NZ_WHTD01000205.1 GCF_009379765.1 Actinophytocola sp. | reverse complement strand
GGCATCAAGATCACCGATCGTGAGATGAGAACACTCCTCGCGCGGTATCTGACCCCACACGAGTGGCACGGCGAATGGAACTACACCATCAGCCCGACCGACACACCCAGTTGAGCGTGTTGTTCATTTCCAAGCCCTAATCCCCCACCAACAGGCGCGGTGAGGACACGGCACCACCGCCCGTGAGTGGTCAGGGGTTCGCCAGCCTGATCGGGTCCGACGCCCGCCCGGAGCTCTCCCTGGGGTCAGGGCGTCGGCCAGGTCGCGGGGTGGCGTGTCCGCGCGATGACCCGCCGGTGATGCGGTAGGCGCCCGTCATCGAGTCCGACCTCGACCGGCCGGCTCAGCCGGCGATCCGCCGGCTCGTCGGTGGGCCCTGGATGTGGTTCTGCACGAAGCCCTTCGACTGGTTGCGGTCCGGGTCGCCACTCACCACGATGCCGACGAGCTCGGGGTGCGGCAGCGCGGGGAGCAGCCGCTCCGGGTCGGCCGACGCCGCGTACTCGGCGGGCAGCCGGCCCTGCTCGACGAGCCGGTCCAGCCGGAACTCGGTGATCCCGACGTCCCACGCGTACCGCTCCAGCTGCCGGGCTCTCAAGTGGACGTTGCGGCCGAGGAACTGCCGGATGTCGTCCTTCGACGCGCCGTCGCCGGCGATCTTCTCCGCGACGTTCGGCGTCATCACCAGCAGGGGGTGGAAGCTGCCGAACCACATGCCCACCCACGACCAGTAGGCCCAGCAACCCTGGCCGATGACCTCGGCGATCAGCTCGGCGTGCGATTCCCACCGCTCGCCGGCGCTGTAGGTCGGCATGCTCGACGCGACGACGCTCTGCACGGTGACGACGCTGTCGTCCGCCGCGAACCCGACGTCCACATTGTACGGTGGCCAGCCGATCGCCTGCACGGCATGGTGGTTCTCGGCCAGCGCGACGAAGAAGCTCTGCCCGAACGTGCCCTTGTCGGTGGCTCCCGGTGGCCCCTTGAGCCCTGCGACGTTGCGCAGGTACAGCTTGAGGAACCGGCCGATCGTGGTGTTCGGCTGCGGGCCGACCCGCAGCGCGCCGGTGCCGCAGTTGAGACCGAGCTCGTCCACGATCGGCCCGCTGACGATCACCAGCGGCTCCCAGCCCGGGGTGCTGCCGGCGTCCTGAATCCGGAACCGCGGATCGGCGATCGCGTCGACGATGCCGATCAGCACCGGCATGTACTCCGGCCGGCAGCCGGCCATCACCGCGTTGACCGCGATGCTCCATATGGTGGCATCGACATTGGCCGGCAGCAGCACCCCGAGCGACTCGTCCGGGTCCCGCGCGGTCCGCTCGAGAAACCGCTCTATTCTCTCGATGGTCGGCGGCACGATCGGCAGCCCGTCGGTCCACAGCTGCCGGCGGAACTCCTCCTGCACGTCGTCGAACGACCCCGTGAACACCGGCGATTCCATTGCGCCTCCGTCAGTCGCCGCGCAGGCGCGACTCCAGGATGGTGATGATCGGGCCGACCAGGTGGTCGTTCACCTTCCGCACGACCGTCTCCGGGGAGTCGTGCAGAATCATTCCCGGGTACCCGACGATGGCCAGCTCCCGGTCCATCAGCGTGCGCACGGTGGCCTTGGCCAGCTCGTAGAACCCTGTCACCACGATCGACACCGTTGGCACACCCGCGGACTCGGCCCGGACGCTGGCCCGCAGAACTGCGGGCGTGCAGGCTCCTCAAGCGCCGACGCCGACCACCGCCACATCGGCACCGGTGGCGTCGAGCCGGCCGGGTAGCGCCTCGACCAACGCGTTGGCCTCGGTGCCGTGGATGTCACCGAAATTGTCGTACCCGACGAACCCGATCCCGGGACGCGACCGGCCGAGCGAGTCACGGAGCGCCGAGAACACCTCGTCGCCGCGGAACCGGTAGTCCCAGACCTCGGCCACCTTCGCCTCGACGAGCGAGGAAGCGACGCGCCGCCGGTCGGTGACCCGCACCTTGGGGGCCGGCCGACCTTCTGGAGAGAACACCTCGAACGTCGTCACGCGGGCTCCTCCCACATGCCGGCAGCGGCACGAATTCGAAGCGGAGTTCTCATGATAGAACGCTGTATCACCTATTGATGGACGCTAAGCATGGCACGCGGTGAAGTCAAGGCCGGGATCCGTGCGCCGAACGGGACGTTGACTTCCGGCGACTCGGAGCTATTCTACTGATAGAGCTATGTTCCATAGATGAAACAGGCGCGGATGAGACTCGAGACGGCGCTCGCCACCCAGGCGAGCCGGGTGGGGTACGACCAGCTCCCGCGGGAAGCCGTCGAGGCGGCCCGGCGGGCGGTGCTGTGGACGGTCGGCTCGATGATCGCCGGCAGCCAGGACGCCGGCTCGGACCGCGTGCTCGCGTTCGCGGCCGAGCAGCAGCCGGACCGCAGCGGGCCGGCCACGATCGTCGGCGGTGGCGGTGGCTTCTCCGTCGCCCTGGCCGGCTACGCCAACGGGGTCTACGCGAAGGCGCTGGAGTACGAGGACAAGTTCTGGATCGGCAACAGCCACGCCTACGCCGTCGCGGTGGCCACCGTTCCGGCGGCGTTCGCGGCCGCGGAACACCGCACGGCTGCGAACGCCACCGTGTCCGGCCAGGACCTGCTCACCGCGGTCGCCGCCGGTACGGACGCCGAGATCCGGATGGTGGCGGCCGCACCGCACGCCATCGACACGCCGTTCAACTCCACCTACCTGTTCGGCCACTTCGGCGCCGCCGCCACCGCGGGCCGGATCTTCGGGCTGAGCGCCGCGGCCATGCTCGACGCGCTCGGGCTGGCCTACACCCAGATCGCCGGGACCTACCAGGCCCACCACGAGGGCAGCCTCGCCGTGCGCATGCAGATGGGCGCCTGTGTCCGAAACGGAGTCCAGGCCGCGCTGCTCGCGGGGCACGGCGTCGACGGCCCGCACGAGTTCCTCACCGGTACCGACGGGCTGTACCCGACGTTCTTCCGGGAGTGCGAGTCGGCCGCGCTGCTCGACGGCCTCGGGCGGGAGTTCCGCGGGACCCGGCTCGGGTTCAAGGGCTACCCGTGCTGCGCGGCGATGCACCAGGCCATGGACGCGGTGCTGGACCTGCGGACGAGGCACGGCATCCGGCCCGAGCAGGTGGCCGCCGTGCGGGTGCACGGCGCGCCGAGCATGGAGATCACCTGCCGGCCGATCGAGGCGAAGCGGCACCCGACCAACCACGTCGAGCAGTCGTTCAGCCTGCCGTGGTCGGTGGCCTGCCTGCTCACCGCGGGCCGGCTCACCCTGGCCGACTTCCGCGAGAGCGCGCTGGCCGATCCGACCAGAACGGCGTTGGCGGCGAAGGTGTCCGGCGAGCTGGACGCGCCGGACGACGGCGTGTACGCCGAGATCGAACTGTCCAATGGCGACACCGTGCGGTCGGCCCCGGTCGGCGCGCCGACCGGGCATCCCGACAACCCGCTGTCCCTCGACCGGCTCATCGAGCGGTACCAGGACTGTGCCCGCAACGGCGCGCCCCGGCACACCACGGAGCGAACCGAGCGCGCGCTCGACCTGATACTGAACCTGGAGAAGGTCGACGACGCGACCGAAGTCTTCCGCGTCCTCGGCTGAGCCGGCCGAATCCGCTGATCGTCCAAAGGAAACTCGGGAAGGGATCGCTGATGGTCAACGAGCAAGCAGCGCCACCTGGGCCGCTCGCCGGCGTTCGGGTACTCGACCTCACCCGGGTGCTCTCCGGGCCGTTCGGCACGTTGATACTCGGCGACCTCGGCGCGGACATCATCAAGGTCGAGGAACCCGGCGGCGGGGACCGGGTACGCACCATCGCCCCGTTCCACGACGGCGACCTGAGCCACTACTTCCTCGCCGTGAACCGCAACAAGCGCAGCATCGTCGTCGACCTGAAGAGCGAGCGCGGCCGCGACCTCATCCTGGAGCTGGTGGCGCACTGTGATGTGCTGATCGAGAACTTCCGGCCGGACGTGATGACCCGGCTCGGCCTCGAGTTCGACGTGATCAAGGCGCACAAGCCGGACATCGTCATGTGCTCGATCAGCGGTTTCGGGCGGACCGGGCCGCTGCGCGACAAGCCGTCGTTCGACCTGGTCACCCAGGCCCGCAGCGGGGTCATGTCGATCACCGGCGAGCCGGAGGGGGCGCCCACCAAGATGGGCCTGCCGATGGGCGACCTCGGCGGCGGGCTGTGGTCGGCGATCGCGGTGCTCGCCGCGCTGCACCACCGCGACCGCACGGGTGAGGCCCAGCACATCGACCTCAGCCTGCTGGAAGGCATGGTCGGCATGCTCGGCTACCTCGGCCAGCTGGCGCTGCTCACCGGCACCAGCCCCGGCCGCGTCGGCAGCAGCCACCACAACGTGGTGCCGTACGGGCGGTTCGAGGTGGCCGACGGCCATCTGGTGCTGGCGCTGCACGTCGGGAACTTCTGGCGCAAGTTCTGTGTGGCCATCGACCGGCCGGACCTGATCGAGGACCCGCGCTTCCGCACCACCACGAACCGGCGGGACAACCGGGACATCCTGGTGCCGATCATCGAGGACATCCTCCGGACCAAGACCAGGGACGAGTGGAGCGGGATCTTCGACGAGGCCGACCTGCCGTACGCCCCGATCCTCGGCGTGGCCGAGGCGCTCGCGCAGGAACAGTTGCAGGACAGGGAGATCCTGCGGACGGTGTCGCATCCGACGGCCGGCGACGTGAAGATCGTCCGCCCGCCGGTCCGGTTCCCGGAGAACAACTTCGAGCCCCCGCTCCGCCCGCCGCCACTTCTGGGCGAACACACCCGCGAGGTGTGCCGGACGATCCTGGGCTGGGACGACGCCAGGATCGACGAGCTGATCGAGGGATTCGAGAACGGACGGGTAGGGGTGAAACCAGCGTGAGCACCGCGGTGGATGGGCAGATCACGGATCGGGAACTCGACCGGCTGCGCGGTCGGCTCGGCGAGGTGGTGAAGGTCTCCGAGCCGCCCTACCTCACCGAGGCGAGCTTCGACGCGATCCGGCGCTGGGCGCTGGCCACCGGCGACCGCAACCGGCTCTACCACGACCCGGACTACGCGGCCACGACCAGGTTCGGCTCGGTGATCGCACCACCCTGCCTGCCCTACGCGCTGAGCCGGCTGTCGATCGGCTACCGCGGCGGGCTGCCCGGCGTGCACTCGATGTTCGGCGGCTCGCACTGGAAGTGGTTCGAACCGTTGCCGGAGGGTGCCAAGACCTCATCGGAAACCCGGTTCACCGACCTCATCGAGCTGTCCGGGCAGTTCTCCGGCCGAATGTTCAAGCAGGTCAGCACGACGACCTTCAGCAACAGCTCCACCGGCCGGCCGTTCGCCGAGATCCAGGGCTGGGGCATGCGCACCGAGCGGCAGTCCGCCCGCAAGCGCGGCAAGTACAACGACATCTCGACCGCGAAGACGTCCTACGACGCGGCCGCGCTGACGGCGATCGCCGAGGAGTACACGGCCGAGCGGCCACGCGGCGCGGACGTTCTCCACTGGAACGACGTCGCGGTCGGCGCGGCGGTGCCGTCGATCATCCGGGGTCCGTACTCGCCGACCAACGCGGTGGCCTTCGAGCAGGCCTGGGGCGGGTTGTTCATCCACGCCCACGGTTTCTGGTTCGACTTCCTGCGCGAGCACCCGGCGATCGGGCTGTCCAACGCGTTCGGCGTGCCGGAGCCGCCCGAGGCGGTGCACTGGGACGGCGACCTGGCTCGCCGGGCCGGCGTGCCGGACGCCTACGACTACGGCCCGGAGCGGATCTCCTGGCTGAGCGTCATGCTCACCAACTGGATCGGCGACCAAGGCTTCATCGAGGAGCTGTACACCGAGATCCGCGGCTTCAACCTGATGGGCGACCTGTCCCGGTGCCACGGCCTGGTGGAGGGCAAGACCGACCCCGACCAGGACGGCGACGGCCGGGTACGGGTACGCATCTGGATCACCAACCAGCGCGACCAGACCACCGCCAAGGGCTGGGCGGTCGTCCGGCTGCCGGCCCGGTAGAGCGCCATGAGCGAGCTTGCGAGCGAACCATCGACACAGGGCGACCGCGAGCGGCGTCACCGAGCCCGCGAGGGGACGTCATGAGCGAATCATCAACACAGGGCGGCAAGGTTTCCGCTGCGCTGGTGCGCGGCGACGGGATCGGACCGGGCGTCGTCGACTCGGCGGTGGCCGTGTTGGCCGCGGCAGGCGCCGAGATCGACTGGCTCCCGGTGCCGGCCGGCGAGGATGCCTTCCGGGACACCGGCAGCGCGTTGCCGGACCGGACGGTGCAGACGGTCCGGGACACCGGGCTCGCGCTCAAGGGGCCGATGACCGTGCCCATGTCCGGCTACCCCAGCCCGAACGGCGGGATGCGGGACATCGTGCGCGCGTATGTCAACGTCCGCGGCGTGCGCCACTACCCGCACCGGGGGTACGCCCGCTACCCGGGCCTGGACGTGACCATCGTCCGCGATGTCACCGAGGACCTGACCCGCGGCGCCCAGCAGGAGACCGACGGCGGCGAGGCCGGGATCGCGCTGAAGGTCATCACCCGCGCGGCCTCCGAGCGGCTGGCCCACTTCGCCTACGAGTGGGCGATCAGCCATGGCAGCGAGACCGTGCACGTGGCGCACCTGGCCCCGGCCCAGCGGACCACCGACGGGCTGTTCCTCCGGTCCGCGTTGTCGGTCGCCGAGCGGTACCCGGCGCTGCGGGTGGTGGAGGAGGCCATCGACCCGGTGTGCGTGCACCTGCTCCAGGACCCGTCGCCCTACCGGATCGTGCTCACCCCGAACGTGTACGGCGGCATCCTGTGCGGGGTGGTCGCCGGGCTCGCCGGCACCGTGGGAGTCATGCCGGGCGGCAACTTCGGCCCGGACGGCGCGGTGTTCGAGGCCGGGCACGGCAGTGCGCCCCGGTACGCGGGGACCGACACGGCGAACCCGGTCGGCTTGATCCTCTCCGGGGCGATGTTGCTCGACCACGTCGGTCAGCGCGATGTCGGCGAGCGGGTGCGGCAGGGGGTGTTCGACACCATCGCCGAAGGGGTGGCGCTCACCCGTGATCTCGGCGGCGCCGCCACAACCAGCGAGTTCACCGCCCGGTGCTGCGCGCTGATAGAGAAGTAGGCACGGCCCGACGGGCACGCGGTCCACCCGTCGCGGCCGGGTAGAGTTTCGACGACGCGGCCTGACAATCCGCCACGGAAAGGTGAGGTCAATGCCCCGGACATCAACGAGCGGAGCGACGAGCTCGCCCACCCCGGCGGTCGACCGCGCATTTCAGATTCTCGAATACCTCGCCACGATCTCGCCGGAAGCCGGGGTCACCGAAATAGCAAACGCGCTCGATATCAACAAGAGCACGTGCTACAACATTCTGCAGTCGATGGCCCGT
The DNA here is from genome assembly GCF_009379765.1 of Actinophytocola sp. Taxonomy (GTDB): domain Bacteria; phylum Actinomycetota; class Actinomycetes; order Mycobacteriales; family Pseudonocardiaceae; genus Actinophytocola. The sequence goes on along the minus strand of NZ_WHTD01000205.1, from coordinate 6,724 downwards.
ACCGGAGTCGTGGTCCGGGACTCCCGGTTCCCGGTGTATCGGTTGGGCCCGAAGCTGGTCGAGCTGGGCACCGCCAGCCGGCGCAACTTCAACCACCGCGACGACGTGAAGCAGATGGTCCGCCCGCTGGTGGAGAAGTTCGGCATCACGTGCCTGATCGCCCAGCCGCTGCCGGGCTACCGGGGTTTCGTGGTGACCGACCGCTACCTGCCGCGCGGCGAGGACATCCTCAGCGCGCCGATCGGCCAGGTCTACCCGGTGAACGCGCCGGCGATGGGCCGGGCCTTCCTCGCCTTCGAGGACATTCACGGCAGCGCGATCGCCCCGGCCGACTTCGGGCTGCGCACCAACGCGGACCTGGACGCGTTGTTGCGCGGCGCCGACGAGGCCCGCGAGGACGGGTACGGCCGCTCGGTCGGCGAGCAGAACCAGGGAATCAACGCGGTTGCCGCCCCGGTCCGGGGCACCGACGGCCGGGTGAACTTCCTGTTGTGCATATTCGGTTACACACAGCACTTTCCGGACGATCAGATCGATGAGGTCGGGACCGCGTTACGGGCATTGGCTGATCAGATCTCGTACCGGGTTCAGGGCGTCGCCGGGTATTCCGACCGCTGACCGAGCAGATCGATCGATTCAGCTCGGTCGCTTCGCATGCCATTTTCCGGACTAATTCGGCGATTTCAAGATCCCAATAATTAGTCATGCGAAAGACCTAGACGTCGTTCGCTCACTGGACTACCGTTTTTTCTGTAGATCAGCCCACTTGGCATGGAGGGTGGCAATGCAGCCGACTACCACGTATCCGCAGGGCCCGATCACGGTGCTCAGCCCGGCACCGGCCCATCCCGAGGACCACCGCGCCAGCGCGCCCCGGCCGGCCGGGCTCGACGGGTTGACCGTCGGCCTGCTGGACAACAACAAGCCCGGCGCCTCGGTGATCCTCAAGCACCTCGGCGAACTGCTGCGCCGCCGCGGCGCCGCGGAGGTCCTGTACTGGCGCAAGCCGCACCCGTCCGGCCCGACCCAGTACGTCTCCGAGGCCGCCAAGCAGGCGGACATCGTGATCTCCGGGGTCGGCGACTGCGGCTCGTGCTCGTCGTGGAGCCTGCGTGACGCGCTGGACGTCGAGGCCCAGGGCCGCCCGACGGTCACCCTCGTCTCCCAGCCGTTCCTGCAGAAGACCCGGATCGAGGCGGACGCGCTCGGCCTGGCCGAGGCGCCGATCTTCGCCGTCGAGCACCCGATGGCCACCCGGTCGGACGACAACCTGCGCATCGAGGCCGAAAGCCTGCTGGATGCCATCACGAAGTCGTTGGTGCGTGCCGGATGACCGCCACCCTGACCGCCGAGCGCATCGAGGTCCGCGACTTCGAGGACTTCCAGGCGCTCGCGCTCAGCAAGACCTGGCAGGACGGCCTGCCGCTGGTGCCGCCCACCGAGGACCGGGTGGCGGCCATGCTGACCTACTGCGACCGGGACCCGTCCTTCTCCTTCGGCACGGTGGCGCCCTACTACGGGGCCGCCACGGTGGAGAAGCTGGCGATCATCGCCGTGATGGCCGGGTGCGCGCCGGAGTACTTCCCCGTCCTGTGCGCCGCGGTCGACGCGGTGGTGCAGCCCGAGTTCAACCTGTACGGGCTGCAGGCGACCACCAGCCCGGTGACGCCGCTGCTGATCGTCAGCGGTCCGCTGGCCGACGAGATCGGCATCAACGGCGCGGACGGCGCGTTCGGGCACGGCAACGTCGCCAACGCCACGATCGGCCGGGCGCTACGCCTGGTCATGATCATCCTGGGCGGCGGGACGGTCGTACCGCAGGTGGACCGCTCGACGCACGGGTTCCCCGGCAAGTACTCCTTCTGCGCCGCCGAGAACGTGCCGGCCACCCCGTGGGACCCGTTCCCGGTGCAACGCGGGTTCGACCGGTCCACCTCGACGGTCTCGGTGTTCGGCGTGCACGGCTTCCACAGCATGGTCGACATCGTGAGCGACGACGCGGCCGACCTGATGCTGACCCTGTCCGCCGGCGTGGCGGCCACCGGCACGAACAACATGACCCACGGCGGCGAGGCGCTGCTGGTCCTGTGCCCGGAGCACGCGGCGATCATCGGCAGAAGCGGCTGGTCGGTGTCCGACATCCAGCACTTCCTGTTCGAGCACGCCCGGATCGACATGACCCGGCTGCCCGAGGGGTTCCGGACCTACCTGCGCTCGCGCCGCCCGAAGTGGGTCGACCAGGACCGCTATCCGGTCGTCGACCGCCCGGAGCAGCACCAGGTCCTGGTGGTCGGCGGCACCGGCATCCACAGCGTGTACCTGCCCAGCTTCGGCTCGACCGTGGCGGTCACCAGGCCGGTACTCGACGCGGCCGGCGACCCGGTGGCCACCCTCGCCGCGCTGCGGTCCTGAGCCGGCCGGGCGGTGCGGGCATGGTCGTGATCGACGCGCAGGCGCACATCTGGGCCGCTGAGACGCCACAGCGGCCGTGGGTTCCGAACGGTGCGAAGTACGCGCACCGGCCGGTCCCGCTGGGTGCCGGCGAGCTGCTGTCCGAAATGGACCAGGCGGGGGTGGACCGGGCCCTGCTCGTGTCGCCGACCTGGGAGGGCTACCGCAACGACGTCGTCCTGGAGGCCGCGACCACGCATCCGGACCGGTTCCGGGTCGTGGTCCGGCTCGCGCCGACCCGGCCGGACCTGCGGGAGGCGCTGGTCGAGTCCTGGTCGGACCCCAGGGTGCTCGGCGTGCGGACGGCCTTCGTCCGGGACGAGGAGCCGCTGCTGACCGACGGGACGGCCGAGCGGTTCTGGGCGATCGCCGCGGAGGTGGGCATCCCGGTGCTGGTCTTCGCGCCGGGCAACCTGGACCTGGTCGAGCGGGCCGCGGAGCGCCATCCGGGACTGAGCATGATCGTCGACCACCTCGGCGTCGACCCGCGCGCCCGGGATCGCGACCTGGCCGGGAGCATCGCCGCGGTCGTCCGGCTGGCCCGGCTGCACAACGTCGCGGTGAAGGCGACCGGCGTGCCCACGATGGTCACCGAGCCCTACCCGTTCCCGTCGCTGCACGACCACGTCCATCGGGTGGTGGACGCGTTCGGCCCGGAGCGGGTGTTCTGGGGCACGGACCTGTCCCGGCTGCGGTGCGCCTACGGCCAGGTGTGGACGCTGCTGTTCGACGAGCTGACCTTCTTGTCCGACAAGGAGAAGGCACTGCTCGCCGGGGACGCGATGGCCGGCTGGCTGGGCTGGCCGGCCGAGAACGCCGGCGGCGAGCCGCCATGAGCGAGCGTGCGAGCGAATTATCGATATTCATGGCGGCACCGAGCCCGCGGAGGGCGCCGCTGGAGCGGAGCCTGCGGAGCGTTGCGGCGCCGCGGAGCGGGTGAGGAGACGCCATGAGTGAGCGTGCGAGCGAATTATCGATATTCATGGCGGCACCGAGCCCGCGGAGGGCGCCGCTGGAGCGGAGCCTGCGGAGCGTTGCGGCGCCGCGGAGCGGGTGAGGAGACGCCATGAGCGACCGCACGCTGACAGTCATCGACCCCCGGTCGTCCATCGCCGTACCGCAGGCCTCGGTCGCCGCCCGGCCGGCCTCGCTCGACGGGCAGCGGGTGCTGCTGCTGGACAACGGGAAGCTGGACCCGTCCTTCGGCCAGTACGCCGCGGTCTTCGAGGTGCTGCGGCGGATGCTGGTGGACGACCGGCACGCGGTGGTCGAGTCGGACACCGCCGTCCTGCTCGACCACACCCTCGACGACCTGCGCACGCTGGCCGAGAAGATCGCCGGCAGTGGCGTGGTGGCGGCGGTGCTCGCCATGTGCGACACCGGAGTCTCCATGCCGACGGTCGTGCTGGCCACCGAGCTGGAGACGCGCGGGGTGGCCACCGTCGCGGTCTGCCACGGCATCGGGTACACCACCGCGCGGGCCACGGTCGACCGGCTGCTGCCCGGGCTGCCGCTGGTCGAGCTGCGCGCCGACCGGACCGCCCCGGTCGACGCGGTCCTGGCCGAGCTGCGCGACGGCGCGGCTGACGCGGTGCTGCGTGGCCTGCTCGCCGGCGGCGCGGAGCTGCCGGCGCACACCGGGCCCCGCCGTCCGGTGCCGGGCCGGCTCCTGGAGCTGCCGGTCGACGACGCCGTCGCTGACTTCACCGCGCGGCTGCGGAAAAGCGGGTTCGGCGACGGCCTGCTGTTCACCCCGCCCGCCCCGGAACGGGTGGCCGCGATGGTGGCGGCGATGGGAGAGCCTGCCGAGGCCGAGATCTGGCCGGCGATGATCCCGCGCGGGGCGCCGGTCAGCGTCGAGGACGTCGCGGTCGTCGCCGTGATGGCCGGCTGCACACCGGTTCTCGGCCGGCTGGTGCTCGCCGCGTACCGGGCCATGGCCGAGGACGAGTTCCGGCTGTTCCAGGCGGCCATCACCACCCACCCGAGCGGGACCCTCGTCCTGGTCAGCGGCCCGGAGGCGGAGCGGGTGGGCCTGGTCAGCGGGTTCGGCGGCATGGGTCCGGGCCACTGGGCGAACGTCGCGCTCGGGCGCGCAGTCGCGCTGTCCTACAACCTCCTGCTCGGGGTCCGGCCCGGCGCCGGAGATCTCAGCCAGCAGGGCAGCCCCGCCGAGCTCAGCTACTGCGTGGTCGAGAACCTCGCGGCCAGCCCGTGGCCGGGGTACCACGAGCAGCTCGGCGCACCGTCGGACACCGCGGTCCTCGTGCTGAAATGCGAAGGCCCGCACAACGTCCTGGACAATATCCACACCAATGCACACGGTGTCGTGTCAACGGTCGCGCACGCGCTTCACCGGGTCGGCATGAACAATTGTTACAACCCGTCCGCGCAAACCGTCGTATTCCTCAATCCGGAACACGCGAAAATAATTGCGTCCGACGGCTGGACCGTGGACGACGTCCGGTACTTCCTGTACGACACCGCGCGGTCGCCACGCGCGGACGTGCTGGCCAGCGGCATACCCCCGAGTTGGCCGAGCTGGTTCTGGGCGGCCGACCGCATTCCGATCGTCACCAGTCCAAACGACATCATTATTGTGGTGACCGGCGCGCCGGGGCCGCAGTCGCAGGTCGCGGTGCCGTGGGGTTATTCACGCGGCGTGGTCACGTTCGTGCCGGGAGATAGCAATTCTTCCCGGACCGAGACCGATCGTTGACACCCCAGTTGCATAAGTCTACCGTGTGTTCTGCCTAGCATAGGCTGTTCTCCTTGCAGAACGCCGTGGTTCACGGAGGTCGCCCGATGTCCTCGACAGCCCGACGGAACACTCCCTCCCGGCCATCGAGCCGGCGACCCGGGCACACGGTCCGGTTGACCAGCCTCGCCTGCGTCGCGGCCATGCTGCTCGCGTCCTGTGCCGACCGGGGTTCCAGCGGCGGCGGTCAGGAGGGCGGCTCGATCCGGGTGTCCATCGGCGCCCGGGTGCTGAGCATGATTCCGGCCCTGGCGCCCGCCGAGCAGGGCGGCTTCTCGGACGGGATGAAGGTGGAGGTGTTCGACAGCGGTGGCGGGGCCGCCGCTCTGCAGGCGCTGATCAGCGGTGACGTGCTGCTCGCCGGCTCCGGTGGCCCCGAGGCGGTCAACGCCGCGGTGAAGTCCAAGCAGACCAAGGTGGTCGCCACCCTCGCGGTCAACATCGGCACCGAGATCGTGGTGAGCAAGAAGCTGGCCCAGGGCGGGCTGACCCGGGACCTTCCGCTGGCCCAGCGGGTTCAGGGGATGAAGGGCCTGAAGATCGGCATCACGTCCTCGGGCAGCACCACGGACCAGCTGGTCCGTGCGCTGATGACCGACCAGGGGCTCAACCCGGACACCGACGCGTCGATCGTCGCGCTCGGCGGTGCCGACGAGATCGTCGGCGCGCTGCGCGGCGGCAGCGTCGACGTGGTGGCACTCTCCCCGCCCACCGGCCAGATCGTGGAGAAGGAGGGCATCGGCGAGGTCCTGGTCAGCCCGCCGCGCGGGGACGTGGAGTCGATCAACGGGATGATCTACATCACCTTCTCCGCCCGCACCACGGACCTGGAGAACGACGAGACCCGGGCGAAGATCGTCACTTTCGTCGAGGGCGTCGCCGCCTTCCTGCGGCTGGTGAAGAGCGACCCCGACAAGGCGAAGGAGCAGGGGCGCAAGACGTTCCCGAAGCTGGCCCCCGAGGTGTTCGACGCGGCCTGGGACGTGGTCAGCCCTGGCTTCCCGGCCGACCCGACACCGACCGAGGAAAGCATCCGGATCGCTCTGGACTTCCAGGAGAAGTACAGCAAGACCGGGCCGGTCGACTGGACCTTCGACGGCGTCGCCGACGCGTCCATCGCGAAGGACGCGATCACCGCCCTGGACGCCAAAGGATGAGCTAGTGCCCCCCGCCGGAAGTTCGCCACATAATTCGCCGGCCCAGCTTCCTGCTGGCGGCGTTGCCGATCCGCCCGAGTACAACCCGGTACGAGGACGAATCGGCGCCTTGCCAGCAGAAACCTGGACTCACCGACTTACGCGACAGACTTCCGGCGGGGGGCACTAGATGATGCCGGCCAGTGAATCGATCGCCGAACGGCGCGACGGTGCGCCGCCCGCCGCGCTGCGCTTCCGGGACGTGCGCAAGCATTTCTGGAAGGACGGACACTGGGTGGAGGCGATCCGGAACGCGACCTTCGACGTCCAGGACGGTGAGTTCGTCGCGGTCATCGGGCCGAGCGGCTGCGGGAAGTCG
>NZ_WHTD01000259.1 GCF_009379765.1 Actinophytocola sp. | reverse complement strand
TACACCGACTACTTCATGGTGCTCCCCTCCGCGGGCCTCGAGCGCGCGCTGTTCCTCGAGGCCGACCGGATGCGGGCGCCCAGGATCACCGACGAGAACCTGCGCAACCAGGTCGACGTCGTCAAGGAGGAGATCCGGCTCATCGTCCTGAACCGGCCCTACGGCGGCTTCCCCTGGATCCTGCTGCCGCCGGTGCTCTACCGGACCTTCCCCAACGCGCACAACGGCTACGGCGACTTCGTCGACCTGGTTGCGCAGGTTCTCGTCGGTGATCCTGGGCGCCCGCATCCGGTCGGCCTCGAGGAACAGCGCGCGCTCGAGGCCCGCGGAGGGGAGCACCATGAAGTAGTCGGTGTAGTCCGGGTGGGTGGACCCGTTGAAGGTGCCGCCGGAGGACTGCACGTGCCGGAAGTGCGCGAGCTTCTCGAGGCTCTCGCTGCCCTGGAACATGAGGTGCTCGAAGAGGTGCGCGAAGCCGGTGCGCCCCTCCGGTTCGGACCGGAACCCCACGTCGTAGTGCACGCTCACGCCGACCACCGGCGAGGTCGGATCCGGCGCGAGGACCACACGCAAGCCGTTGGGCAGCGTGAACCTGTTCAGCTCGGTTGCTGGCATGTCCGCAGCCTACGTGCCGGCACCGACACGGGGCCGCCAGCCCGGTGAGTCGATCATCGCTCCGGGTGAACGGGCGGCGGTCCCGGAACTCGCCCTGCGGCACTGTTCCGACCAAGTCGCGAACGGGGGACTCGCCGACGGCCCGGGCCACCGGGCGAGTGGGCTCAGTCGACTGAGCCGGTGAGGGCGGTCTGGCCCGCTTCGTCGGTCTTGAGCCTCGCCCAGCTGCGGTCGGCGAAGTGGACCTGCACGAACCTCGGGCCGCCGCGGAACTGCGGCACGAGGGGCTGCTTCCACCTCTCCACCCCGGCCAGGGCCTGCCTCGGCGCCTCGAACTCGACGACCAGCTCCGCGTCCTCCGGGCGTTCGTGCAGGGGTGGGCGGCGCATGCTCTTGGCGAACTCGCCGGCCGACGCCTTCACGAACTTGCCCAACCCGCGCAGCGCCCCGCCCAGCGAGCCCTCGCGCTTGGCCTCCGCCAGGTGTCCCTCGGCGTCCTGGCCCGCCGCGCGGTCGCGCAGCCGCAGCACGGCCACCCGGTGCGACGTGATCACCAGCCACGAGTGCTCGTGCCGCACGCCGCGGTAGCAGCCGACCGCGGCGCACTGTGGATGGTCGCCGCGGACGGCGACGTACCCACCGCCCGCGGCGTCGTCCCAGTCGAGGATCGCGTTGGCCACCCGTTCGCCGGCGCTGATCGGGTGGCCGTCCTCGTCGAGGCCGCGCACCTTGTACCGCTCGGTGTCGAGCTCGCCGGCCGCCGCGAGGGCCTGGACGGCGTCGCCGCGCAGCCAGTGGGCCGTGGCCAGCGAGCCGACCAGCGGCGCCTCGGCCGCGCCGAACGGATCCATCAGGCGAACCCGCGATCCATCGCGTCCTCGTTGTGGTCGTTGCGCTGGTTCTCGCCGGCGGCCTCCTCGCCGGCTTCCTGCAGGACCGTGTCGGTGGCCAGCTCGGTACCGCTGTCGAGCGCCGTGGCACCCGGTTTGGTGCCGGTGAGGCCCGTGGCGCCCTTGACCAGCAGCGCCATCGGGTCGAGGAACCGCAGCGCCTTGTTGACGCCGACCGCCCGCAGCCCGAGCCGCACCATCAGGCTCTGCGCCTTGATGATCTCCTTGATGGCCGTCTGGATCTCCTTGAGCGCCCGCAGCGCGCGCACCAGCCACTGCAGCGCCTTGGAGATCTGCATGAGGATCCGCGACAGCGTGACGCTGACCCGCGCCGCCGACGTGGCCCACGCCGCCGCCACCGACGAGCCGAACGAGATGGCCGACGTGGCGAGCGCGGCCAGCCACGTGATGATGAGGCCCTCGACGAACTCGCGGACGATGTCGACGAGGATGTCCCACAGGCCCTCGAAGAAGTCGGCCACCTGGTTGAGGTGCTCCTGCAGCTGCAGGCAGCAGTCGGCGAGCGAGCGCAGGCCGTCCTGGAACTCGGTCTTCTGCGTGTTCTGCTTGTCCGCCGCCTCCCCCTCCCAGTACTGGCGCAGCCCTTCCTGCTCGGATGCGTCGGCGTCGGCGAGCTGGTTGACGAACCCGGCCATCCGCGCCCAGCCCTCACCGGTGGCGCGCATCTGGTCCGGGTCGCCGGTGACCTGCTCGAACAGCGGCCGGAACGGGAACATGCACCACTCGACCAGGAACCCGAGGCCGTTGTCCCAGAAGCCCTGCATGGGGTGCGACAGCAGGTCGTCGGCCGTGCGCTTGACCTGCACGCCGGCCACGAACACGGCGGGCAGCGAGGACGCGTCGCGGAAGTCGCCGACCGCGTCGACCAGACCACCCGCGTCGGCGGCGGCGTCGACCTCGGGCGTGGCCGCCTGGAAGCCGCCGACCTGCGAGAAGTTGGTGTCGGACAGCTGGTCGGTCACGCCCTGGAAGTGGCCCGCCCAGCCGTCGTCGATGGCCGAGTACTGCTCGGCGCTCGCGTTGAGCCGGTCGGCGGAGCTGCGCAGGTACTCGGCTGCCTTGCCGACGTTCTCCTCCACGTTGTCGACCATGTCGTCGTAACCGGTGGCGAACCCGGCGTTCATGCCGATGAGCCCGAAGCAGTCCTCGGTGGTGCGGGCCTGCTGGATCTGCGTCTTGAGCCCGTCGATGACCCCCGCGCGGTCCTGGTCGTAGCCCGCCTTCGCCTGCAACGCCCCCGGCGAGACCCGGAACTCCCCGCCCATCAGCTTTCCCGCCCGAACACGTTCTCCTGGCTGAGGTCATCTTCGTCGCGGCGCGAGCCGGCCGACCGGCGCGCGGCGACGGCGTCGAGCTCCGGGATGTCGGGCAGCTCCGACCCGGCGGCCTTCAGCGCCTCGTCGTAGCGGTCGCCGACGATGGGCCGGATGGCCTGCTCGAGCTGGGCGGCCGCGTCGGCGCCGGCCCGGTGGACGGTGTCGACGATGGCGGTCTGCAGCGCCAGCGCGGTGCCACCCATCACCCGGTCGTCGAGCTGGAGGGACACCAGCGCGCCGCCCGGCGCCACGGTGGCCGCCACCAACCCGTCGGCACTGCGTGCGGTGCCCTGGGTCGTGGCCACCACCGTTCGAAGATCGGCGGCCTCCGCGAGCGCCTGCTCGCTCTGCTCTTCCGCCTGCCGCAGCCAGTTGTCGGCACTCGACACGGGTTCACCTCCGCAATCGTCCATTCGGTGTTTCGCCGAACGTACCGAAATGGGCGGTCGATCGAGGCGGTTTCAGCGAAGCTGACCCGATGCGGTGAGCACGGCGTCCAGCTCACGGAGGAACGCGGGGAAGTCCCGCACGACGTCCGCACCCTCGTACCAGTAGATGCCCGCGTCGCCGTCGGCCGCGGTGTCGAGGCCGGCGAAGCGGGCGAGCCAGCCCTCGGTCTCGCCGAGCACCACCGCGTAGGGCAGCGACCGGGACAGCACCATCTCGCGGTCCTCGGCCGGCACGCCCGCCGGGTCGGTGCCGCGCAGGTAGCCGAGCAGCCCGCGGACCTGCTGCACCAGTACGCTGCCGCGCTTGGTCCTGGCCGGCATGAACCGGGCGCCGAGCGCGAGCCCCAGGCCGCCGATCACCACCGCGAGACCGAGCAGCGCGTGCCCGATCGTGAGCGCCAGGACGGCGGTTGCCGCGCCGCCGAGGACCGCGAGCAGCACGCCGGCGATCATCCAGCGGGTGCGCACGTGGTCGGGCCTGCGGGTGAACCACTCGTGCCGCACGACGCCCGCGTAGAGCTCGTCGCGCACCCCGGACAGGTCCGGCCGCCGGCCGCGCAGCTGCGTGAGCGACACCTCGGCCGCGTCCCCGAGCAGGGCGGTCCACACCGCCCGCTCGTGGCCGGTGAGCGCGTCGTCGGGCGGGTTGCGGCGCACCAGGAACCAGTCGCCGCCGGCGTGCCGGACGCACAGGTAGTTGCGCACCGCGAGGTCGACGACGGTGGCGGTCACGTCGGCGACGTCCACGTGCTCGTCGACGACCGTGCCGACCTCGCCGGGCAGCACGCCGTCCGGCGAGGCGAACGCGACCCGGCCGCCGTCGGTGACCAGCAGCTCGACCGGTGCGGCTGACGCCGGATAGTCGGCGGCGAGCGCACGGGCGTCGCGGCCGCGGGCCAGCCAGAGCAGCCCGAACCCGCCGACCAGTACCAGGGCGAGCGCGCCGAGCCCGATCCCGCTGACCGGGGTGAGGGCGAACGCGCCGGTCGTGGTCTCGTCGAACTCCGCGTTGCCGCCGACCGTGCCGGAGGGCAGCGTGACCGCGAGGTCGACCCGCTCGCCTGCGGGCAGGTCCTCCTGGACCACGCGCAGCACCTGGCCGTGGTCGGTGAGCGCGGACGAGCAGGGCGCCTCGGAGCCGCGCCGGCCGGCCAGGCAGACGATCTCGCTGGGCAGGTCCGGCGCGACGAACGAGGCCCGCAGCAGCCGGACGGTGACGTCCCAGCCGCCGGCCACCTGCCAGCGCACCTCCTGGTGGTCGCCGGCGTCGACGACCGCGCCGTCGACGGTGTAGGTGACCGTGGTGGCGCCCTCGCCGAGCCGCATGACGAACTCGTCGCCGGTGATCTCGGTGCTGCCGTTCCCGTCGACCTTCACGTCGCGGACGGTGAACACCCGATCGGTGTCGTCGCCGGCCTGGATGCGCAGCGGCTGGTGCCGGGTCATGGTCTTGCGGGCCTGGACGAACACCTGCTCGGTGACCGACAGCCGGCCGTCGTGCTCGACCTTCAGCGCGATGTTGATGCTCTGCGGGAGCAGCGGCACCGGGCGCGGGCCGGACGGCGGGGTGCTCGGCTTCGTGGGGTCGAGCGAGATCGACGGGGTGCCGGGTGGGGTGGCGCCACCGGACGGTGCCGGGAACTCGAAGGTCGGGCCGCCCGGAGATGGCGCGGGAACGGACGGGCCCGTCGGCTGGACCGACCCCAGGAACGCGGCGCCGGACACCGCTGCCGCCGCCGCGAGCGCGGCCCCCCACTTCGCCAACACGCCTGCGGAGGGTAGTCCAGTGCCAATATGCTCACCGCCTGTCCGGCGAGATCGGGCCGGGTTGGTTGACGCGTGGGGGGACAGCGGGGATGACGCGGGGATGACTCAGCCACCACCGGGTCCGTGGCGCCCGACCGGACCGCTGCCGCCGCCGCGGGCGCGCCCGCTGCCGCCGCGTCCCATGCCGGGGTACCGGCCGGGACAGCACGCCGGGCCGCGGCCACCGCAGGCCGCGCCCTACCCGGCGCCGCCCCAGGGTTGGCAGACCGGGCCGTACCAGCGGCCGCCCGGCCAGGCCGGGCCACCGCAAACCGGCCCGTACCAAGGTGCGCCGCCCGGAGGACCGCCGACCCGGCCGCCGTTCCCGCCCGCCGGCAGGCCACCGGGCGGGTACGGGCCACCGTCCGGGCCGTACCGGGGCCCGCAAACGTTTCCGCCGGGGTATCCGCCGCCCGGCTCGACCACGCCGCCGTGGCTGCAGGGCTACCCCGGGCACCCGGGGATGCTGCGCCCGCGGCCGAAGTCGAACACCGGCCCGCTGGTGGCGACGATCCTGGTCGCCGTCCTGGTGGTGGGCGCCGGGCTGATCGGGTTCCTCGCGCTGAACGACCGAGGCGACCACGTCGCCGACACCGGCTACGACGAACCGGCCACCACGGGCAGCAACGAGTCCGGCACCACGACCGAGACGTCCACGGAGACCACCTCCGACGACCCGACGACGACCACCGACGACCCGACCGACGACCCGACCACCGAGGACACGCCGACCGAGACGACGCCCGCGGGCCCGCAGCCGGTGTACACGCTGGGCGACAACCCGCTGTTCGCCGGGGACAACGGCACCCCCGCGGTGACCTGCGACCTGGCGCGCTGGGGGACCGACCCGCAGGGTGCGGCGGCATTCTTCACGAGCGCGATCCCGTGCCTGGACGCGGCGTGGGGGCCGGTGCTGCAGCGGGCAGGGCTGCCGTTCGCCACCTCGGCGATCGAGTTCCCCGAGGGCACCGAGTGGTCGAGCCCGTGCGGCGCGGTCTCGGGCGGGCGCGCGGCGGCGTTCTACTGCGCGGAGAACAGCACCCTGTACATGCCCTACGCCGGGCTGCAGACCGAGCAGTACGGCGCGCATCCCGGGGTGTACCTGGCGCTGCTGGCCCACGAGTACGGCCACCACGTCCAGGCGCTGAGCGGGGTGATGGGCGCGTACGCCGACGCCCGGTACAACGCCGGGGTGGACTCCGAGGCGGGGCTGGAGCTGTCGCGGCGGCTGGAGCTGCAGGCGCAGTGCTTCTCGGGCATGTTCCTCGCGGCGACGTACTCCCGAGGCTCGGTGGACGACAACATCCTGAACGAGGCCCGGACGACCCAGGACCGCGGCGACCACCAGGCGGGCGTGCCGCGCGACCACGGGTCCGACGCGCACACGTCGGGGTGGTGGGAGCAGGGCGCGCAGAAGAACCGGACGTTCCAGTGCAACACCTGGCTGTCACCGCCGGCGGACGTTGCCTGAGGACGCTGCCCGAGGACGCAGCTCAGCTCGCCAGCCGCAGGGCCGGTGGCAGGGCGGTGCCGCGTGGGCCGCGGCGGATGAGGAAGGCGTAGCCGGCGCCGGCCAGCCCGCTGACCACGAAGAGCACGAACCCGAGGCCCTGCCCCGGCGCCCGGTCGCCGACCGCGGCGCCCGCGGAGTGGACCACCAGGTCGTCCCCGGCCGGACCGGGCGGGACGAGGATCTCGACCGGCTCGCCCTTGGCGTGGCCGCAGCCGTCGAAGCGGGCCTGCCGGTCGGTGCCGTCGACCTCGAACGTCACCGTCTCGGTGGCGCCGGACGCGCTGCACGGCGCTCCGGCGGCGACGCTCGCGGACACCCGGGTCCCGGCGTCCTCGGCGGCCGTCGTGAAGCCGAAGAGCCCCAGCGCGCTGGCGACCACCGCGGCGACGATGCCGACCGCCAGCAGCCCCAGACCGACCGCGGCCCAACGCAAGTAACCGGGTGGTACCTGCCAGCCCGCGATCCGCACCCGACGATGGTCGCAGATGCCACGGAGCGCGATTACCTCAGTCGGTATCGCTCGCGGGGGTGATCTTCTTGACGTAGATTCTCCGGTAATCCATTTCGGACGGTTCCACTGCGTCGTTTCCCCTGGTCAGAGATACGGCTGAGTCACAAGGAGGATTCCACACGGAGCAGGACTGAGCCCCCGACTGAGCCCCCCGGGGAGTTCCGTTCCGCCCGCCACTTGAGTTGCTGTTCTTTGCATTTCAAGGGAACACCGTGCACCCTGTCTGACCTGGAAGGGAGCAAGGGGGCAAGGGTGCAGAAGGCCCCCGGCGGAGCGCTCCCTTGACGGGGCTCACCCTGAGTCAGGCCTAATTTTGGCCCGACTCGGGCATGAGCCCGTATCCTGGTGACATGTGCGAGCTGCCGATCCCGGAAGCACGGGACCACCTCTCTGAGCCTGGATCCACCGCACGAATTTGAGTGATCATTTCTAGCGGTGTAGTTGATCTTCAATCGGATGTGCTCGGTCGTGGGCGCGTGATATCTGCTGGCCTCGCGTCCAGCTTGTTCACTTGGCGTCTCCGGTCGGGC
>NZ_WHTD01000281.1 GCF_009379765.1 Actinophytocola sp. | reverse complement strand
GCGGTCCGGTCCGCGGCGAACGCCTTGGCGGTCGCACCGAGGTCGAGGGTCACACCGCGGGGCAGCAGAACCCGCCGGGTCACGGCGTCGAGCCGCACCCGCCACCAACCGGGCGCCGGGGTCGGCGGCGGCGGTGCCGCGCCGTCCCGGTCGAGCAGCGCGAAGTCGCGGTCGTAGCCAAGATCCCGGACCGCGCGGCCGACGGTCGGATCCACCAGGCCGGCGGTGTCCTCGGCGGCACGGAGCGCCGTGTCCAACGCCGCGTACAACAGCGGGCTCACCGAGACGGGCGAGCCCGCCGCGCGGTGCAGCCGGGAGATCTCTGAGTCAGCACGGAACCGGCTGCAGGCCTGGTCGAGCTGGGCCAGCCGCGCGCGAAGCAGCCGCGCGGCCCGGTCCAGCCGAGCCGGCTCGGTCACCACGACGTGCGCTGTTGTGCCCAGAGCACCGAAGGTCGCGCCGGTGCTCATGATCCACCCGTCGAGCTGTGGCCTCGGGAGCCATTGGGCACAGTGACGGGCGGCACGCCGGGCAACGACCCGCCGTCGTCCGAACCGGACACGGCCCCCGGGTCGTTCGACTCCTCCCCGGACCTGGAGCTCGACCCCGTGTCGTCCGTCGCTTGCTGCGCGAACGCCAAGCCGGTCACAACGGCCAGCACCGTCGCCCCGACCGCCACCACCCGGGTCACCATCGAAACGCGGCGCCGTCCGCTGTCCCGTCTAGCTATACGGCCGTCGAACCTCGTACCCACGACACACTTCCCTTCTCGTCGTGAGACCAGTCTTGGCGCGGAACATGGGGAAATTCTGTGAACGACGGGTTCGACACGGCGATCGGTGGTTTCCTCGCCGGTCGCACGGCCACCGGATGCGGTGCGTGATACCGCGGACGCGACCGACAGGGCATGCTTGGCACGCTGCGGCAGCGCCCGAGCCGGACGGTGCCGCGCCGCCGGAGAACGCCGTCTCCAGCGGCGGCTCAGTCGGGGCATGGGCGGCGACCAGCTCGCTGAGCATGGGGCTCACCTTCCCCGCCGACGCGCCAACATCGGCCTTGCAATGAGAAGCCTTCACACGCCGTCCATGGACGGCCGGTCCCGATTTCAGCGCAGGGCGACGGTGAGTAGAACGGCGGCATCGGTGTGGGCGGTCAGCCCGTGCCGTTGGGGCGGGATCGTGAGGAGTTGGCCGGCGTCGAGGACCCAGTCCTGATCGTGGGTGTGCAGGGGCACCCGTCCGGAGACGACGAACAGGGTGGCGGCCGAGGGCGCACGATGCTCGGCCAGGTCGGTGCCTTCGGCCAACGCGACGAGGGTGACGCGCTGCGGCGTGCCGGTCACCAGCGTTCTGGACGTGCGCCGGGTGTGCTGGTGGCGCGCTTCGTCGAGCAGCTCCGCGGCAAGGCCATCCACCTGCATCACCGCCGGATGTACTGCCGGATGGTCGGTCATCCGACATGCTCCCATCCGCGCCGGGAGGCCCGGCTGCCCATGTGGGTGTCGCGGCTGCGGTAGATGATGTAGGGGCGGGTGAGGTAGCCCAGTGGCATGGAGAACACGTGTACCAGGCGGCTGAAGGGCCAGAACGCGAACAGCACCCAGGCGGACAGCGCGTGCAGCTGGAACCCCAACGGGGCGGCGGCCATCAGGTTCGGCTCGGGCTGGAAGTAGAAGATCGACCGAAACCAGGGTGAGACCGACTCGCGGTAGTCGTGGGGGTGGTCGGTGAGGTTGCCGAGCACGGTGGTGCCGAGGCCGAGCACGATGGTGCCGACGAGCAACGCGTACATGATCTTGTCGTTGCGGGTGGTGGCGGAGAACACCGGGCCGACGGTGCGGCGTCGGTAGATCAGGATCGCAGCGCCGGCCAGGGTGGCGGCTCCGGCCAGCACACCGAGTCCGACGGCGACCGCGTGGTAGGCGGTGTCGCTGATACCGACGGCTTCGGTCCAGGACTTGGGGATGAGCAGGCCGCCGATGTGGCCGAGGGCGACGAGCAGGATGCCGAAGTGGAACAGGGGGCTGCCCAGCCGCAGTAGCCGGTTCTCGTAGAGCTGGGAGGAGCGGGTGGTCCAGCCGAACTTGTCGTAGCGGTAGCGCCAGATGTGGCCGACGATGAATACCGCGATGGCCACGTAGGGGACCGCGACCCACAGCATGATGTCCAGCGTGCTCGACGACGTGTCGGTGCCCTGGGCGGTGAGCCACGGCGTCATCAAGGCCGGCGTCGGGGGCGTCATCGGGGGCCTCCTTGCGGTTGTGGCATGTACTCGGGTGGGGCGAACGGCGCCAGGCCGACCTCCTCTTCTGGTGGGCCTTCGGCGGCGAGCCGGGCGACCGCATCGTGCTCGCGCCGGCCGAGCGGCGGCAGGGTCGCCGATACCGACTCCAGGACGTTCGCCCAGGGCGAGCCCGCCTCGTGCAGGCCCAGGCGCATGAGTTCCAGCCCGGCGCGGTGCTCGATCATCAGCCGTTGTCCCACAACCGGGTCGCCGGTGGCGGCGAACTCCAGCACGACCGCCAGGTGGTCGGGCAGCTCGCTGTCGTCGAGTTCCAGTCCGGCGGCGCGGTAGGCGTGTTTGAACCGCAGCAGGGCCATACCGCGCTTGCGGGTGTCGCCGTAGGCGAAGTAGGTCAGGTAGGGGCTGAACCGCTTGCGGTGGTCGAAGGTCGCCACATAGTCGGCGGCGAGTTCGGTCAGCGGGGTGGCTTCGATGTGGTCCATGAACGCGTTCAGCGGCGTGGCGAGCGGCGCGGGCAACGTCCGGGTCGCGGCCCGCAGCAACGGCTGCCGGTCCACCAGTTGTTCGTCGGGGTAGCTCATCAACAGGGACTGGACCTGCCATGCGGTGGCGCGCTGATCGTCGGCGAAGGTCATGGTGTCGGGTCCGGTTCCGCGCTCGGGTCGCCACCGGTCGGTGTTTCCCGCGGTGTTTTCCGTGGTGGGAACAGTCCGTCGGGGCGGCTCTTGCCGTCCCAGTTGAGCAGGTTGACCCGGCTGCCCTTGTCCGCGGGCGCGGCCATGGTGTCGGAGGTCTGCCGGTCGCGCAGCATGCGGAAGTTCTCCACCGCGATCGGCGAGGCACCGCCGGAGCTTTCCCCGAACGGCCCCGAGCCACCCATGCCCGGCCCGCCCTCGTAGTCCAGGCTGCACTCGGTGGCCAGTTCCTCCAGGCCGTGGGCCTGTTCGGCGTGGGCGGGCGGGATGACGTAGCGCTCGTCGTACTTCGCGAGGGCGAGCAGCCGGTACATGTCGTAGACCTGCTCGCCGCTCATGCCGACCTTCTCCGCGATGGCCTCCCGCGGTTCCCGGTCGAGGTTGATGTCGCGCATGTAGCTGCGCATCGCTGCCAGCTTGCGCAGCACCGCGTTGACCGGTTCGGGATCGCCGGCGGTGAACAGTTGCGCCAGGTACTCCACCGGGATGCGCAGCGCGTCGATCGCGGCGAACAGGTTGCCGTGGTCCTCGCCGTCGTGGCCGGTGTCGCGCACGATGTCGACGACCGGGGACAGCGGCGGGATGTACCAGACCATCGGCATCGTGCGGTACTCCGGATGCAGCGGCAGCGCCACCCGGTAGGTGTTGATCAGCGAGTAGATCGGCGAGCGTTGCGCCGCTTCGATCCAGTCTCGCGGGATACCAGCGTGTTCGGCGTCGCGGACCACGATGGGGTCGTGCGGGTCGAGGAACACCTGCCGCTGCGCCTCGTACAGGTCGTGTTCGTCCGGTGTGGACGCCGCCGCCAGGACCTTGTCGGCGTCATAGAGGACCAGGCCGATGTAGCGCAGCCGCCCGACGCAGGTCTCGGCACACACGGTCGGGATGCCGACCTCGATGCGCGGGAAGCAGAACGTGCACTTCTCCGCCTTGCCGGTGCGGTGGTTGAAGTAGACCTTCTTGTAGGGACAGCCGGACACGCACATGCGCCAGCCGCGGCAGCGGTCCTGGTCGACGAGCACGATGCCGTCCTCGCTGCGCTTGTAGATCGCTCCCGAGGGGCACGACGCGGCGCAGGACGGGTTGAGGCAGTGCTCGCAGATGCGGGGCAGGTAGAACATGAAGGTCTGCTCGAACTCGAACTTGACCTTGTCAGCAAGGTTTTTGAGCAGCGGGTCCTTGTGTCCGTGGTCGGGTGAGCCGCCGAGGTTGTCGTCCCAGTTCGCCGACCAGGTGATCTTCGTGGGCTCGCCGGTGATCAGCGACCGCGGCCGGGCGACCGGGGTGTGTTCCTGCAGTGGCGCGCTGGTGAGGGTGTCGTAGTCGTAGGTCCAGGGTTCGTAGTAGTCGTCGAGGCTGGGTAGCTTGGGGTTGCTGAAGATGGTCAGCAGCTTGCGCAGCCGCCCGCCGCCCTTGAGCTTGAGGCGGCCACGCTTGTTGAGGGACCAGCCGCCGCGCCAGCGTTCCTGGTCCTCGTAGGTGCGGGGATATCCCTGTCCGGGGCGGGTTTCGACGTTGTTGAACCACACGTACTCGACACCGGAGCGGTTGGTCCACGCCTGCTTGCAGGTGACCGAGCAGGTGTGGCAGCCGATGCACTTGTCGAGGTTCATCACCATCGCCATCTGCGCCATGACCTTCATCAGTAGGTCACCTCCTGAGCGCGGCGGCGGATGACGGTGACTTCGTCGCGCTGGTTGCCGGTGGGGCCGAGGTAGTTGAACGCGAACGACAGCTGGGCGTAGCCGCCGATCAGATGGCTGGGTTTGATCAGCAGCCGGGTCAGCGAGTTGTGGATCCCGCCCCGCTTCCCGGACGTCTCGGTGCGCGGGACGTCGATGAGCCGGTCCTGGGCGTGGTGCATGTAGACGGTGCCCTCGGGCATTCGGTGGGAGACGATGGCGCGGGCGACGACGACGCCGTTGCGGTTGACCGCCTCGATCCAGTCGTTGTCGGCCACTCCGATCTTCGCGGCGTCCTCTTGGGACATCCAGATGGTCGGGCCGCCGCGGGAGAGGCTGAGCATGAACAGGTTGTCCTGGTACTCCGAGTGGATGGACCACTTCGAGTGCGGTGTCAGGTAGCGCACCGTGATGCCCAGCTCGCCCTTGTCTCCGATAGGCGGTTCGTCGAACAGGGCGGTCATGTTCAGCGGCGGGCGGAACACCGGGAGCTGCTCGCCGAGCTCGGTCATCCAGTCGTGGTCGAGGAAGAAATGCTGGCGGCCGGTGAGGGTGTGCCAGGGCTTGAG
>NZ_WHTD01000066.1 GCF_009379765.1 Actinophytocola sp. | reverse complement strand
CGTGACCCTGAAACCTTTACGCCGCTGCGGCCAACAGCGGCCCCTGTCTGTGTTACGGCGTTGGAGAAAAGCCCAAGTACATCCAGTACGAGCGGCTTTCCTCCGCCTTAGGAACCACGTGGATCCACAGCGGACGCAAGGAACAGGATCACGCGACACTAGCGCACCAGCATCCACACCGCGCCGCCGAGCGCGGTGGCGACGATCAGGCTCTGGAGGACCGGGACGGGCAGGCGACCGACGACCTTGGTGCCGATCCAGCCGCCCGCCGCCGCGGGCACCGCGAGCAGCGCCACCAGGGTCCAGTCGACGAGTCCGGTCACCGCGAAGGCGACGCTCACCAGCAAGGCCATGCCCAGCAGCAGCACGTTGCGGGTGCGGAGGAGATCCCGCAGCGGCATGCCGGCGAAGCCCGGCGCCAGGCCGAGCACGGCCAGGGCGAGCGTGCCGGTGCCCACGCCGATGAGGCCGGCGTAGACGCCGCAGGCGAACGTCGCGGCCGGTGTGGTCGCCGGGCCGAGCGTGCGGCCGGTGCGGTGGATGAGGCGGCGCACCGGTTCCTGGGCGACGACGAGCGCCGCGGCCGGCAGCAGGCACCACGGGGCGGCGGCCTGGAAAGTGTTCGGCGGCGTGACCGTGAGGACCGCGACGCCGGCGACCGTGCCGACGCACCCGGCGACGAGCGGGCGCCAGCCGGGCGGATACCGCCGCGCCAGGCGGAACCCGCCGAGGAACGAGGCCGGCGTGACGAGTTGGCTCGTGGCGTGCGCGGTGAGCGCCGGCACGCCGGACGCGGTGAGCGCGAGGAAGGTGACCACCGCGCCGCCTCCGCCCGCGGTGTTGAAGAAACCGGTGACCAACGCGGCCGCCACCGGAACGGGATCGATGATCGCGGCGACCACGACGGCCGCCGCGACGAGGCCGGCCACGGGCGCCCATTTTCCGCTCACCCGGACCGGCGCGGTGACGGCCCGTACTATTTCGGTGGCGGCCATAGCCAACTCCCGGCCAATTCGAATTTCAGGTTGCGAGACAGCCGACGATACGCCGACGACCAGCCAAGACAATCACCCGACCAGGGATTGACAAACGGCGTGAACTAATACTGAAAGTAGCTCCCAGAAATGTGTCCCCCAGACAATTTCTCGACTTTCAGCATTTCATCTCCGCCCCGTCCCGACGATGTCCGGACAAGCGGATATTCGAACAGATGTTCGCCACCGTGTCAAGGCTTCGGATTGGTCCACTATGGACGCCGGGAGCGCCGCACGGCGGCGACCACGACCAGTGCCGACACCGCGAGGAGGCCGGCGCCCGCCAGGGCCCAGAGCACCACCTCGCCGGCCGGTGTCCCGGTGACGTAGCGGCTCTCGACGACGACCGCGCGGTAGGAGTCGTCGGTCGCGGCTCGGGTCAGGTGGATGTCGTCGGTGATGTGGTCCGGGCTGAACGTCGCGTCGAAGCGGGTGAGGAACCGTTGCCCGGTAACCATGTCGGCCAGGATCGGGTACCTCGCCACGTCGGCCGGGCGCAGCGGGCCGGCGTAGGTCAGCTCCGGTCCGCCGCCCTGCGGTGCCGGGTTGCTGGCGTCCATCCGGTGGTCGGCGAGCACGTAGAGGCGCAGCGGCTGGCCGTACTCGGCGGTGGCGGACAGGCGCATCGGGTACACCGGCTCGTCGGTGCCGAACGTCAGCCGCATGGGCGGCAGCCCCTCGGCGAAGGTCGTGCCCTCGGTCTCCGGGGTGAGCCGCACGGCGACGACCAGCCACCCCTCGGAAAGGTAGGGCGTCAGCGCGCCGGCGAGGTCGGCCGGGAGCGTGAAGTCGTTGTCCGCCAACCAGTCGGTGACCGCGGTCGAGTCCGCGCCGGCGAGCTGCGCGAGCTCGTAGGGGCCGACGTCGACGTGGTCGGTGACGGTCACGTGGTCGCCGTCGTTCGCGGCGCCGCCGGTGCCGTCCCCGTCGACGACGACATCGCGGTAGTCGACCCGCGGCCTGCTGATCCGGTCGAGCTCGCTGAACACCTCGGCGTCGGCGAGCTCGAACGCGGCCCGGCTGGGCACCGGCATGATGAACGCCGCCTCGGTGGCCTGCGTCCGGGTCGTGATGTTCAGCGTGACCGACTCGGTGGCGCCCGCGAGCTCGACGAGCGCGGTCTCCTGGGTGGCTTCGAGCCGCTCGTCGGCGAGGACGGCGCCGCACGCGCAGGCGCCGGCCACGCCCGGGCCGACGCCGACGAGGCCGAGCGCCACGACGGGGAGAACCAGGGCCCTGGCGAGCAGGCGGGGGGTGTTTCGCATGGCCGTCGGACGCGGCGGTCGCGCATGCCGGTTTCGTCCCGTGACCACATCGTCATGGTCACCGCCCCACCTGCCCGCGGCGGCGCCTACAGCAGCACGCCGGCGCGACCCAGGTCGTGGTCCCAGAACGCGGCGAGCACCGACGCCGACGTGTAGTAGATCCGGGCCTCCGACGCGGGATCCAGCACGAGGTACTGGCCGTTCTCGTACCCGGCGACGGTGAGGAAGTGCGCGACGTAGTTGCCGGACCAGGGCAGGTCGACCATGTTGCCCGCCATGATCACCGGGCGGCCGTTGCGCACGTGTTGCAGCGTGGCGTCGAGGTCACCGAACACGACGCGGGCCTGCACGCCGTTGCTGGCGAGCGCCACCCGGACGTCCTCCTCGTTCGTGCCGAACTGGTTGGGGTCCTGCCACGACGGGTCGTACCCCATCGCCGCGCGGGCGCTGTTGATCGCGTTCACCGGCTGGGCCGGGTTCCACGACCTGGGCGTGACGCCGGCCGCGAGCAGCGCGGTGACCACGCTCGTCGGGCCGCAGTCCTCGCGTTGGTTGGGCTGGCCCTGGAACTGGGAGACCGGCACGTAGTGACCGGTCTCCCCGCCATCGCAGTCGGGCACGCCGGGGATGCGGTAGTCGTAGCCGGTGGCCATGTACGCGTCGGCGAGGTAGCCGCCCAGCGCGGGCACGTAGTCCCAGAGGTCACTGGTGAAGCCCCGGGTGTTGGTGACCGGCTGGCCCGCCTCCTGGCAGGAGATGTCCACGGCCCGGCCGTCCCAGACCAGGCCGAGCGAGGTACTCGCCGAGGTCGCCGCGGCGCGGACGTTGAGGCCGTCCCCGTCGGTGTTGCCGACGGTCCCGGGCGCGGCGGACGCGATGGCGGCGCCGCCGACGAGCAAGGCGGCGACGACGGGAACGACGACCATGGGGACGACGAGTAATCGGTGACGTAGCACCACGAACTCCTTACGGTCAGTGATTGTGCGATGTCGGAGTAAGTGTCGCTGACATAGTCCGAGTTCGCATTATCCGAAAGCAAAGTTTCTCCGCGGGTCCGACCTGGAGGGCGCGCTTGCGGGTGCGGAGCGTTGGACTCGCGGGTCCTGGGCGTTGGACTCGCGGGCCCTGGGCGTTGGACTCGCGGGTCCTGAAGGTTGGACTCGCGGGCCCTGGGCGTTGGACTCGCGGGTCCTGAAGGTTGGACTCGCGGGTCCTGGGCGTTGGACTCGCGGGTCCTGAAGGTTGGACTCGCGGGTCCTGGGCGTTGGACTCGCGGGGTGCGGTGGGTGCGCCTGCGGGAAACGCCGCCCACGGACCGGCCGGTGGCCTGAATTGACCGCGCCCACCACGCGCATCGTGTCGGCCCGGTCATTGCTCTCCGGAAATGCGGCTGGTAAGCCCCGAGCTGATTTCCGGGATTTTCAAATCACGCAGCGTGAGAGCCGGCGCGTGGCATCACTCTTCTGCCGGACTGTGGTTGATCTCCTTGCGGGGTCACACTTATGTCGCGGTACGCGCACATGGAGGAATGCCCCGGTGGGTCTGCGAACAACGCCCTCCCGTCACGACACGACGGCGCAGCACTTCCTTTCCGTGGCAGCCGATCTCATCGACGCATATCTGCAGGCAGAGCCGATCCATCCGGACCAGTCGCACCGCTTGCGCCACGTGCGCTTTCCCGCGGCACTGGAATGGCTGCACACCGAGGACGTGATCCGGCTGGCCCCGTCCTGGGCCGGGGAGGCCGCGAGCCGCCGGGCGTTCTTCAGCCGGTGGCCCACCAGAGCGGACTTCCTGCCGGACGCGGTGGTCTACACGCTGCTCCGGGAGCAGGACGACGACCCGCACGGGCCTGCCGTACTCGGGCCGTCGGTTCCCGTGTCACGGCTGGTGATCGGCGTCGCGGACGAGCTGCTGGCCGACCTCGTCCGGCATCCGCGCAGCTATCTCGTCCTGCACCTCGGCCCGCTGCTGCCGAGGCACCCGCAGCTGTCCGGCGTCCTGCTGCCGGGCTCGCGGGCGGCCACCAGCGTGTGGCTGGGCATCTACCGGCGGCTCGCGCACGGGCTCGACCTCGTGATGCGTCCGGAGTGGACGTTCAAGCGCATGTCGACCGTGCTGCAGGCGATGCTGGACGGTTTCGTGCTCCGGCACCGCGTACAGCCCGACGACCAGGCGGCGGCGCGCTGGAAGGGCGCGAGCCTCCTCGCCGACGCGATCATCGCGTTCCTGCTCGGCGCCGTCGACTGGGACCTCACCGGGCAGCCGGGCCGGACCGCGCTCGACCTGCTGACCAGGCCGCAGCCCAGGCTGCGCTGAGCGCGCGAGGCGGCCGGACGGCCCGGCGCTCGGCGCTCGGCCAGGGCATCCGGCGGGGCGGAGATCAGTCGAGCATGCGGGACGGGGCCTCGCCCAGACCCGGTGCCACGCCGTGGCTCACCGCCGAGGTCGGGGAGCCCAGGTAGGCGCCCTCGCCGTCGAAGACGACCGTCAGGAGCTCGCCCTCGTGGTTGGGCAGGCTGTAGCCGGTGCCGCGCTCGCCCACCAGGTTGGCGGTGTTCTCCTTCACCTGGATGCCCGACATCGACGCGACCACCTGCTTCAGCGCCGCCGACAGCTCCGCCGGCTGGCCGTTGCCGTCCAGCACGCCGCGCAGGTGGTTCAGCTCCAGGTAGGTCAGGTTCTCGTCGCTGAGCGTGCCGGCGGAGGGGGCGAAGTCCCCGCCGGGGCCGGTGCGCTCCTTCTCCTCCGCGACCGCCTCGGTCCACAGCTGCTGCTTGATCACCGCCGGGTCGTGCGACGCGTTCGCCAGGAACTCGAGCGTCGGGTTGAACCAGGCGCCCGGCTCGGTGCACGACGCGTCGGACGGCTTGGTTGCCGGGTAGCACTCACCACCGGCCGGGGCCTCGACCCGGTCCTCGCTCGGGACGACCCGACCGTCCTCTATGGACCGGCCGCCGACGGCCTTCTGCTGCCAGGCGCCGGTGCGGTCCTGCGGCTGCCACAGCTGGGTCTCGACGATCACGCCGTTGGTACCGGTGCTGGTCAGCGACAGGGAGTAGTAGACCTCGCCCGGCTTCAGCCCGTCCGGGCCGGCCGCGGCGGTGATGGGCGTGGGCGCCGAGGAGTCGCCCGGGGCGAGCGCCAACGCCGCGCCGCCGATCCCGACGACGGCGACCACCGCCGCGGCGACCGGGACGAGCCAGCGGCGCCGAGCGGGGGCCGCGGTGACCTGGCCGGTGCCGAGCCGCGGCATGGGCGAGGCGGGCACGTCGGAAGCCTTGGCGCGCAGCGCGGTGGTGAGGGTGTCCTCCAGGTCAGCGCTCATCGGAGATGTCCTTCATCTTGCGTCGGAGGGTGGCGAGGGCGCGGTGGGCGGAGGACTTCACCGTGCCGACCGAGATGCCGATGGTGGCCGCCGTCTCGGCCTCCGACAGCTCGCAGTAGTAACGGAGCACGATCACCTCGCGCTGCCGGGTGGGCAGGAGGTCGACATGGCCGAGCAGCTCGCGGTGCTGTTCGGCGACCAGCAGCGGGCGGTCGGCGGGAGGCATGTCCGCACCCGGCCTGGCCTGCGCCAGGAACCGGTTGACCGTCCGGAGCCTGCGCAGCCGGGACCGGGACCGGTTGAGGACCGCCTTGCGCAGGTAGGCGACGAAGTGCTCGTAGTCCTCGACGTTCGGCCGCAGGCGCCAGACCGCCTCGTAGCAGTCCTGCACGATGTCCGGCGCGGTGTCGGCGTCGTTGACCAGCAACGCAGCCAGCCGCACAAGCGGCATCCACTGGCGTTCGAGCAGCGCCTCGAGCGGCGGCGCGCCGGCGTTGACCGGCGTCGGCCGGTAGTTCACCTCGGCGACCATCCCGCTCCCATCGGCGCTCGAGGCCCGGCCTGTTGTCGTCTCTGCGGTTGACCCATACCTGGAACACGCCGTCGGGTTCGAAAGGTTCCGCCGGCCCGATCGTGACCTACGTCACTTCGTGGCCGGGTAAGCCACGATGCCGCTCCGGTCGAGCCGGAGGCCGAACCCCCGCACGACGCGGGTCGGGACGATCTCCTGGTCGACCGCCTCGTCCTCGCCGGTCCGCGCGTCGAGGACGACACCGCGGTCCTCGACGCTCCCGTAGACCGCACCGTTGCGGGCGGCGTGGACCTCCGGCGCGATGCGGTTGGCCGACTCGTCCGGCAGCTGCCACAGTAGCTTCCCCGAGCGCACGTCATAGCCCGCGGCGACGGCCTCGTCGAGGCCGTCGATGCCGGCGCAGACGATGGTGTCCCGGCCGTCGGCGTGGCAGTTGTCGAACGGGCTCTCCTGGAGCCGTCGGGTGAGGTCGAGCAGGACCTTTCCGGTCGCCACGGCCACGACGAGGCTGTCCCGCGAGCCCGTGTGCACGAAGTACAGGTCCGGGCCCACGGCGTGACCGTCGTCGACGCCGCCGTCGTTCACCTGTTCCGGCGCGACCCAGACGTCCCGGCCGTCCACAGCGGACCGGCCGACGAGCGTGTGGTCGTTGCGGAACCCGACCGGCTCGACCCGCGCCGCTCCGACGACGCCGCCGGCGAGCGCGAACGACCACAGGTCGGGCTGCTGCCACCGGACGTCGCCGGTCCCGGCGTCGAGGACCGCGGTGAAGCCGGCCACCTCGTCGATGTCGTCGGGCTGGCTGAGCTGCACCGGCGACACCACGACGTGCTCCTCGTCCGCGCCGACGACGCCGACCCGGCCGATGCGGACGCCTTCGGGGAGGTCTGCGATGTCCGTGGCCCACACGACCTCGCCGGTGGCCGCGTCGATCCGCGCGACCCGCAGGAGCTCCCTGTCCTGGGTCGTGCCGGAGCCGGGCTCGGTCACGTGGAAGGTCGCGTGGAGGAACGCGCGGCCGCCGGCCCGGACGAGCACGGGCGTGGTCGGGTTGGGCGCGCCCTGTCCGGCCGCGGTCCACAGGGACTCACCGGTGGCGAGGTCGCGTGCCTCGAGGTTCGGCCCGAGCACGAAATACACCACGCCGTCATCGACGAGATAGGGGAACTCGGAATCCCGCGGGTCGTCCGGAAATGCCTCACCGAAATCCACGACGGTCACCCCGTCCGGCGAGAACGCCATCGGCGGATCGAATTCCGGAACCGCCGGGGCCGCCGATGTCCGTGGTTTCGGTGGCGGACTCTCCCGTGCGGCCGGACCGGCGGTGCAGGCGACGGCCATGCAGGTGACCAGAACCGCCGCGGTGATGATGTTGCGCCCTCGCTGCATGAACCCTCCAGCGCGCCACGTGGTGGAGCGGAACATCCTCAGCGTACGACTTTCGGCGTACCACACGGGCGGACCCAGTCAGGCTCGAGGCAGACGACAGCGGCGGCGCCCGTTCCTAGTGTCGGTCCCATGATTGACATCACCGGGCTCACCAAGAAATTCGGCCGCACGAACGCGGTGGACGACCTCTCCTTCACCGTTCGCCCCGGCCACGTCACCGACTTTCTCGGGCCCACCGGCGCCGGCAAGTCCACCACCACGCGCGTGCTCCTCGGGCTCTCCCGCCCCACCGCTGGGACGGCCACCATCGACGGGCGGCGCTACGTCGACCTCGCGGATCCGCTGCGGCGGGTCGGCGCGTTGCTCGAGGCCCCACCGATCCACAAAGGACGGACCGCCGACCGGCACCTGCTCTCGGTGGCGCAGACGCACGGGCTGGCGAGGTCGCGAGTGGACGAGGTGCTCGGGCTCGTCGGGCTCGACCCGGACGGCGTGCTCTGGCTGCGCACGCTCCTCCGGGACCTCGCCGCCGAGGGCCGGACGGTGCTGGTCTCCAGCCACCTCATGAGCGAGATGGCGCTCACCGCACAACATCTGGTGATCATCGGCCGGGGCCGGCTGCTGGCCGACACCTCCGTCGACGACCTGATCGCCCGGGTCGGCGTCGACCAGGTGCTGGTCCGCGCCCGGGAGGCGGCCGCGCTCCGCGACCTCCTCGTGCGGCACGGCGCCACGGTCACCAGCGACGAGCCGGGGGCGCTCCTCGTCGGCGGGCTCGGTGTCGAGACGATCAGCGGGCTTGCCGGCGAGCACCGGCTGGTGCTGCGAACAAGGAGATCGGGCAACGGATCGTCGTCTCGGAGCCCACCGTGAAGGTCCACGTGGGACGGATCCTCACCAAGCTCGGCCTCCGCGACCGCGCCCAGGTGATCGTCTTCGCATACGAGAACGGCATCGTCCGCCCCGGCGAGTGAAGGTCGACTTACGGTGCGGGAGTCACGAATATGCCGCCAGGTTCCGGAGTTCGTGATCAGGGTCCTTCGACCCTGGTTTCCCCTGCGCTCCAGCCGGTAGACCATCGATCACCACGCGGCCTACGGTGCCGTGCCAGGGCGGCAGGGGACGACGTTGATGATCGCGACTCGCGTCACGGAGCTCGGCAAGCGCGAATGCTGGGCTCTGCTGGAGAACAGCGAGATCGGCCGGCTGAGCTACACCGAGTCGGCCATGCCCGTGGTGCGGGCCGTGCCGTTCGAGGTCGACGGGTCGGGGATCGTGGTGGCGTTGCGCGCGTCGACGGTGCGGGCGGGGGCCTTCGGGCGGCCGACGATCGTGGCGTTCGAGGCCGGTGAGTGGGCGCGCGGCCGGTATCGCGGCTGGTCGGTGCGGCTCGTCGGCCGGGCGCTGGCGGTGCCCGACCACCGCCCCGCCAGGACGTCCTGGACGGACGGCGAGCCGTCGCTGTACGTGCGGGTGAGCGCGGACGTGCTGGCCGGCGAGCGGGTCGGCCCCGCCAACGACGCCCACCCGCTGCCCCGGCCCCGCGGCGGCTGACCCTGGTGGCTGTCCCGTGGTGCGCAGGGTGATCGCGACCGGCGTGACCGGTGCCTGGAAGACGACGCTCGCGCGCGTGCTCGCCGGCCGGCTGGGGTTGCCGTTCACCGAGCTCGACCAGCTTGCCTACGAGCCGGGCTGGGGTCGAGCGGGTCGGCTACGCCGCGGACGTCGAACGCCTCGTCGCCGGGGACCGCTGGATCGTCGACTCCTACGGCGCGCCCGGAATCCGTGACCTCCTGCGGACACGCGCGGACACGGTCGGCTGGCTGGACTACCCGCGCGGGACCGGCACCCGCCGGGCGCTGGTGCGGTCGCTGCGCCGAAGTCTGCGCCGGGGACAGGCTCGACTCGTCGAGCGCCACGACCGCGAAGAACAGCGGCAGCCGGGCGAGGAGGAACACGGCGGCCACGCGTGGCGCCCGGTCGCGCCGCCGCTCGAGATACTCCAGCCCGAACAGCGCCGCGATGCCGGCGCAGAACCCGACCGTCCTCAGTGGCCGGTACTCGCCGAGCCCGGCGACCACGTAGTAGAGCCCGGCGAGCAGCACGATCGCGTAGACCGCGCCCGACACCCAGGGCACGATCCGCGCCGGTCGCACGGTCGCCATTGGATGAGACTACGACGACCCCGGCGCCCCAGCGGTTCTTCTGGCCGGAGGACACGTGCCCTTCGGCCGGGACCTGCCGTGACCCGACCGCGGCTTTGGCCGGGCGGCACTACCGGCGGAGCCGCCGCCGTTCCTACCGTTCGTGGATCAGAACCCTTATCCCCCAAGGAGTTTCGCATGGACACACCAACTCTGACCCGGCTCGGCATGTGGTCCGGGGTTCTTGCCGGCCTGCTCATCGCGGCGCCCGCGATGGTCGAGGCGGTCACCGGGGAGACCGCGCCGACCAGCTTCCTCCTCGGCCTGTCCCCCGCGCCGGCGATCCCGGTGCTCGTCGTGCTCCACCTGCGGCAGAGCCGGGCGACCGACGGTTCGGCGCGGTCGCGTACCCGCTGAACGTCGTCGGCCTCGGGCTGTTCGGCGGCGCCGCGTTCACGCTGAACATGACGCTGTTCTACCTCGACGAGCCCGTCGTCGAGGAGCTCTTGCAAGGCCCGACCATGTTCGCGTTGCTTGGCAGCGCGGCGGTCTTCGCCACCGGAGCGGTGCTGTTCGGGATCACGATGGTGCGGGCCCGGGTGCACCCGCGGGTCCCGGCGGTGGCCTACATCGTGGCGCTGCCGGCGCTCGCCGTCGCCGCACGGCTGCCGGACACCGTGCTCACCAGCGGCCTGCACGTGGTTGCCGGCGCGACGCTGGTGTGGCTGTCGGTGTCGCTCGTGCCGGCGCCCGCGCGGGCCACCGTGGCGGCGGCGTCCCGGGCATGATGGGCGGATGACGCAGCGCGCACTCGTCCTCGGCAGTGGCGGCATCACCGGGATCGCCTGGGAATGGGGCATGTTGGCCGGACTCACCGCGGCCGGGGTGGACCTCACCGACGCCGACCTGGTCGTGGGCACGTCCGCCGGGTCGGTGGTCGGCACCCAGGTCGCGGCCGGCCTGGACGTGACGCGGCGGTACGAGTCCCAGCTGGAGCCGCCGGACGGCGGCACCGGGGCGACGATCGGTACCGGGGTGCTGCTGCGCTACGGGCTCGCGATGGTCGGGCCCCGTGCCCAGGTGGCGGCCCGCATCGGGCGCTACGCCGCACGCGCCCGCACCGGGACGTCGGCGGAGGACCGGGTCTCGGTGATCGAGGCGCTGCTGCCGGTGCGGGAGTGGCCCGACCGCGCACTGCGGATCACCGCGGTCGACGTCGCAACCGGCGAGTTCCGCGTCTTCGACCGCGACTCGGGCATCCCTTTGGTCCGCGCAGTCGCGGCGAGCTGCGCGGTGCCGGGGGTGTGGCCGCCGGTCCCCATCGACGGCCGGCGCTACATGGACGGCGGCGTCCGCTCGGGCGCGAACGCCGATCTCGCCGCCGGGTACGAGCGGGTGGTGGTGATCGCGCCGCTGACCCGCGGCCTCGGGACATTCCCGGACAGCGAGGTCGAGGCGCTGCGGTCGGAGTCCCGGGTGGAGCTGGTGACGCCGGACGCCGCCGCGCTGAAGGCGTTCGGCCGCAACGTGCTCGACCCGGCGAAGCGTGCCGACGCCGCGCGGGCGGGCCTGGCCCAGTCCGCCGCCGTCGTCGACCAGGTCCGCGCCGTCTGGACGGACCCGATGCCGTGAACGACGCGCAGCAGGACGAGGAACCCGTGCAGCCGGCCGCGTTTCCCACCGCGGCCCGGGTGGCCATCGGACTGGTCCTGGGCGGCCTCACGTTGACCGCGATCGGCCTGCTGGTGCTCCCCAGCCTGATGTTCCCCGAGGACCGGCCCGCTGGTAGGACGGTGGTGGCCACGGACAGCACGGCCCAAGAAATCGCCGAAGACCTGGACTTCTCGATGAGCGACCAGAAGATCGCCGACACGGTCGCCTTCACGGGCTCGACGGTCGTCGAGCTGAGTCGGGAACCCGGCAGGACGACCGTTCTTGTCGCGATCATCCCCTACGTCACCGAACCGACCACCCCCACGTGCTACCAGTTCGTGCTGACCGCGGACGACGGCGGTGCGGTGACCCATGAGAAGACCGGCGGGTGCCCGGTCTCCCCTTCTCAGCGATGAGCGTCCTACGTACCGATCCCGCGGGCCCGGTCCAGGGTCGGAGACATCGACTTCGGCTACAGGAGGCCACCATGGGGATCGTGGGAGTCGCCCTCTCGATGTCGCTCGACGGTCTCATCACCGGCCCGGACCCCGGTGAGACGCAACCACCCGGCGCGCTGTTCGCGCGCGACAGGAACGTCCACCTCATGGGCGGCGCGAGCACCGTGGACCAGGCGCCGCGGCTCGGTCTGGTGGACGAGCTCAACCTCCACATCGAGCCGGTGCTGCCCGGCGCCGGCGCCCGGCTGCTCGCCGACATCGGCGGCCCCGTCACCCTCGAGCGGACCAGCGTGGGCGAGGGGCCGCGATCCACCCACGTGCGGTACCGCGTGCCGCGATGATCGGGCTGACGGGCGAGGTGCTCGAACCCGGTATGCCCGGCTACGACGCGGCCCGCAAGCCGGCCATGGCGCGGTTCCACCACATCCGGCCGCGGGCGGTGGTCCGCTGTGCGTCCACTGAGGACGTCGTGCGGACGCTCGACATCGCGCGCAGGGAAGGCATCCACGTGGTGCCGCGCGGCGGCGGGCACTGCTTCGCGGGCCGGTCCTCCACCGAGGGGATCGTGCTCGACCTCTCGCCGCTGCGCTCGGTCTCGGTGTCGGCCGGCGTCGCGACGATCGGTGCGGGCGCCACGCTCAGCGACGTGTACGACGAGCTGGCGCCGCACGGCCTGACGCTGCCGGCCGGCTGCGGCGCGACCGTCGGGATCGCCGGCCTCACGCTCGGCGGCGGGCTGGGCATCCTCGGCCGCCGGTACGGCCTCACGTGCGACCGGCTGCGCGCGGCGCGGGTCGTGCTGGCCGACGGCCGGGTCGTCGACTGCGCCGCCGACCGCGAGCCGGAGCTGTTCTGGGCGCTGCGCGGCGCGGGCGGCGGGCAGTTCGGCGTGGTGACGTCGCTGGTGTTCGACCCGGTGCCGGCACCGGACGCGACCCGGTTCGAGCTGATCTGGCCGCGCGCCGACGCGGCGGCGGTCGTCGCGGCCTGGCAGGAGTGGGCACCCGACGCGCCGGACGGGCTGAGCGCGAACCTGAAGATCACGGCCACCGAGGTCGTCGCGTTCGGTGCGATGCTCGGCACCGAGTCCGCCGTACCACTCCCGCCGCCGGCGACCGAGCGCATGGCGCGGATGCCCTACGGCGAGCTCAAGCGCTCGCTCGCCACGCTCGGCTCGGCCGAGCCCGCCGAACCCGGGCCCGTGGTCAGCAAGTCGGAGTTCTTCCGCCGCCCGCTGCCGGCGCGGGCCATCGCGTCGCTGCTGGCGTCCTCCGGCGAGGACGTGGAGCTCAACTTCACGCCGATGGGCGGCGCCTACAACCGGGTGCCGGCGCGGGAGTCCGCGTTCGTCCACCGCACGGAGCGGTTCCTGCTGGAGCACGCCGGGCTCGACGCGGCCCGGGTGCGCCGGTCGTGGGCGACCGTGCACCCGTGGGGTTCGGGCCGCGTCTACCCGAACTTCCCCGACCCGGACCTCACCGACTGGGCGCGGGCCTACCACGGCGACAACCACTCCCGGCTGGCCCGGGTGAAGCACGCCTACGACCCGAGGCGGCTGTTCCGCTTCCCCCAGTCACTCTGACGGGCGCTCGTCGGTCGAGTCCACATGGGCCGATCGCCGCCAGGCGGTGTGGCTGCTGCCCTCGGCCTCCGGGTCGGGGCGGCCGCCGACCAGCTCCACGGTCTCCTCGGTTCAGCATGCCGGTATCGGGGTCGAGGATGTGCAGATGCCGCTGCGGCCGTCCCCAGTGGACGGTGTCGGTGCTGACCGCGAGTCCTTTCCGGCCCAGTGGGTCGGCGACGGGGCCGCGCGGCACGATGTCGGGTTTGGTGGACAGCACCCGCAGCAACGCGCTCTGCAGTGCCGGGGCGACGACCTGGTTCGACCACACCTGACGCACGGCGCCGAACCACTCGAACGTTCCCCAGCCATGGTGGTTCGCGGCGAGCACCCGGTCGAGCCCGTCCGGGTCGGCGGGTAGTCCGGCCCTGGCCGTGGTGCCGCTGGCCCCGGCGCGGCGCCCGGACCGGGTCTCCTCGATCCGGCCGGAGCCGTCGGTGGCGATCCAGAGCTCGCGCTCGGTCAGGTCGACCCGGCTGTCGACATGGGTGAGGGCGCCGTCCCGGCCGAGCATGCTCCTCGAGGAGCGGTACCGGCCGCTGGTGCGGACGTAGTCGTAGCGCTTGCGCTCGGGCAACGCGGGCCGGCCTGCGGCGCGCCGGGCCAGCCGTAGCAACAACTCTCTCGCTTCGGACATCGCCGTCGAGCCCGAAAGGGCAGCGGTGCGCGCCCGATGGTCGGTCTGCCTCATCGTGGTGGCGCGCGGGCCGGCGGGGTGAGGGTGGTCGTCATGAGCGATGGGGTGCTACGCCGCGGGTCGACCGGCGACGAGGTGGTCGAGCTGCAGACCTGCTTGCAGCAGCTGAGCTTCTACCCCAGCACGATCGACGGCGACTTCGGACCGGGCACCGAGCAGGCCGTCGTCGACTACCGGCAGTGGCGCGGCCTCGACTACGGCGTGGAGGCCGACGAGCAGCTGCGCGAGACCCTGACCACGGACGCGGAGCAGCACGCGGCCGGCGGCTACCACCACGACGGCTACGGCGACGGGACCGAGGAACCCGAGCCGGTCGCCGCCGCGGCCGAGGACCCGAACGACGCCGCCCGGCAGGCCGCGATCTCCCACGCGTGGGCCGAGATCGGCCTGGTGCGGGCGAAGGAGTCCGGCGGCGCCGATGAGACGGGCCGGCAGACCCGGGTCGGCTGGGAGCGGCTGACCGAGTACTTCGACGTCGCCGCGCCGGGCATCTGGTCGCCGGACGTGGTCAAGTACGTCAAGCCGGGGCTGCCGTCGTGGTGCGGGATCTTCACGCTGTGGGCGCTGAAGACGGGCGGCGCGAGCGTGGGCAACTGGGGCATGGGCACGGGGATCCCGGGCATCAAGCGGGTGAAGGACCCGAAGCCGGGCGACATCGGCTACATGGAGCAGAACCAGCACTACTGCCTGATCCGCGAGGTCGCCGGCGACACCGTCTACAGCATCGACGGCAACACGGTGGGCGACAACACCGGCGGCGGAGAGGTCAACGACCGCACCCGCTCCCGCGGCGACTACGCGGGTTTCTTCACCGTCTTCGCCTAGGCCAGCAATCATCGACCTGGCTGGGTGGCGTGACTTGCGGAATTGAGTAAGTCGGGAAGTTGCGTAAACAAGGTTGAAAATTTACGTAGTCTTGCCAGCATCTGTCCGCTCTGCCATGCTCGAAAAACCTGGCAACGTTGCTTGGTTGAAGGGCAGACATGCGAACCCTGCAAAGCATTGTCGGCCTTCTGACCCTGCTGCTCGTCGTCGGCACTGTTCCCGTGCCCGCGTCGAGTGCGGAGGTGCAGGCGGTTCCGGCTGACGTCCATCTCTTCTACTACCCGTGGTACGGAAGTCCCTCGGTCAACGGCTCCTACCGGCACTGGCAACAGGGCGACCACACGCCGCCGGAGGACATCGGGGCCGACTTCTATCCCACGCTCGGCGCCTACGACTCCGGCGACACCGCGGCGATCGACCAGCACATGGCGTGGGTGCAGCGCTCCGGCGCGGGCACGATCGTCACCAGCTGGTGGGGCCAAGGGTCCTATGAGGACAACCTGGTGCCGAGCATCCTCGAGTCCGCGGCCCGGCACGGCATCAAGGTCGCCTGGCACCTGGAGCCCTACGGCGGGCGCACCGCCGCCTCCACCGTCGCGGACATCGACTACATCAACTCCCGATACGGTTCCAGTCCGGCGTTCTACCGGGATGCCGCGCACGGCAACAGATCCGCGTTCTACGTCTTCGAGAGCCTGCGGATCACCGACTGGACCGCGCTGGAGCAGGTGGCGAGCACGAGCATCGTGCTCGCGCAGACCACCGACACCAGCAAGGTCGCGCACTTCGGCGGCATGTACACCTACGACGGCATCGCCGGCGCCACCGCGCCCGGCTGGAAGAACGCCTCGGACTTCTGCAAGGCCAACGGGCTGGTCTGGGCGCCGTCGGTGGCGCCGGGCTACCTCGACGACCGCGCGGTCCCCGGCAACACCACGCCTACCGTCGACCGCGACAACGGCGCCGCCTACGACCGGCAGTGGAACAACGCGCTCGACCCGGCCACCGGCGGCGCGCCGACCTGGGTGTCGGTGACCTCGTTCAACGAGTGGCACGAGGGCTCGGTGATCGAGCCTGCCAGGTCCGGCCCGCCCGGCGGCCACGGCTACCTGACCTTCGAGGGCGCCTACGGCCAGACCGGCGCCGCCGCCGAGACCGCCTACCTGGACCGCACCCGCTACTGGGTCGACCGGTTCACCGGCGGCACCGTCCCGCCGGCCGACCCGGACCTGGCCCGCGGCCGGCCGATCACCGCCAGCAGCAATGTCGGCGGCTACCCGGCCACGGCGGCGAACGACGGAAACCCGAGCAGCTACTGGGAAAGCGCGAACCACGCGTTCCCGCAGTCGATCACCGTCGACCTCGGTGCGCCGGCCGAGGTGGGCAGGCTCGTGCTGTCGCTGCCGGGCGCGTGGGGCGCACGCACCCAGACGCTGTCCGTGCTCGCGAGCACCGACGGCTCGTCGTACACGACGGTGGCCGGCCCGTCCGGGTACCGCTTCGATCCCGCGGCGCAGAACACCGTGACGGTCCCGGTCACGGCGGGATCGCGCCGCTATCTCCGGCTGGTCCTCACCGCGAACACCGGGTGGCCCGCCGGCCAGGTCGCCGAAGTTCAGGCATACCGAACAAGTGTCCCGTGATCCTGGCCTACCCGCGCTCGCCGCGGCCCACGCGGCCGCCGGCGGCGTTGTCGGAAGGCCCGAATACAACCCGGAATACGCGGCCTCCCTCCGCCTTGCCATCGACCACATGGACCCACAGCGGACCGCAAGCAACCAGAACCACGAGACACTAGAGAGGACGCCGATGTCCCTGCACCGACGGCGTCGGTACGGCCTCACCGCCGCACTGTTGTTCGCCGCGATGGTTGTTCCCATTGCCCCGGTCGCGCACGCCGGGTCCGTCATCCCCCCTGGCGACTACCAACAGGTCCAGCTCGCCTCGGGTGGGGCCGAGCTCGGCGAGGCCATGTCGCTGGCCGTACTGCCCGACAGATCCGTGGTGCACACGGCCCGGGACGGCACGGTCCGGGTGACCGACGCGGCCGGCAACACCACCCAAGCCGGCAAGCTCACCGTCTACACCCACGACGAGGAGGGCCTGCAGGGTGTGGCGGCGGACCCGAACTTCGCGTCGAACCGCTTCATCTACCTGTACTTCTCCCCCCGACTGTCCACACCGGACGGTGACGCGCCGACCGACGGCACCCAGGCGGACTTCGACCGGTTCAAGGGCGAGCTGCACCTGTCCAGGTTCGTGCTCAAGACCGACAACACCCTCGACATGGCCAGTGAGAAGGTCGTGCTGGTGGTGCCCAACGACCGCGGCCAGTGCTGCCACGTTGGCGGCGACATCGACTTCGACGCGGCCGGAAACCTCTACCTGACAACGGGTGACGACACCAACCCGTTCCAGTCGGACAGCTACACCCCGATCGACGAGCGCACGAGTCGCAACCCGCAGTTCGACGCGCAGCGCTCCTCCGGCAACACCAACGACCTGCGCGGCAAGGTGTTGCGGATCAAGCCGCAGGCGGACGGCACATACACGGTCCCGTCCGGCAACCTGTTCCCGCCGGGCACCGCGAACACCAAGCCGGAGATCTACGCGATGGGTTTCCGCAACCCGTTCCGGATGAGCGTGGACAAGGCGACCGGGATCGTCTGGCTCGGCGACTACGGCCCGGACGCGGGCGGCCCGAACCCGGACCGCGGCCCCGGCGGCCAGGTCGAGTTCAACCGGATCACCGCGCCCGGCAACTACGGCTGGCCGTACTGCACCGGCACGAACACGACCGCGGAGACCTACAACGACTTCGCGTTCCCGTCCGGCCCGTCCGGGGCGAGGTTCGACTGCGCCACCGGACCGACCAACAACTCGCCGCGCAACACCGGCCAGCAGAAGCTGCCCGCGCCGAAGCCGGCATGGATCCGGTACGGCGGGGAGGCCGGCACGCCACCGGAGTTCGGCGGCGGCTCGGAGTCGCCGATGGGTGGCCCGGTCTACCGCTACGACCCGAACCTGAGCTCGTCGGTCAAGTTCCCGGAGTCGCTGTCCGGCCGGTTCTTCGCCGGTGAGTACGGCCGCCGCTGGATCAAGGCGATCGAGGTCACGTCGAGCGGCGGCGTCGGCGACATCGGGGCGTTCCCGTGGACCGGCACCCAGGTGATGGACATGGCGTTCGGTCCGGACGGCGCGCTGTACGTGCTGGACTACGGCACGGGGTCGAACAACCAGGCGCTGTGGCGCATCGAGTACATCGGTGGGGAGAACCGCAACCCGGTCGCGGTGGCGTCGGCGAACAAGACGTCGGGGCCCACGCCGCTCGCGGTGGACTTCTCGTCGGCGGGCAGCACCGACCCCGAGGGCGGCGCGCTGACCTACCAGTGGACCTTCGGCGACGGCGGCACGTCGACCGCGGCCAACCCGTCGCACACGTACACCGCCAACGGCGACTACACGGCGACGCTGACCGTCCGGGACCCGGAGGGGCTCACCGGCTCGGCCGACGTGCGGATCACCGTGGGCAACACCGCGCCGGCGGTGACGCTGTCCCAACCGCCGGACGGCGCGCTGTTCTCCTTCGGTGACGCGGTGAGCTTCCAGGTCGGCGTGTCCGACCCGGAGGACGGCGCGATCGACTGCTCGCGGGTGAAGGTCCGCTACCTGCTGGGTCACGACAGCCACCAGCACGAGCTGACATCCGTGAACGGGTGCTCGGGCACGATCGCGACGCCAGTGGACGGTGAGCACGACCCGGCGGCCAACGTGTTCGGCGTGCTCGACGCGGAGTACACCGACAACGGCGGGCTGACCAGCCACAGCGTCCGCAAGCTCCAGCCGCGGCACCGGCAGGGCGAGCATTTCAGCGCCCAGAACGGCATCGAGCTGGCCCAGCACGGGGATGCCGAGGGCGGGACGACGGTCGGCTTCACCGACAACGGCGACTGGATCTCGTTCACGCCGTACTCGCTGTCCGGCGCCGCGTCGTTCACCGCCCGGGTGTCCTCGGGTGGCGTCGGCGGGACGCTCGAGGTCCGCGCGGGCTCGGCGACCGGAACCCTGCTGGGGTCGGTGGCCGTGCCGAACACCGGGAGCTGGGACACGTTCGCCACCGTGTCGACCGGCGTGTCGGGCGCGCCCGCCGGGACCACGCAGCTGTTCCTGGTGTTCAAGGGCGTCACCGGGCAGGGCAACCTGTTCGATGTGGACGCGTTCACGCTGAACCCGGCCGGCGCGACCACGCCCCGCACGGCCGAGGGCGAGGCGTGGACGTCGACCGGCGGGGTCCAGGCAGCCGCACACGCGGCGGCCAGCGGCGGCGCGACGGCCGGCTACATCGAGAACGGTGACTGGGTCGGCTACTCGCAGCTGCCCGCCGCCGGCGCGCGGAGCGTCACGGCCCGCATCTCGTCGGCGGGCGCGGGCGGGACGCTGACGGTCCGCGTGGGTTCGCAGACCGGCACGGTGCTCGGCTCGGTGGCGGTGCCGAACACCGGTGGCTGGGAGACGTTCCAGAACGTGACGACGACCCTCACCGGCACCGGGTCCGGACCGCTGTTCCTCACCTTCGGCGGCGGGGCGGGCGCACTGTTCGATGTGGACACCCTGACCGTGCAGTACTGATCTCCACCGATCTCCACTGATCTCCGCCAGACGGAACGGCGCTCACCCCGGGTGGGCGCCGTTCCCTTCGGTGCGACGGGTACCGGACCACGCCATTGTCTGGCCCAGGCGTTGGACTCGCGGGTCCTGAGCGTTGGACTCGCGGGTCCTGCCGCGCAGCGCACGGGGACCTGGGCGAGCGCCGGGAGTCGCCTATGTCGCAACGTTCCTCGCAGCGCCGAGAACGTGCCGGTAGCGTGTCGGCAAGACACGAAGGAGACCATCGTGGACGACGACGTCGTGGCCGCCGCGCGGGCGGGCGACGAGTCCGCGTTCGCCGCGCTCGTCGAGCGGCACCGGGGCGAGCTGCGGGTGCACTGCTACCGGATGCTGGGCTCGTTCGACGAGGCGGAGGATCTCGTGCAGGAGACGTTCCTGCGTGCGTGGAAGGGCCTGCCCGACTTCGCGGGGCGCTCGTCGCTGCGTACCTGGCTGTACCGGATCGCGACGAATGCCTGCCTCGACGCGCTCGACGGCCGCGCGCGCCGGGTGCTCCCCCAGGACCTGGCCGCGCCGTTCGACCCGAACGTCGGCCTGCCGCCGCGCACCGACATCGCCTGGTTGCAGCCGTTCCCGGACCAGCTGTGGCCCGAGGACGAGGTCGTCGCGCGGGAGACGATCGAGCTCGCGTTCCTCGCCGCGATCCAACACCTGCCACCCCGGCAGCGGGCGGTGCTGATCCTTCGCGACGTGCTCGGCTGGCCGGCCAGGGACACCGCCGCGTTGCTGGAGCACAGCGTGGCGTCGGTGAACAGCGCGCTGCAGCGGGCCCGCGCCACGTTGAAGGAGCAGCTGCCCTCGCGCCGGCTGGACTGGGCGCCGTCGGCCGAGCCGACCGCGGCCGAGCGGGCGGTGCTGCGGCGGTACATGGCCGCACTGGAGCAAGCCGACCTCACCGCGGTCGCCGACCTGCTCGCCGAGGACGTCCGCGCGGCGATGCCGCCGTGGCCGATGTGGTACCTCGGCCGCGACGCGGTCATGGCCACGCTCACCGCGAGCTGGAACCCCTCCCGGCCGGACTACGTGGGCCGCTTCCGGGTGCTGCCGACCGCGGCCAACGGGCGGCCGGCGCTCGCCTCCTACGTGCGCGCACCCGGCGACACCGCGTTCCGCGCGTTCGCGATCGTCGTGCTGCGCGTCGCGGACGGCCGGATCGCCGAGCTCACCGCGTTCCACGACACCAGCCTGTTCGCCGCCTTCGACCTGCCCGCCGCCCTGGACCGATGAGTTTTCCGGCCGGGCGTCGTCTCCTACGGGGTCAACGACTCCACGGGAGGTAACCGATGGGCAAGCTGCTCTACTCCGCCGCCATGTCGCTGGACGGGTTCATCGCGGGCGCCGGGGGTGACATGTCGTGGCTGACCGCGTACCTCGGGCCGAACCCGCTGGTGGACGAGCTGGTCGGCGACGTCGGCGCGCTGCTGGTCGGCAACCGGACCTTCGGCGGCGGCGACCCGTACAAGGGCACCGAGAACGAGGGCAAGGCCTTCGGCGGCGGGTGGGAGGGGCCGTCGTTCGTGCTCACCCACCACGCCCCGGACCGGGCGGTGCCGGGTGTGACGTTCGTGGGTGACCTCGCGGCAGGCGTGGCCGCGGCCAAGGCGGCCGCGGGCGACAAGTACGTCACCGTGCTCGGCGCCGGCGTGGCGCACCAGTGCCTCGACGCGGGCGTGCTGGACGAGGTCTTGGTGATCATTTCCCCGGTCCTGCTCGGCGACGGCGTCCGGCTGTTCGACCAGCCCGGCGGGGCCGACGTGCGGCTGGAGCGCATCAGCCTCTCCGGGGTGCCGCACGGGACCAACCTGTGGTTCCGCGTGCTCGGCTGAGTAGTCGCGGAACTGGTGCCGGCAGGTG
This sequence comes from Actinophytocola sp., assembly GCF_009379765.1. Lineage (GTDB taxonomy): Bacteria > Actinomycetota > Actinomycetes > Mycobacteriales > Pseudonocardiaceae > Actinophytocola. The sequence goes on along the minus strand of NZ_WHTD01000066.1, from coordinate 19,280 downwards.
ATCGCGGCCCGGCTGCGCCGCAACGGCGGGCGGGTGCTCGCGGTGCGGCTGGACACTGAGGTCGGCATGCTCGCGTGGGTCAGCAAGTCGGCCGCGACCACGCGCGGTGGCATGCGGGCGGCGCTCGGGACGTCAGGCGCCCGGTGCGCGGCACCCGCTCTCCCCCTTCCGGCCCATCAGGATCCCCCCACAGCGGAGCAGACGATCCCGACGCGGTCCGACTGGTCCGACTGGTCCATAAACTATTCCTTGACATGAATATTCTCTGTCACGAATACTCGTCCTCATGGACGCACTCCTCACCGCACTGGCCGACCCGGCCCGCTGGCGGCTCGTGGGCTTGTTGGCCGAGCGGCCCCGCTCGGTCGGCGTCCTCGCCCAGCTCGCCGAGGCGCGCCAGCCGCAGACGACCAAGCACCTGCAGACCCTCGAGCGCGCCGGCGTAGTCACCGCCCAGCGCACCGGCCAGCGCCGCATCTACGCGCTCCGGCCCGCTCCACTGCGGGACCTGGCGGCTGCGCTCAACCGGATCGCCGACACCGCGGACCAGGTCGGTGGCCCGCGCGCGACCTACGACCGCTACGGGCTCAGCCTCCACGCAGAGCGGCTCGCCGCGGAGGAGTCGGGGTGGGCCGACGGCCGCTCGTTCAGGTTCCTCCGGTCGCTGACGGGGGGCCCCGGGCTGGTTTGGCGCCACCTGACCGAGGCCTCCCTGCTCGCCCGATGGTGGACGCCCGACGACCTCCGCGTCTCCGAGCTCGTCTTCGAGGCGCGACCGGGTGGGCGGATCGTCCAGGAGTACCGCGATGCCGAGGACGTCGACGGCTCCGACCTGGTCGCCGGGCGCGCGGAGGGAGTCGTCGACGACGTACGCCCCGGTGAGCGCCTCGCCTACCGGCTCTCCCCTCTGCTTCGCGACGGCGGCCTCGCCTTCACCGCCCACGTCGACCTCGGCCTCCGGCCCACCGACACCGGCACGGACCTCGACGTCCATTACCGGATCACCGACAGCACTGTCGACTCCGCGGACTTCATTGCAGGCATCGAGATCGGCTTCGGCCAGTGCCTCGACAAGCTCGCGGCGACCCTCGCCGCGGACTCGCACGACACCGTCGGCACCGTCAGCACCGACACAAGGAGCACGAAGTGACAGAGCAGACCGCCGGCCGCAGAGTCGTCACCAACATGAGCCTCTCCCTCGACGGCCACTACGTCGGGCCGGGCGACCCTCAGGACATGGGCTGGGTGATGCCGTACGCCGTCACCGACGTCGCCCGCGACCACCTGACCAGCCTCTGGGAGCCGGCGACGACGGCCCTGCTCGGGCGGGTCAACGCCGAGGGGTTCCTCGGTTTCTGGCCCACGGTCATCGGCATGGAGGGTGCCGACCCGCGCGACGAGGGCTTCGCGAAGTGGCTCGTCGGCACCGACAAGGTGGTCCTCTCCGCCACCCTCGGCGAGGCGCCGTGGGAGCGGACGACGATCGTCGACAAGCCGACCGCCGAGGTGGTCGCGGAGCTCAAGGCGACCGAAGGCGGCGACATTCTCGTGCTCTCCAGCGCGAGCGTCATCAAGGCGCTGCTGGCGGCAGACAAGGTCGACCGGCTGGCGATCACGATCTTTCCGGTCTTCCTCGGCGGCGGGCCGCGCCTCTTCGACGACGGCCTGCCCGCGGGGCAGTGGGCGCTCGCCAGCCAGGCCGCGGGCGAGCACGGCACGTTGGCCCTCGTCTACGACCGAGTCCGCTGAGCCGGCCGATCAGCGCACCCGAGGCGCAGGCCCCGACCCGGACCGACGAACCCCACATCCGCCGCAGTCAACGTGAAGAACCGGAACTCCTCCCGGCCGATCTCCGGAAACCTCCGCAGCCCCTCCAACTCCTTCAGGTAAGCGACGCGTACCGGGGTCGAACCGGTGTCTCCGGCGTGAGAAGCCGGTGTCCGTCCCACTGGACCAACGCGCCTTGGCGACAGTCGGGCGCCCGCGAGTCGAACGCGGTCTCTTCCGCGCCCGAAGCGGATGGGTTGCCGCCTCCCTCGCACCCGGTGTGCCATGGGTACCCACGGCACCGCTGCCCTGCCAGGACTCGAACCCGGGACCTCGCCGTTCGTAGCGGCGCGCTCTGTCCTCCTGAGCTACAGGGCATTAGGTCGTGTCTCGTGGGTCTTGGTCGATGGGATTCGTGACCCAGCTGGCGCCTGGCAAGGCGGCGGAAGGCCGCGCATACCAGGTTGTATTCGGGCCTTCCGACAACGCGGCCAGGGGACAACTGGGCGCGAATACCACGATCCAAGATCCGCGAGACATGGCCTAGTGGTGGAGGGTGGAGTCGAACCACCTGTGCCTGGTCGGCGCCCGGGTTACAGCCGGGTCGGGCTCCGCAGCCCGTCTCCACCGTGTCCGCCCGGCCGCGCCACGGGGGCAGCGACGAGGCGGACGGAATGTCTGCTCCGCTGTGGAGTTGTCAACCAACACGCACGCCCCAAAGAATTGCGCGCGGAAATGCACCGGCGGGAGGAGTCGAACCCCCTGGCCGCGGTTTTGGAGGCCGCGCCGCTTCCGAAGCTCGCCGATTCGCCAATTAAAATTGCACACGAAACAGAAGAGCCGCCCGGATCGGTTTCCCGATGGGCGGCTCCCAGGTCATGACCTTAGACGCAGGTCACGGCGGGGAGCCCGAGCCGCAAAGCGACCGCCGCGCATATTCGTGGAGGTGGGCCTGCCACAGGCACGCGGCAGCGGCCACAGCGCCGGATCGGCCCTGCGACTCTCGCATCCACATGCTCGTCATGACAATCCCTTCATTGTTGTTCCGATCAATAATGTCCTACGTCCCGGCGCGCCGTCAATCATTTATCGAAAATTGCTGGAAATACGCCGTGTGTGGGCGGCGCACATGGCCGGCGAGGGCGACGTGGTGGGCGGCCACCTTGCCGATGGGACGCGCATTGGCGACGATCCGGTTCCCAGCGCTGCGCCCGCGGAGGTGGCTCGTGCCCGCCAACCCGTCCCACGTCCGCGTCCCCGTGACCGGTGGTGAGCTCACGGTCGCGGTCTGGGGTGACCTCGCCGCCGGAGCGCCGGTCCTGGCTGTCCACGGGATCACCGCGTCGAGCATGGCGTGGGTCGAGGTCGCGCGCCGCCTCGGCGGGCCGGTCGTCGCGCCCGACCTCCGCGGCCGGGGCGGGAGCGGCACGCTGCCGGGGCCGTTCGGGATGGTCGCGCACGCCGAGGACTGCGTCGCCGCCCTCGACGCGCTCGGCATCGAGCGGGCCACGGTCGTCGGGCACTCCATGGGTGGGTTCGTGGCCGCCGTGCTCACCCACCGCCGTCCCGACCGCGTGCGGAAGCTCGTCCTCGTCGACGGCGGCCCGCCGCTGCCCGCGCCGGACGGTGACCCGGACGAGGCTCTCGGCCCCGCCGCGCGGCGGCTCCGGATGCGCTTCCCCACCAAGGAGGCTTACCGCGACTTCTGGCGCGCGCACCCCGCGTTCGCCGACTGGTCGCCGGCCATCGAGGCCTATGTGGACTACGACCTCACCGGCGAGGGCGACCAGCTGCGCAGCAAGGTGTCCGAGGAGGCCATGCGCACCGACTTCGTCGACCTGCACACCGGCGCGGCCGCCCGCGCGGCGTTCGCGGCCCTGCCGGCGAACACCCCGTTCCTGCGGGCCGAGCGCGGCATGTTCGACCAGCCGACGCCGCTGTACCCCGACCCCGACCAGCTCGCCGGGCTCGCGTTGAAGACGGTCCCGGGCACCAACCACTACACGATCCTCTTCGGCGACCCCGGCGTGACGGCGGTCGTCGCGGAGCTCAGCTGAGAAGGACAGGATGCGCAGACCTCTCGCCGCCGCCCTGACCGTCGCCACGGTCGCGGCCGGCGTGCTCGTCCCCGCGGTGAGCACCGCCGATCCCGCCTACCTCGTCAAGGAAGCCACCTACGGCACGGTCGCGAACGGATGGTCCCAAGTGGACCGCTACCGCGACACCACGGCCGGCTTCCACGACGAGCAGTACCCGCCGGACGGCCGCGGCGACCAGGACGGGCAGCGGCGCACCTTCTTCGGCAACGTGGCCAAACCGTCGTCGTCGCGGTTCCTGCTCTACTCGGCCCCGGGCTGGGACACGGGGAGCAAGCCCACGCCGGTCCTGCTCGTGCACGGCGCCAACGACAACCCCGACCGCGCGTGGGCCAACCCGAACGAGTCCGGCGGCTTCGGCTGCGGGTCGACGTCCTGCCCGTCGACCGGGCTGATGCAGTACCTCAGCTCGCGCGGCCACCGGGTGTTCGCGATCGGCTTCGCGCACAAGCAGGGCGACAACCTCCAGCAGGCGCAGCAGGTCGGCGACGCGATCGCGGTCATCAAGTCCCGGCTCGGGGTGAGCGAGGTCGACGTGGTCGGCTGGAGCAAGGGCATGATGTCCGCGCGGATGTACGTGGCGTCGGTCAAGCCGTCGTGGGGCCGGTCCTACGCCGGTGACGTGCGGAAGCTCATCACGCTCGGCGGGCCCAACGGCGGTTACGACTACCCGTTCGCGCACGGTTGGGCGCACGACTTCTCGATCTGGCCGGAGTGCGGCGGCGCGGTCAACGCGCCGAGCCCGCACACCCGGATGACCTGCTTCGGGCAGTACACCTACCACCCGGAGCTGTCGATCACCCCAACCGGCGGCTACGACACCTATCCCGGCCAGCGGCAGATGCTCGCCCGGTGGGACGGCGTGTACGGGGTGAACACCACCGCCCAGGACTGGTACACCACCTACTACGGCGGGCAGGGCTTCTACACCAACGGCCCTGGCATCCAGGCCGCGATCGACGCCGGCTCGCTGATCGCGGCGATCCGGTCCGCGCCGACCCCCGCCAGCGTGCCGGTGTACCTGCTCGCCGGCGGCTCGCCCACGATCGTCGGCATCTGGAACGAGACCCGCGGTCCCAGCGACGGCGTGGTGTTCGTCGCGAGCGCGCTGGACACAACCGGCGTCACCACGGTCGGCGCCACCAGCCTGGTGGCCTCGGCGAACCATCTCCAACTCGGCTGGGCGACCGCGGTCATGTCGACCGTGGCGGGCTGGCTGGCCTGAAAGGATCCGAACCATGCCGCAGCTGCTCGCCGGGATCACCGCCCGCGCCGTGCCGACCGACCGGCTCACCGTGCACGTCCTCGAGGTCGACGGGCGGACCGGCACCCCCGTGGTGTTCGTGCACGGCAACGTCTCCTCCAGCTTGTTCTGGCAGCAGACGATGCTGGACCTGCCCGCCGGGTACCGGCCGCTGGCGGTCGACCTGCGCGGGTTCGGCGACAGCGACCCGCTGCCCGTCGACGCGACCCGGGGCGTGCGGGACTACGCCGACGACGTGACCGCCACCGTCGACGCGCTGGGACTCGGTCCGGTGCACCTGGTCGGCTGGAGCATGGGTGGCGGGGTCGTGCTGCAGCTGCTGCGCGACCACCCGGCGCTGGTGCGTACGGTGACGCTGATGAACCCGGTGTCGCCGTACGGGTTCGGCGGCACCCGGGGCGAGTCCGGCGAGCTGATCGACGCGGCGGGCACCGGGTCCGGCGGCGGTGCGGCCAACCCCGACTTCGTGCGGCTGCTGCGGGAAGGCGACCGGTCGGCGGACTCGGCGCTGTCGCCACGGCGGGTGCTGCTGACCTTCTACGTGAAGCCGCCGTTCGAGCCGGAGCACGCGGACATGTTCGTCGAGTCGATGCTGAGCACCCGCATCGGCGACGACCACTACCCGGGCGACCTGACGCCGGCCGAGGGCTGGCCGGGCGTGGCGCCGGGCCGCAGCGGGGTCCTCAACACGATGGCGCCCAACCACTTCCGGCTGGACGACCTGCACACGATCACCCCGAAGCCACCGATCCGCTGGATCCGCGGGGCCGACGACCAGATCGTCTCCGACGCGTCGATGTTCGACCTGGCGAACCTGGGCGCGTTGGGAGCCCTGCCGGACTGGCCCGGCGCCGCGACCCACCCGCCGCAGCCGATGCTGGCCCAGACCCGCGCGGTGCTGGACCGCTACGCGGCCGAGGGCGGCACCTACGACGAGGTCGTCATCGCCGACGCCGGCCACAGCCCGCACCTCGAGAAGCCGGCCGAGTTCAACGCCGCCCTGCGCGAGATCCTCGCGAAGGGATAGCGGGAGGCGAGCCCGACCCGAGCGACGAGCGAGTCCAGCTCGGTCCGCAGTCGCACGCGACGAGGCTAGAACCGTGACCGCGGCCCCGCCCGAACCGGGCGAGGCCGCGGGCCGCGATGCGGATGATCAGTGATCGAGCCGGCCGGACTTGACGCTGTCGACGAGCGCGTCGAGCTGGACTCGGATCGACGGACCGTCGGGGTTCTTGCTGTCCCGGATGGCTCCGGCGAACGCCACCTCGACGCACTCTCCGTTGCCGCCGCTGTAGCTCGACTTCTTGAACACCAGGTCCGCAGCGCCCATGGTGCACTCCTCTCTACGCTCTCGCAGGAACTACGTCAGGCTACCCAGCAGATCGCGCGTCTCGTCACCTGAAAGTGCCTGGACCTGGAGCCTGGTGAACACGTCCGAGTAGTGGGCCACGTCCTCGGGTCGCTCCTGCCAGACGCTGCCGTTCGCGTTCTCGAGGTACACGCAGTCCATGTCGTCGAAGCCCTCCGGGAACCGGAGCAAGTTGAAGCCTGTCTTCATCCCGGGGTGCGCGCCCGCACTGAACGGCAGGACTTGGATGTCGATGTTCGGTCGCTCCGAGAGGCTCAAGAGGTGCCGTAGCTGCTCGCGCATCACTTCCTCGTCGCCGATCGGGCGGCGGATCACCGCCTCGTTGAGGACGATCTTCAAACCCGTCGGATGCTCTTGTTCGAGGATCGCTTGTCTGGCCGTGCGTAGGTCGACGGATCGGCGCCGTTGCTCATCGGCGAGGTCGGGGAACGTGATCCGTGCCAGTACCTCGGCGAACGCGGGAGTCTGGACGAGGCCATGCGGCAGCTCGGAGCCGTAGCTCCAGATCTCGTCCGCGTCCTGTTCGAGTTTCGGGTACAGCTCGAACCACTCCGGGATGTCCTCGCGGAACTCGACGAGCCAGTCGCTGTTGTTGTCGTCGTCCGCGGCCAGGAGCACCAACTGGTCGATCTTGGCCTTGCTCAGGCCGGAGGCGCGGCCGATGGCCTTGATGTTGCGAACAGTGAGACCTTGCTTGCCGCCCTCGATCTTGCTCAGGGTCCCGGGTTGGAGATCGATCTCGGCGGCGAGTTGGCGAATGCTCATCCCAGCTGCGGTCCGTGCCGCGGTCAGCTCCTTGACGAGCTTGCGACGTCGCAGGGTCGGTCCTGGGCGTGCGGCCATGAGTCCTCCGCGTTGCGGCGTGATCGGTGGGGTCGGGTTACTCAGTGTGCCCGCGCACATGATCGTCCGCAGGTGAACATCACCCGTTCGGGCACATGTACGGAAACGTTTCCTCTAGTAACGTTTCCTCTGTCGGCGATGATGCAGTGCATCCTACACGGCCGGCGGCCCGGCCCCGCGCATCGCTCTCGCAGGAGGACGCGCGGGGTGCGGGTCACCTACCGCCCACTGGAGTCGTCATGGACCACATCCCGCCGCCGGATGACGTCGCCCATCAGGACAGCGTGCTCATGGCCGAGATGGCCGAGGTCAACACCCGGCTCGCTCGCTACGTGCTGCGCTTTCTCGACGCCGACGCCGGTCGCGCGGCGCCGCTCAGCACAGCGGATGAGCGTGCGCTGGCCGATGACGTGACGGCCGTCGCGGCCGCGATCCGGGCACGTATTGCCCGCCGAGAGCTGGGTGCGCTCCGCCGCCACTCCTCGTGCGTGCCGCACCGACGTCCGGACATGAGCTGACATGGCGACCGCACATTCGCGCGCCGAGCAGCACGTCAATGTCGCCGCGTTGCGGCCCTTCACGCCCTACATCACGTCGTGGAGCGCGGAGCGGGCCGAGCGTCCCACGGTCGTCGAGCGCCGCTCGGGCATCGGGTATCTGGACGAGACGGTCTACGACCGCGACCGCCACGGGGTGCTCTGGGTGCGCAGCCTGGTCCGCCAAGGGCATGGCGAGCCGCGGTTCGCGATCGTGCACCCGTTGCGGCAGCGGCGCGCCATGCGGCAGTTGCTGTGCAACGTCTGCGGCGGCCCGGCCGACCGCGCCGAGGACGGCGTCCTGTGGCTGCTCAGCGATCTCCGGGACGGCTGGCCGAGCTGGCCGGAACGGATGGGGGTCAACGAACCCCCGGTGTGCCTGCCGTGCGTCCGGGTGGCGAGTCGGATGTGCCCCGCGCTGCGCAAGGGAGCAGTCGCGGTGCGCGCTCGCGAGCACCCGATCGCGGGCGTTCACGGCCTCGTGTACCGCACCACCGGCACGGTGTCGCCGGAGCCGGTGGAGCACACCAACGTCGCCTACGAGGACCCGGCCAGCCGCTGGGTCGTGGCAAGCAAGCTCGTCCGCGAGCTGCGCGACTGCGCCCTCATCCCGCTGGAGTCGCTGTGCCCAAGCTGAACCGGGAGCTCATCCGCGAGTGGCTCCGAAACCACAACTGGTCCATCGGGCGGCTCACCCGGGAATGCAACGCCGTCAACGGAATCGACCCCGTGCGCGCCGGGCGGATCAACGTGATCTGCAGAGTCATGGCCGTGTACGGGGACGGCATCCCGTACGAGCGGCTGGTCCTGGGCGAACCACAACGCGAGGAGGTGCGGTGAGACATGGACAAGCTGTGGGTCGTCCTGCTGGCCTCGTCGCCGTTCCTGACCTTCATCGGTTGGGCGGTCTGCTGGCTGGTGTCCGACGCCCTGCGGGAACGCCGACGGACCCGTGCCGCGACTCGCCTCGCCGAGCGGTTCGGGCCCGACCGAGTGGAGCGCGGCGACCGTGGCCACGCATCGGCAGCGTGACGGCGCGGGACACGAGTCCACGACGTTGACCACCCCGCCGACGTCTCGGTTCCGGCCGATCGTGATCGCCAGGCCCGCCACTGACCTTCCCAAGCGGCGCCCCGGAGCCGCGCTGGAACGGTGCGGCCGGCTTGCGGGGTCCAGGAGCCGCGCACCCGCGACGCCCGGCGAAAGGGGGCATGGTGCGCAATGACCGTGCGCGATCGGAGCGGCTGCCTCCGCTCGTCGTGGTGTGCGGCGACACCCTGTCCGGCAAGACGGCGGTCGCCACCGCGCCGGCCCGCAGCGGTGAACCAAACTGACGTTCCGCCAGCAGGTACCGCACGCCAGGAAGGGCGTGCGGTACCTGCGCCGACCGGACGGCTCAGCCGACCGGCTCGAGCACCCTCGGCTCGGCGGGCGACGTGGCCGACGAGCGGCCCCGCAGCCAGCGCGGCGCCCACCAGTTCGACGAGCCCAGCACGGTCATCAGCGCGGGCAGGACCACCGCCCGGATGAGCGTGGCGTCCAGCAGGATCGCCGTGGCCAGGCCGACGCCCAGCTGCTTCATGTCGATCGTGCTCAGCGTGCCGAAGATCGAGAACACGCCGATCATGACCGCCGCCGCGCTCGTGACCACGCCTGCCGACCGGGTGATGCCCGCGGCCACCGCGTCCCGGTTGGACAGCCCGGACAGGGCCGACTCCCGGATCCGCGACACCACGAACACGTGGTAGTCCATCGACAGCCCGAACAGCGTCACGAACAGGATCACCGGCAGCCAGGCGGTGATCCCGCCCGTCGAGGTGAACCCGAGCAGACCCTCGGCCCAGGTGTGCTGGAACACGAGCACCAGCACGCCGTACGCCGCGCCCGCGGAGAGCAGGTTCAGCCCGATCGCGCTCAACGCGATCACCGGCGCCCGGAACGCCCACAACATCACCAGGAACGTCAGCAGCAGCACGAACCCGATCACCCACGGCAGCGCGTCGTTCATCGAGCCGACGAAGTCGTTCTCCCCGGCCGTCTCGCCGCTCACCCCGAACTCGGCGCCCGCGACCTTCCCGACGGTCTGCGGGAGCAGCACCGTGCGCAGCTGCTCGAGCGACCGGTCCGCCTCGGCGGAACCGCCGTCGTACGGGATGCCGGCCGACACGAGGAAGATCCGGCCGCCCGCCGCCTCGTCGACCTCCGGCGGCTGGTCCTGGGCGAACTCGTCGTCGGCCGCGATGCGCGACAGCAGGTCGTCCACGGCGGTCCGGGCGGCGGGCACCTGGTCGGCCGGGACCCGGATGGCGATCTCGTGCGACGCGCCCTTGCTCGGGAACGCCTCGGTCATCCGGTCGTAGGACTGCATGATCGGGATGCTGCGCGGCAGGTCGGCCTCGGACGGCGCGTTGAGCGTCATGCCGAACGCCGGGATCGCGAGCGCGACCAGGATGCCGCCGGAGACCACCAGCGTGGTCTTGGGCCGGCGCAGGCTCGGCCGCAGCACCGCGCGCCAGAACCGCGGCTCGCCCTTGTTCCGCATGGACAGGCGCCACAGCAACGGGATCCGCGGCTTGTCGATCCACCGGCCGAGCTTCGCGAGCAGCGCCGGCAGCACGGTGATCGAGCCGATCATCGCGGCGAGCACCACGAGGATCGTGCCGACGGCGATCGAGGAGAACACCAGGTCGTTGACCACGAACATGCCCGCCATCGCGACCGTCACCGCGATGCCCGAGACCACGATCGCGTGCCCGGAGGTCGCCGCGGCGATCTCGACCGCGTCGACGTGCCCCGCGCCCTTCGCGCGTTCCTCACGTTCTCGCCGGATGTAGAACAGCGAGTAGTCCACGCCGACCGCCATGCCGATCAGCAGGATCATGCTGCTGGTGTTGTCCGTGGCCGGGATCAGGTGTGACACCAGGGCCGACAGCCCGAGCGCGGTACCCACCGCGGACATGGCGAGCAGCACCGGCACGCCGGCGGCGATCAGCGCGCCGAACACCACGAGCATGATCAGCAACGTGACCGGGACGCTGATCAGCTCGGCCTTCTGGAAGTCCTCCCCCAACGTCGCGTTCAGCGCCTTGTCCAGCGACGCGCCGCCGACCTGCTCGATCCGCAGGTCCGGGTATCGCTCCTGCACCGACGCGGTCGTGTCGAGCAGCGGCTGCACGCGCTCCTCCGCGGAGTCCGCCTCCCCCGTCAGCTCCACGTTGACCAGTACCGCGGTGCCCTTCGGCGACGGCACCGGCTCGCTGACCGGGCCGACGCCGGACAGCGCGTCCATCCCGGAACGGACGTCGGCGGCCGCCGCCATCGCGCGGTTCTCGTCGAGGTCGCCCTCGCGGGCGGAGATGAGGACGTTCTCGGTCGCCGGGTGGTCGAACCCGGACTCGTCGACGATGCTCTGGTAGGTGGCGAGCTCGCCCTTCGGATTGTCGTCGAAGTCGGCCTGCTTCGTCCCCGCGAAGGTCCCCGCGCCGACGCAGATCGCCACGAACAGAACCCACGCGCCGATCGCCCGCCACGGGTGTTCCGCGCTCCATCTGGCGATCCGCACGGTTAACAACGGCTTGCCCATGTCTTCCTTACCCCTCTGGATGTATGCCACGTTCGGTCTATGTCCCAAGGTTGGGGCATGGCCGGGCCGCCGAGATCCGGGGCAATCCCCGGACTTGCTCAGGGATCACCCTTAGCCGGCGACGCACGGGCAGCACCCGGCAACGCACCGTCAAGCGCGCCGGGTCGGTTGCGAGACCGGACACGGGTCGAACGCCCGGCGAGCCCCCAGCCAAGTCGCGAGTCCAACGCTCGCGACCCGCGAGTCCAACGTTCCGGACGAACGACGACCTCATGGTGTGTGCTGGAACCGGGGACTCGCGGGTCCTGGGGGTTGGACTCGCGGGTTCTGGTGGGGAACAGGTCAGGTTGCGCCGATGCCGGTGACGGAGCGGACCTCGAGCTCGTCGGAACGGGGGCCGTCCGCGCGGTCGCGGCCGAGCACCGTGCCGAGGTAGCCCAGCAGGAACGACAGCGGGATCGACACGATTCCCGGGTTGTGGAGCGGGAACAGGTGGAAGTCCACGCCCTTGATGATCGACGTGCTCGCGCCGGAGAACACCGGCGAGAACACGATCAGCAGCAGGCAGGACCCGAGCCCGCCGTAGATCGACAGCAGCGAGCCGGTGTTGTTGAACCGCCGCCAGAACAGGGTGTAGAGGATCGTCGGCAGGTTCGCGGACGCGGCCACCGCGAACGCCAGCGCCACCAGCGACGCGACGTTCTGCCCGATCGCGAGGATGCCGCCGAGGATCGACAGGCAGCCGATCACCACCGCGGTCATCCGAGCGACCCGCACCTCCGCACCCGGCTTCGGCCGACCGTGCTTGAGCACATTGGCGTACACGTCGTGCGCGAACGACGCGGACGCGGTCAGCGTCAGTCCCGCGACCACGGCCAGGATCGTCGTGAACGCCACCGCGGCGACAATCGCGAACAAGGCCGAGCCGCCGATCGCGAACGCCAGCAACGGCACCGCCGAGTTCTCCGCGCCCGGCGCGGACAGGATCGCGTCCGACCCGACGATCGCGCTCGCGCCGTAGCCGATGACGAGCGTCGCCAGGTAGAACGCCACCATCGCCCAGGTCGCCGAGACCACCGAGCGGCGCGCCTGGAACGCGTCGGGCACCGTGTAGAAGCGCATCAGCACGTGCGGCAGCGCGCCGGTGCCGAGCACGAGCGCCAGTGCCAGCGACACGAAGTCGAGCTTGGTCGTCCCCGTCTTCCCGTACTGGGCACCGGGTTGGAGCACCGCGTCGCCGAGCGCGTTGTTGCGCGCCGCCTGGTCGAGCAGGTTGGTGAGGTCGAAGCCGAACTTGCCCAGGATGAACACGCTCATCATGACCACGCAGATGAGCAGCAGACTGGCTTTGATGATCTGCACCCAGGTGGTGCCCTTCATGCCGCCGACGAGCACGTAGAAGATCATGATCGCGCCGACGCCGACGATCACCAGTGCCTGGCCGCCGGTGGACCGAATGTCCAACAACAATGCGACCAGTACGCCGGCGCCGGCCATCTGCGCGAGCAGGTAGAACGCCGAGATCACCAACGTCGCGTTCGCGGCGGCGGCTCGTACCGGTCGCTGCCGCATCCGAAAGCTGAGCACGTCGCCCATCGTGAACCGGCCGACGTTGCGGACCCGCTCGGCGATGAGCAACAGCGGGATCAGCCAGGCGACGAGAAATCCGATGGAGAAAAGGAACCCGTCATATCCCTGCACCGCGATCGCGCCGGCGATGCCGAGAAAGGACGCCGCGGAAAGGTAGTCACCGGACAGTGCGACGCCGTTCTGCACGCCGGAAAAAGCGCTGCCGGCCGCGTAATAGTCGGCCGTCGTGGTGTTCCGGCTGCTGACCCGGTACACGACGTACAGGGTCACCGAGACGATGAGGAGGAAGATGCTGACATTGAGGACCGGCTCACCCGTGCCGGAGGCGGCGACCGAGACGGCGGAGCCGTGCGCGAACGTCGTCACCGGCGTGCGCCTGCCTGCTCCCGCAGGGCCGTGACCTGCGGATCTACTCTTCGGCGCATGAACCGCGTGTACAGCAGCATGATCACGACGGTGGTCACGAACTGGGACAGGCCGAGCAGCAGCCCGACCGTCACGCTGCCGAACATCCGATATCCCATGAACTCCGGCGCGTACGCGGCCAACAATACGTAGGTCATGTACCAGGCGAGGAACAGCACGCTCGCCGGGAAAACGAACCTGAGCAGCCGCCGCTGAACGGCGATGAACTCCGGGTCGGCGCGGATCGCCGCGAAGTCCGGATTCACCCCGTCGTCACCGATATGCCCACCCGGACCCGGCTCGAATGCGGTGTAGGTCCCTAATTTCGGGTGCGCGCGTAGAGGGCGACATTCCGGTCATCACAGCTCCCGTTCGCGACGATTTCGAGGGCGCCGGTCGGGCCACCGGCAGGCACAGCGTCGAAAGCGTAACCATCGTCGCGGCGGAGTCAAGAGCACGCCGGTTCGAAAATAACCGGATCTTGCGGTATCGTGCGATTAGTTCGCCATCCCACGGGTTCGCAACAGAGCGTGCTCAACCGGTGGCGTAATCAGGTCTTGTACACATTGTCACCGCGTCCCTAAGTTTACTGGACACAATTGTCGTACCGGCCGGGCACGCCTGGAGGAGATCGCGTGAGGTGCATCTCGTGAACTCGGTCGGCGAGGGTTCGCCCGACTCAGCCGGCCGTCGCGGTGCGTGGTGGTCCACCGCGGTGCAATGGCGCAACTGGCCACTGCTCGTCAAGCTGAGCGCGGTGCTGGTCGTGCCCGTCGTCGGCGCCCTGGTGCTCGGCGTGCTGCGGGTACAGGCCGACGTCACGCTGGCCGACTCCTACGCCGGCATCGAGCGCATCGCCAACGTGCGTGTGCAGCTCGTCGGCGTGCTGACGTCCATCCAGGACGAGCGCAACGAGGCGATGCGCCAGCGCCCCGACATGAAACCGGTTGCCGCGGTCACCGACTCGACGCTCACCACGGCGACCGGGCTGATCCGGCAGACGCGAACCTCGGCGACAACGCGACGCAGCGCTACCGCAACGTGATCGGCGCGCTCGACCTGCTGCCCTACGCTCGCGGGCAGGTGGCCGCCGGGGTGGGCGGGCCCGTCGTGCTCAGCTCCTACAACGCGGTGACGGGCGCGGTGCTGGAGTTCGACCGCGCGCTGGTCGGACGCTTCCCCGACGAGGACCTGACCAGCCGCTCGATCGCGCTCAACGAGCTGCAGCAGGCCCGTGAGCAGGTCAGCCTGCAGCAGGCGGTCGGGCTCACGGGCATGCGCGACAACGCGCTGTCGGAGTCGGAGCGGCAGCTGATCATCGAGGCGGACGTCCGGCTCGACGACAACGTCCGCGACTTCCGCGCGGTGGCGCCACGGGACCTGCTCGACCGCTACGAGAACACCGTGACCGGCCCCGATGTCGCCGAGCGTCGGCTGCTCGTGCTCGCCGCCCGCACCCCGGGCCCGGCGCCGGGGTTCACGCTCGACGAGTGGAACGCCACGTCCGACGCCACCACCGCGCTGTACGGCGACGTCACCGGGCAGGGCGCGGCCGGGCTGCGGGCCAACTCCTCCCGGCTCGCCGACTCCGCCGGCAACCGCGCGGGCGTGGCGTCGGTCCTGCTGCTCACGATGGTCCTGCTCGCGGCCGGCATCGGCGGTGTGCTCGGCCGGTACCTGCTGCGCTCGGTCGGGTTGCTGCGCCGCACCGCGTTGGACGTGGCGTCGAACCGGCTGCCCGCCGCGGTGGCGAGCATCCGGGCGGGTGAGGCGGCCCGGGTCGCGATCGACCCGGTTCCCTTGCACACCACCGAGGAGTTCGGCCAGCTCGCCAGGGCGTTCGACGCGGTGAACGGCCAGGCGGTGCGCTCGGCGGCCGAGGAGGCGAGCCTGCGCAGCAACCTGAGCAGCATCTTCATGAACCTGTCCCGGCGCAGCCAGGGCCTGGTGGAACGGCAGCTTCGGCTGATGGAGCAGTTGGAGCAGAAGACCGACGACCCCGACCAGCTGGGCGACCTGTTCAAGATCGACCACCTCGCGACCCGCATGCGGCGCAACAACGAGAACCTCATGGTCCTGTCCGGCACCGTGCTCGGCCGCCGGTTCACCGAGCCGCTGCCGGTGTCCGACGTGCTGCGCGCGGCGGTGTCCGAGGTGGAGCACTACGAGCGTGCGGTCATCCGGACCGCCCCGCCGTCCAAGATCATCGGCTTCGCCGCCGGCGACCTGATCCGGTCGGTGTCCGAGCTGATCGAGAACGCCACCGCGTTCTCCCCGCCGGACAGCGAGGTCGTGATCATGAGCCGGCTGCTCGACAACGGCGCCGTGCTGGTCGACATCCTCGACCAGGGCGTGGGGATGGCCGACGCGGAGCTCAACGAGGCGAACCACCGCGTCGCCGCGGGCGGCGGGGTCGACGTGCCGATCTCCCGCCAGATGGGCCTGTTCGTGGTGGGCAGGCTGACGACGCGGCACAGCATGCACGTGCGCCTGATGGTGCGCGCGGAGGGCGGACTGTGCGCGTCGATCCTCGTGCCCGCGGACCTGGTCGTGACCGACGGCAGCGCGCTGCCCGGGCCGCGGACCGGCGAGCCGGCCATGGCCGCGGTCGCGCCGCGGATGGCCGAGCCGGCCGGGGTCGCCGTCCGGCTCGAGTCGGCGGGGATCTTCGTGCGGCTGCCGGTCCTCCCTGCGGCCAGCACGCCCGCGTCGATCCTTTTCACCGCGCACAAGCCGGCCCCGGGCGAGGCCACCCCCGTTCCGAAGGCGCTGGTGCCGGCCGGGTTCACCTGGCTCCAGAGGCCGGCGGCCGCGGTCCGGCACGCCGCCATGTCGGCGCCGCCGGTGACAGCAGCCGTAGCTCAACCCGGGCAGGAGCAGGCCATGCAGGAACAGACCACCGGTCCCGACGCACTGCCCAAGCGGGTCCCGAAGGGTCAGCTGCTCGCGACTCCCGTGCGGGAGCAGCCGGCACCCGCGGTTCAGCGGGACGCCGCAAAGACACGCGGGTTCCTGAGCAACTTTCAGGCAGGCATTCGCGATGGTGAGAGCAGAAAGGGGGAACCAAGACCATGACGGTCGCCCGCAACGCCGACGAGACCCATCAGGTTGGGCAGTTCGGCTGGCTGGTCAACAACTTCGCCGACAGCGTCCCCGGGGTGGCCCACGCCGTCGTGGTGTCCGTGGACGGGCTGCTGCTCACCTCCTCCGAGCGGCTGCCGGTCGACCGGGCCGAGCAGATGTCCGCGATCTCCGCGGGCATCGTCTCCCTCAACCTGGGCGCGGCGAAATGCCTGGGCGCCGACCAGGTGGTGCGGACCGTCGTGGAGATGGACCAGGGCGCGCTGCTGCTCACCTCCATCAAGGACGGGTCGTGCCTGGCCGTGCTGGCCTCGCACGACTGCGACATCTCGCAGGTGGCGTACGAGATGACCGTGCTGGTCGACCAGGTCGGCCAGCTTCTGACGCCACAGCTGCGAGCCGCGCTGGCCGCGAGCTGAGTCGGCGGTGGTTGCCATGGGTGTCGATGACGGTCCCGAACCCACGGAGCTGACCTACGCCGACGTACTCAACGGGATCACGCGCAGCGGCGGCGGCCGGGCGGCCAAGCGGCAACCCGATCCGCAACCGCTGCCCTACGCGAGCGGCCGCCCGCTGCCGCCGCCCGTCCACGTGCCGGGTGAGGAGGTCTCCTCGGCCGTCCGCGCCTACGCCTGGACCGCCGGGCGGACGCGGGCGAACTGGCGGTTCGAGATCGAGACGCTGGTGTCGACCACGGCGCGGGCCGAGGACCTGCTCGACACGCTGCGCAGCGAGCACCAGGTGGTGGCGCGGCTGTGCCGGCGCTCGATGTCGGTCGCCGAGATCGGCGCGCTGATGTCGCTGCCGATCGGCGTGGTCCGGGTGCTGCTCGACGACATGGCCGGGCTCGGGCTCATCGACGTGCACAGCACGCCGACCGGCCCGGACGACCGGCCGGACCTGGAGCTCCTCGATCGGGTCCGGCGGGGCCTGACCAACCTGCGCGGCTGACCGACCCGCACCTGCCCATCCCACACCGCTGATCTCACCTCTTCGGCGTGAGCCGGCGGCGCCCGAGCACCGAGAGGATCGGCTCGTGGCAGAACAACCAGCGGCAGAACGAACAGAGACCCGACCCCAGGCCGCCGACGCGGTGCTGGCACTCGCGGTCATCGGGGTCCGAACGGGACTGCCGGCCGGCGGTGCCGTCGCGCGCGTGGTCGCCCCGGCGCCGCGGCCGGAGAACTGGCCGAGCCGGCGGTTGCGGTTGCTGGCGGAGACCGGCTTCCGGCAGCGGCAGGCCGCCCTCGCCTCGGCTGAGCGGCTCTACCGGAAGGTGGTGCCGGTGGTGGTCGCGGACGTGCTCGACCTGCTCGACCTCCCGGCGCTCGCCCGCGGCATGGACCTCCCCACGATCATCCGGGAGTCCACCGGATCGCTGGCCGCGGAGAGCGTGCACGACGTCCGGCTGCAGGCCGGCCAGGCGGACGAGGCGGTGGGGCGGTGGTTCGACCGGGTGCTGCGCCGGTGACCTCTCACGTCCAGGGGCGGTCGGCGGGTGTCGTCAGCAGGCTGCTCGCCGGGGCGATCGACTTCGTGTGCTGTTCGCCCTGCTCGGCCTCGGTTACCTGGGCCTCGCGGGGGTGGTGTTCGTGGTCGACCCGGTGTCGTTCCGGTTCCCTGCCCCGCCCCGGGTGGTGGTCGTCGCGGTCGCCGGCGCGGTGCTCGTCGGCTACCTGGCCAAGAGCTGGACCGCGACCGGCCGGACGTACGGCGACCTGGTGCTGGGGCTGCGGGTGGTCGACCGGCGCGGGCGGCGGCTGCCGTTCGGGAAGGCGTTGCTGCGCGCGCTGTTCTGTGCCGTGCTGCCGATCGGTCTACTGTGGACGGCGGTGAGCGCGGAGCGCCGGTCGGTGCAGGACCTGGTGCTGCGGACGGCGGTGACCTACGACTGGCACTGAGTCAGTTCCACGCGGCGGCTCGCAGCCTGCCGGCCAACGTCGCGGCGGCGAGCTCGTAGCCGGTGACCTCGCCGCGGTCGGCGAGCGTGCGGGCCTGGCCGAAGTCGACGTACGTCACGAGCGTGCGGCCCTGGCGCGCGATGCCGCCGCGGTGGTGGCCCGGGAGCCCCTCGTCGCCCTGGACCCGTTGGCCGGCCACGAACACGGCCTCCTCGCCGATGTCCAGCGGTTCGAACCGCCAGACCGTGGTGACCCCGTCCCGCGTGCGGCTCGCGCAGTCGGTGAGCGCGGCGCGGGTGTCGGCCATCGCCCGGCGGGCCGCGCCGGTGTCACGGTAGACGCTGACCCGTTCGAGCTTCCACCGGTTGTCCGCGACCAGCGCCACCTGCCGGCCGGCCACCCGCGCCCGCGTCGGGTCGGTAGCGCGCCGCCGCACGGGCTCACCAGGGTCGGCAGGTTCGGGCCCTCGGCACATTCCCAGCGCAGGCCCTGGTCGGCGACCGGCCGCGCGGACCGCGCGTCGCCGAGCAGGAAGCCGTCCGGGATGCGCAGCTCGCCCGGCACGGACGCGGTCGGCATGATCGGCGGCGGTACGGCGGCCGCGGGCTCGGTCACGGCCCGGACGACGAAGAACGTGCCGACCGCCAGCCACTGCTGCCGCAACCGCCACTCGTGCGCGCATGCTCCTAGTGTCCCGCGCCGGGAGTCTGTTGCTTATCTCGGCGGATCCAGGTTTCTGCTGGCAAGGCGCCGGTTCGTCCTCGTACCGGGTTGTACTCGGGCGGACCGGCAACGCCGCCAGCAGGAAGCTGGGCCGGCGAGACAAGTGATGAACTTCCGGCGCG
>NZ_WHTD01000189.1 GCF_009379765.1 Actinophytocola sp. | reverse complement strand
GAAGCCGCGGTCGAGGGCGTAGCGCATCGCCGCCCGGGCGAAGTCGCGTATCGACTCGTCGTAGTTGTACATGCCCATGGCGATGCCGCCGGCCGGGAACCTGGCGACCTCGAACTCCATCGGCTCGCCGCCGTCCGCCGGCTGGTAGCTGATCGTCACCGTGCCGGGGCCGGGCACCTTGAAGTCGGTGGCCTTGTACTGGTCGCCGTGCGCGTGCCGGCCGATGATGATCGGCTTGGTCCAGCCCGGCACCAACCGCGGGATGTTCGAGATGACGATCGGCTCCCGGAAGATCACGCCGCCCAGGATGTTGCGGATCGTCCCGTTCGGGCTCCGCCACATCTTCTTCAGGCCGAACTCCTCGACCCGCGCCTCGTCCGGCGTGATCGTGGCGCACTTCACGCCGACGCCGTGCTCGGCGATGGCGTTCGCCGCGTCCACGGTGACCTGGTCGTCGGTGGCGTCCCGGTGCTCGATGCCGAGGTCGTAGTAGTCCAGGTTGATGTCCAGGTACGGGTGGATCAGCTTGTCCTTGATGAACTGCCAGATGATGCGGGTCATCTCGTCGCCGTCGAGCTCGACGACCGTCCCCTGGACCTTGGTCTTGGCCATGTGCCGGGATGCTCCTCTCGCGTCCTCATTGCGCGCGCGTACGCCTGTTCAGCCCACCCAAACGGTACACGCGTACTGCTAGCCGCCGCCTGTCGACTCACCCGACGCCGCCCACGGCGGCGACGATCCGCTGCGTGACCGGCGACAGGTCCCCGCCCATGTGGAGAGTGTTGACCGAGTAGACCGCCCGCCGGGAGAGGTCCCGGGTCGACGCCATGCCGTTCTGGTAGCCGGGCCGATCGCCGGTCGTGCCCCAGAACACGAGGTCGCCGGCGAGCAGCCGGGCGAGGCCGAGGCCGAGGTAGCCGGGCCGGGACACCGTGGATCTTCGGGTCGCCACCGGGCACCATGGTCGCGGTCAGGTACAGCGGGCGGATGATGCCGTGCGGATCGCGTCGCCGTAGGGCCGGCCGGTCACCTTCTCCATGACCACGCCGAGCACGAGGTAGGAGATGTTGCCGTTGTGCTGCGCGGTGCCGGGCGCGAACTCCATCGGCCGACCGGTGAACGCGAGGTCGAGCAGCCGGCGCGGGGTCCACGTGTCGAAGCGGTGCGCGAGGAACCAGGCCGGGTCCTTGTGGTCGATGTCGATCCCGGGCAGGCCGGAGGTGTAGTCGAGCAGCTGGCGGATCGTGACCGGCGGGTACTCGGCCGGCAGCACGCCGGGCACGTAGCTCTGCACGGTGCGGTCGAGGTGGAGCTTTCCCCGCGCGACGAGCTGCAGCGCCGCGGTCGCGGTGAACGTCTTGGTCATGCTGCCGATCCGGAACCGCCCGTTCTGCGGGACCGGGCGGCCGGTGCGGACGTCGGCGACGCCGGACGTGCCCTGCCAGCGGCCGTCCGAGCCACGCACCCGCAGGACGGCGCCGCTCGCCTCGCCGTCGGGCAGGCCGGCGATCGACGCGCGGAGCGCCGCGGGGTCCAGCGGCGGCTCGGCGGCTCGGCGGCGGCGTCGGCTTCGGTGGCGGTGGCGGCGGCCTGGCTCGCGCCGGTGACGACGAGCGCGGCGGCGGACAGGAGGACGGCGAGCTTCTTCGGTGTCCTCATGGGCCGAGCCTCGCCGCGATGATCATCGCTGGCATCGGGGACGCCCCGGCCCGACCCTGAACCCCGGGTCAGGGGCGCGCGGCCCACTCCTCGGCGAGCATGGCGTAGACGGCCTCGTCGTTCCACTCGCCCTTGACGATCTCGTTCTGCACGAAGTGGGCCTCCCTGCGCATGCCGACCTTGGCCATCAGGTTCGCCGACGCCGTGTTGCGCGCCTCGCAGCGACCGATGATCCGGTGCAGGCCCAGCCCGTCGAACCCGAGCCGCAGCATCTCGACGGCGGCCTCGCGCGCGTAGCCGCGACCGTGGTGGGCCGGGTTGAACACGAAGCCGAACTCGCCCTGCCGGTTCGCCGCCGACAGCCACGCGAGGTTGACCTCACCGAGCAGCACGCCGTCCTCGCGACGCACCACCGCCAGCACGAGGATGTCGCCCTCCTTCTCCAGCGTCGGCACCGCGATCCGCTTCTTCAGCGACTCGGCGGTCGCCGCGCGGTCGCGTGGCTCCCAGTACAGGTAGCGGGTGACCTCGGGGAGGCGCTGGTAGGCGTGGAGCGCGTCGAGGTCGTCCTCGGCGAAGGGACGGAGCGTCAGCCGGTCGGTCTCGATGGGGTAGTCAGGTCGCAGCACGCCGGCCAACCTATGCGACGTACGCCGGTCGGCGGAGCGGGTTTCACTCGCGGGGGATGACGCGCCCGCCGGGCGCGCTGCTTACCGTGGGTCTGGTGCGCATCCGGGTTCTGCTGGCCGATGACCAGACGCTCGTGCGCGGCGCCTTCCGGGTGCTGCTCGGGACGGCGCCGGACATCGAGGTGGTGGGCGAGGCCGGCGACGGCCGGGCCGCGGTCGCGCTGGCCCGTTCCCTGCGGCCGGTGTCGTGCTGATGGACGTGCGGATGCCGTTGCTCGGCGGACTGGAGGCGACCCGCGAGATCGTGCACGACCCGGCGCTGGCCGCGGTGCGGGTGGTCGTCCTCACGACGTTCGCCCTGGACGAGTACGTCTTCGATGCGGTGCGCGCGGGGGCGAGCGGCTTCCTGGTGAAGGACATGGACCCGAGTGACCTCGTCACCGGCATCAGGGTGGCCGCCCGGGGCGACGCCCTGCTGAGCCCGATGGCGACCCGCCGCCTGATGGACGAGTTCGCCGCCCGCGCGCGGCGCCCGTCGGCCACCCTGGACCCGCTGACCCGGAGGGAGCGCGAGGTCGTCACCCTGGTCGCAAGTGGACTGTCCAATGAGGAGATCGGCACCCGGCTGGCGATCAGCCCCGCGACCGCGCGGACGCACATCGGCCGGGCGATGGTGAAGGTGGGCGCGCGGGACCGGGCGCAGCTGGTGGTGCTGGCGTACGAGGCGGGCCTGGTCCGCCCCGGCTGGGCGGGCTAACGCGGCAGGTAGAGCAACCGCCGCTGCCGCCGGTTGCGCGCCAGGACGTTGCGGGTGACCCGGATGGACAAGGAGCCGAGGAGCAGGGAGGCCAGAAGTTTCATGCACCTCAGGATGAGCACAGGACCCGGGAAAGTCGTCACCATGAGCGCGACACCGACCGTGCACCATCCGTGGTACGCCAACCACCACACGTACGCTCACCGCGGTAGCTGCTGCCAGCCGCTCAGGGCCACGTCGCCCGGATTCCCTTGGCGGTGACGGCGTAGGCACGCGGTCCGCCACGAGCCACCGCCCCGGTAGATCTGGCCCTGCGCGTCATGAAAACGGCGGACCATGTCGATGACCATCAGACATTGGTTGTCCAGGTAGAACAAGACCGCGCCGTAGGGACGACCGGACAAGTCCTCGGCGACCCGCCGGCCGAGGCCGCGGTCGAGGAAGAACTCAGGCTGCGCGGGCAACGGCGACACGACAGATGGCCTCGACCTGTTCCCTGCTCAGGCCGTACTCGTATGCCACGTCCTCCAGCCGCTCCCCTGCGGACCACAGGTCGACGACGGCGTCCACCGGCACCTTCGTGGCCTCGACAACCGGCGCGCCCCACCCGAATCGTGGGTCGATGATCACTGGGGCGGCGTCCGGGTACTGGGACAGCCGCAGGCTCGCGGCCACGCCGAGCCAGTAGTAAACCGTGGACTCGGGTATCCGTAGGTGCCGAGCGACCTCCTTCGGGGTCAGCAGCGGGTCCGTGAGCTTGTCCACCAAAATTGCCGTCCCCCTGGTCCCCGAAATGATCCCACCCGGCGGTGCCACCACACCTCAACCTGAAGGTCCCGCCCGGCCCCGACATGCCATGATGGCGGCATGGCGATCTGGCTGACCGAGAACCCCGAGGCCAACGAGCTCCTCGAGCGGGAGCCCCTGGCGCTGCTCACCGGCATGTTGCTCGACCAGCAGATCCCCATCGAGGTCGCGTTCGCCGGGCCCAAGAAGATCCTCGACCGACTCGGGTCGCTGGACGCGCGGACCATCGCCGAGTACGACCAGGACAAGTTCGTCGCGCTGTGCTCCACGCCGCCGGCGATCCACCGGTTCCCCGGGTCGATGGCCAAGCGCGTCCAGGCGCTGTGCCAGGCCCTCGTCGTCGACTACGACGGCAGCGCCGAGAACGTCTGGACCCAGGGCGACCCGAACGGCGCCGAGGTCCTCAAGCGGCTCAAGGCCCTCCCCGGCTTCGGCGAGGCCAAGGCCAAGATCTTCCTCGCCCTCCTCGGCAAGCAGCGCGGCCTCGCGGCCACCGGCTGGCAGAAGGCCTCCGGCGACTACGCCAAGAAGGGCGTCTTCCGCAGCGTCGCCGACATCACAGACCAGACCAGCCTGCAGAACGTGCGCGCCCACAAGAAGGAGATGAAGGCCGCCGCCAAGGCCGCGAAGGCCGCTCCGGAGGTCTAGTGTCGCGTGATCGGGCTCGGGCCGCCGTCCGCTCGGACCACCCGCGGCATCGAGTTCCACCATTCGGCCCCATTCGTTGTCAAGGATGGGGCAGAATTTGTTCCGCGACCTCCGCCGGCATTACGATCCGCGCACGACGGAACACTATTCGTCGCCAGTGAGCGCATACATTCATACGCGCGCCGGCAAATCCCGATCGATCCGGGCAACCGGTGCCACTTCCTGTTGGTGTCTTTCCGTCTTCGCTGGTATACCGCGAAATGGCACCGAAACCGGTATTTGACTCCGTGACCGGGGGTGTTTACCGTTCCCCGCGGGTCCGGAGGGTGACTCGGTGCGCGCGGAACCCAAGTTGTTGAGGTGACCCAGCAAACGCCGGAAGGAAAGCGGACCGCGGTGAAGATGACCTCTATCCGGCGTGGCCGGGCTCTGTCTATTCGGACACGGGTGCTCGCGATCGCGCTCGTCCCGTGTTTCGTATTTCTCATCGCCGGGGTCGCGGGTACCGGCTATTTGATCTACGACGCGGCCAAGACCAGGAACTACTTCGACCTCGCCAGCCAGGCGCAGCGCGACGCCCTGCCGCTGATCATCTCGCTGCAGGAGGAGCGCCGGCTCACCCTGCGCCGACTGGCGAGCTACGGCACGTTCCAGTCCGAGCTGATCAAGCAGCGCACCAAGACCGACGCCGTTGCGGGCCAGGTCACCACGAGCCTCAGCGAGCTGGGCGAGGTCGCGCCGGAGTCGGTCAAGCGCGACGTCACCGAGTTCGCCACGCTGATGTCCCAGCTGCCAGAGCTCCGCGCCCGCGTCGACGGCGGCCAGGTCGGCATCAGCGAGTCGTTCACCTTCTACAACCGCATCGTCGACCAGTTCATCTCGGGCACCCAGGGCCTCGCGCAGTTCGGCCCGGACGCGGAGTCCGCCTACCAGCTCCAGGTCGCCGTCGGGCCGCTGCTCACCTCGGCCGACCAGATGCAGCGCGCGGACGCGCTCGCCTCGGCCAACCTGATCGGCGGCGGCCTCACCGACAACGACTTCCGCACCTACCAGGGCCTGGTCAGCGCCTACCACCTGCAGCTGGAGAACAGCATCCGGCTGGTCGAGCCGGAACTGCGGACCCAGTACGCCAAGATCAAGGACGGGCCGGCCTGGCAGCGACTGATCTCCGTCGAGGACGTCCTGCTGCGTGGCCAGACCAACCTGCCGATCAGCGAGGACCTGTGGCGCGCCGCCGCCCGCGACGTCGGCGACCAGCTCATGGGCCTGCTCACCACCCAGGCCCGCGCCACGATCGCGTTCTCGCTGGACAAGGTCAACAGCACCCTGACCCAGTCGGTCATCGCCGGGGTGCTGGTGCTGCTGCTGTCCGCCGCGGTGTTCGTGTTCGCGGTGCGCATGTCCCGCCGGATCATCGAGCGCCTCACCCGGCTGCGCCGCGAGACCCTCGAGCTCGCCGAGAGCAAGCTGCCCGAGCTGGTCGAGAAGGTCCGCGCGGGCCAGGACGTGCGGATGGACGACTCGCTGCGGCTGGTCGACCACGGCAAGGACGAGATCGGCGAGGTCGCCGACGCGTTCAACAAGGCCCAGCAGACCGCGGTCACGGCCGCCGTGCAGGAGGCGAAGACCAGGGAGGGCACCAAGACGGTGTTCCTCAACATCGCCCACCGCAGCCAGGTCATCGTGCACCGCCAGCTCAAGGTGCTCGACGAGGCGGAGCGCCGGCAGGAGGACCCGGAGCAGCTGGAGATGCTCTTCCAGCTCGACCACCTGTCCACCCGCGCCCGCCGCAACGCCGAGAACCTGATCATCCTCGGCGGCGGCCAACCCGGCCGGCGCTGGCGCAACCCGGTGAGCCTCACCGAGCTCGCCCGCGGCGCGGCGGCCGAGACCGAGCACTTCGCCCGGGTCAAGATCGCCAAGCTGCCGTCGCGCGCAGTCAACGGCCCGGTGGTCGGTGACCTCGTGCACCTGCTCGCCGAGCTGATCGACAACGCGACCTCGTTCTCCCCGCCCGAGTCCCGGGTCGAGGTGCGCGGCAACGTCGTCGGCCGCGGCGCGGTGCTCGAGATCGAGGACCAGGGTCTGGGCATCGAGAGCGCGCGGATCGACGAGCTCAACACGATGCTCGCCAACCCGCCGGACTTCGGGATCATGGCGCTGTCCACCGAGCCGCGGCTCGGCCTGTTCGTGGTCGCCCGGCTCGCCGCGCGGCACGGCATCTCGGTGTCGCTGCGCGAGTCGGCCTACGGCGGCACCCGGGCGATCGTGCTGGTCCGCGCCGAGCTGCTCGGCGAGGTGCCGGTGACGGGTGACCACCCCGAGCCGGCGGCCGACTCCCCCTCGATGCCGACGCTCGCCCCAGCGCCCCCGATCGCGCCGGTGTCCTCGGTGAAACTGCCGATCCCGGTGACCGACCTGCCGCCGCTGCCGATCGTGGTACCGCGTCCGGGCGAGGACCTGTTCCGCCCGCAGCGCCCGGTCGAGGAGCCGGCCGGCAACACCAACGGCGCCAACGGATCCCATACCAACGGCGGGACCCCCACCAACGGCGCCAACGGCACCGGTGGTGCCCACGCACGGCACGAGGCGCCGACCGAGCGGCACCTCCCGGTGGTGCCCGCGCCCCAGCCGGCGCGCCCGCCGGAGCCCGTGGGCCAGCTCGCCCAGGGCCGGCCGCCACTTCCCCAGCGCCGACGCCAGCAGAACCTGGTGGCGCAGCTGCGGGAGGAACCGGCCGCGACCTGGCCGGAGGAGGAGACTCGCGAGGAGTCGCCGGACGAGGCGCGCAACCGGCTCTCGGCATTCCAGCGAGGTACGCGACGGGGCCGGGAGGAGCCGGCGACCAGTTCTGACGGCGACAACACCTTGGGGAGCGTGCGCAATGGCCAACACCGCAGTGAGTGAGCTGGACTGGCTGCTCGACGAGCTGGTCAAGCGGGTCGCCGGGGTGGATCGGGCCGTCGTGCTGTCCGCGGACGGGCTGCTGATCGGCCGGTCGAGCAACCTCACCGAGACCGACGGCGAGCACCTGTCGGCCGTCGCGTCGGCGTTCCAGAGCCTCGCTCGAGGCACCGGCCGCCACTTCGGCGGCGGGCAGGTGCGCCAGACGCTCGTCGAGATGGACCACGCCTTCCTGTTCGTCACGGCGGCCGGCCACGGTGCGTGCCTGGCGCTGCTGGCCGACGAGTCCGCGGACGTCGGGATGATCGCCTACGAGATGAACCTGATGGTCAAGCGGGTCGGCGCGGTCCTCACCGCGAAGCCGCGCGAAGTCATGGAACGTCCGGTGCAATGAGCGCCGGCACAGAGGCCTGGTTCGACGACCCGCTGGTCCGGCCGTATGCCGTGACCGGCGGGCGCACCAGGTCCAACACGCTGGGGCTGGACCTGATCACGCTGGTCGTGGCGATGCGCTCGCCCGTCGAGGTGGCCGATCTCGAGCCGGAGTACGCGCAGATTCTCCAGGCGTGCCAGCAGCCGATATCAGTGGTGGAGGTGGCCGCTCTGGTCGATCTGCCGCTGCAGGTGGTGAAGGTCGTGCTCAGCGACCTCATCACGAGAGGTTTGATGATCTTCCGCTCAGCGACTCCCGCGCACGAAACTCCGGACCAAAACGTTCTCCAGGCGGTTCTCGATGGCATCAGAAAGCTCTGACCGACGGTTCACCAGCACGGCGGTGAAGATCGTCATCGCCGGTGGTTTCGGCGTCGGCAAGACCACTCTGGTCGGCTCGGTCAGCGAGGTGCCGCCGCTGCGCACCGAGGAGCTGATCACCGAGGCCTCCTCCGGCGTGGACGACATGTCGGGCGTGGAGACCAAGACCACGACGACGGTGGCCCTGGACTTCGGGCGCATCACCATCAACCCGGAGCTGATCCTGTACTTGTTCGGGACCCCGGGCCAGGACCGCTTCTGGTTCATGTGGGACGAGCTCGCCCACGGCGCCCTTGGCGCGGTCGTGCTGGCCGACACCCGCCGCCTCGACACATGTTTCCCGGCCGTCGACTTCTTCGAACGCCGCGGCCTGCCGTTCGTCGTGGGCGTCAACTGCTTCGACGACGCCTACCGGTACGGAACCGAGGAGGTCCGAACGGCGTTGGACCTCGATCCCCAGGTCCCGGTTCTGCTGTGCGACGCCCGCGAACGCGACTCGACGAAGCAGGTGCTGGTCACCCTGATGCACCACGTCATGTCCGCGACTCGGCTGACCTCGGCCCGTACCTGACGCGTGGGTGACCGGTTCGTAATGGCGGTTTGAGTAACCGTACTCAGGAAATGATCTCGCCGACCCGAGATGCTCCTGTCATGACTGGTCCCGTGCAGTCCAAGTCCCCCACCACCGCCGCCTTCTTCGCGCAAGCCGCCGTCTCGTTCGCGATCTCCAGTGTCACCGTCATCGTCGGGATCGTCTTCCTTCCCGTCGATGAATGGGTTCGCGCGTTTCTCGCGTTAGGCATGCTCTACACGATCTCCTCGGCCTTCACCCTCGCGAAATGCGTTCGGGACAGGCAGGAGGAGGCCTACGTCGCGAGCCGGGTCGACAGAGCCCGGGTGGACAAGCTGATCGCCGAGCACGACCCGTTCAAGATCGACGCCGGCTGAGCGTGCCTTCCGGCCAACCTCCTTCCCTGCCAACATATGGAGGACGCGCAGGTGCTGACGAAAACGGCCCTGCAGTCCTTGCGGGACAAGGGAGATCTCCAGGCCGGCCACAAGGTTCTGGTCAACGGCGCGGCGGGTGGGGTCGGGACGTTCGCGGTGCAGATCGCCAAGGCGCTCGGCGCCGGCAAGGTGACCGGCGTGTGCAGCACCGGAAACGTCGAGATGGTCCGGTCGATCGGCGCCGACGACGTCGTCGACTGACTCCTTTCCTTGGCCGCCAGAGCAGGGACGACATCGCGTTCCTGAGCGAGCTTCTCGAGGCCGGCACGGTCAGCCCAAGGCGGCGGCCTTCGAGATCAGGTAGTGCTGTTCCGGTTGGCTCGGCGTGCGCCGGGCGGCGAGCTCGTAGTGCTTCCTTGCCCCGTCGCGGTCTCCGGCCAGCGCGAGCAGGTGCGCGCGGACGGCGTCGACCCGGTAGTGATCCGCCAACCCCGGGTCGGTCGACGCCGCGTCCAGCTCGGCCAGGCCCTCGGCGGGGCCGCGGACCATCGCCACAGCCACGATCCGGTTCAAGGTGACCATCGGGCCCGGCGACACCGACCGCAGGAGTTCGTACAGGGTCAGGATCTGCGGCCAGTCGGTGTCGGCGGCCCGGGTGGCCTCGTCGTGCACCGCGGCGATCGCGGCCTGCAGCTGGTACGGGCCGATCGGCGCGTTGGCCAGCGTGTCGGCGATCAGCTCCAGACCCTCGGCGACCAGCGGGGCGGTCCACAGCGTCCGGTCCTGCATGTCGAGCGGGATCGGGACGCCGTCGGCGGACGCGCGGGCGGGCCGGCGCGCGTCGGTGAGCAGCATCAGCGCCAGCAGGCCGGCCACCTCGCCGTCGTCGGGCACCAGGGCGCGCAGCTGGCGAGTGAGGCGGATGGCCTCCGCGGACAGCTCGACCCGGTGCAGCGCGGCGCCGGCGGACGCCGTGTAGCCCTCGTTGAAGATCAGGTACAGCACGTGCAGCACGGCCTCGAGCCGGTCCGGCAGCTCGGCGGGCGGCGGCATCGAGAACCCCGCGCCCTTGATCCGCGCCTTGGCCCGGCTGATCCGCTGCGCGATCGTCGACTCCGGGACCAGGAACGCGCGCGCGATCTCCGCCGTGGTCAGGCCACCGACCGCCCGCAGCGTCAGCGCGATCTGCGACGGCTCGGTGAGCGACGGGTGGCAGCACAGGAACAGCAAGGTGAGCGAGTCGTCGACATCCGACATGTCCGAGACGTCCGGCGACACGTCCAGGGCGAAGACGGTCTCCTCGCGCCGGCGCCGGGCGGTGTCGCTGCGCCACACCTCGGTCCGCCGCCGCGACGCGACCGTGATCAGCCAGGCCTTCGGGTTGCCCGGCAGCCCGTCGACCGGCCACTGCGTCGCCGCCGCGAGCAGCGCCTCCTGCACCGCGTCCTCGCACGCGTCGAAGCCGCCGTGGTGGCGCACGAGCGCGGTCAGCACGTGCGGCGCGAGCTCCCGCAGCAGTGCCTCCACGGGCTCAGGCCAGCGCCGCGAGGTCGGTGACCGGCCGGACCTCGATGAGCCCGAGCTCGGCCTCCGGGATCCGCCCGGCGATCTCGACCGCACGCTCCACGGTCGAGCAGTCGACCAGGTAGAAGCCGACGAGATACTCCTTGACCTCGGCGAACGGTCCGTCGGTCGTGAGCGCCCGGCCCTCGGTCACCCGCACCCGCTTGGCCTTGGCCGGGTCGTCGAGCGGCTCGGACACGATCATCTCGCCGGACTCGACCAGGTCCTTGTCCAGCTGTTCGTACACGCCCAGCCCGGCGGCCTTGTCCTCCGGGGAGACCGTGTCCCAGATCGCCCGCGACTCGGGGTTGCTGTAGATCAGGATCAGGTACTTCACTGGCAGATCCTCTCACCGGGATGTCGAACTGGGCGGCTCGGCTTCTACGTCCGGTACGAAGGACCCGAGAAAAGGAGACCATCATGTTCGAGCGGACCAAGGCGTTCAGCGGCTTTTCTGTGGACGACATCCCGGCGGCCAAGAAGTTCTACGGCGACACGCTGGGCCTGCGGGTGTCCGAGGAGCACGGCATGCTGACGCTGCACATCGCGGGCGACCGGGACACGCTGATCTACCCGAAGCCCGACCACGCGCCGGCGACGTTCACGATCCTCAACTTCCCGGTCGACGACATCGAGTCGGCGGTCGACGAGCTCGCCTCCCGCGGGGTGGAGTTCGAGAGGTACGACTTCGTGGACGCCAAGGGCATCAACCGGCAGGGAGGCCCGCTGATCGCGTGGTTCCGCGACCCGGCGGGCAACGTCCTGTCCGTCATCCAGGGCTGACCTCGCTACATCCGCGACGGGGCCTCGATGCCGAGCAGGTCGAGCCCAGGGCCAGCGAGCAGGGGCGATCGCGAGCTCGCGCCCGAGCCGCCGGAAGTCCTCGTCGGCGGCAACTCCGACATCGCGATCCGGCGCGCCGTCGAGCACGGCGCCGGCTGGCTGCCGTTCGCTGATCAGTCCCGAACGACTGTGCCGCGGGACGAGGCCGAGAAGGTGCCGATGCCCGCCGACAGCCCGGCAGGCATCGCCGAGCACTTCGCGGCCTATGCCGCGGCCGGCGCGGAGCGGGTCGGCACCTCCCCGCAGGCCACCGACGAGGCGACGTGGCTGCGGCAGTGCGAGGTCATCGCGGCGGCTGCCGAAATATCCTGAGCAACCGGTGCACGAACCTGTAGAGGACGCGTAGCGTGCTTCGACGTCCCCACGAAGGCGCCCGAGGGGCGCCGCCACGTGAGGAGAACGCCGTGAAGTACATGCTGCTGATGATGACCACCGACATCGGCCACCCGCCCATCACCCAGTGGGACCCCGCGGACGTCAAGGCGCACATCGAGTTCATGCGGGAGTTCGGCCAGGGCCTGGTCAAGTCCGGCGAGCTGGTGGACGCGCAAGGCCTGGCCATGCCGGACGACGCCAAGATCGTCACCGCGCGCGACGGTGCCGCGGCCGCGATCACCGACGGCCCGTTCCCGGAGGCGAAGGAGTTCCTCGCCGGGTACTGGATCGTCGACGTCGACGGCA
Organism: Actinophytocola sp.; assembly: GCF_009379765.1. Classification (GTDB taxonomy): domain Bacteria; phylum Actinomycetota; class Actinomycetes; order Mycobacteriales; family Pseudonocardiaceae; genus Actinophytocola. Next base: position 3,412 of record NZ_WHTD01000189.1, on the reverse strand, counting down.
CCGACCGGGCGCTGGAGATCGCCGCGGAGGCCTCCGCCTCGCCCGGACCCAACGGGGTGAAGCTGAACCACCCGATCGAGGTGCGCCAGGTGATGTCCGGCCCTGACGGAGACGTGTGACCGCTGCCGACACCCGCACCGAGGACCTGCTGCGTGAGCTCGCGCCGCAGGTCCTCGGTGCGCTGATGCGCCGGTACGACGACTTCGCCGCGGCCGAGGACGCCGTGCAGGAGGCGTTGATGGCGGCGGCCGGGCAATGGCCGCGCGACGGGGTGCCGGACTACCCGCGCGGCTGGCTGATCCAGGTCGCGTCCCGGCGGATGACCGACCAGCTGCGCAACGAGCAGGCCCGGCGGCGGCGCGAGGACACGGTGGCGGCCCAGCCCGCGTCCGACGCCGTCGTGCCGGACACCGACGACACGCTCGTCGTGCTGTTCATGTGCTGCCACCCCGCGCTCAAGCCGGCGGCCGCGATCGCGCTGACCCTGCGCGCGGTCGGCGGCCTGACCACGGCCGAGATCGCCAGCGCGTTCCTCATCCCGGAAGCGACGATGGCGCAACGCATCAGCCGTGCGAAGCAGAAGATCAAGTCGTCCGGCCTGCCGTTCCAGCTGCCCACCGACACCGAGCGCCCGGCCCGGCTGCGCACAGTGCTGCACGTGCTCTACCTGATCTTCAACGAGGGCCACACGGCGTCGGGCGGCCCGTCGCTGCAGCGGGTCGAGCTGTCCGCCGAGGCCATCCGCCTGGCGCGCGGGGTGCACCGCCTTCTGCCCGACGACACCGAGGTGGCCGGGCTCCTCGCGCTGATGCTGCTGACCGACGCGCGCCGCCCGTCCCGCACCCGCGCCGACGGGACGCTGGTGCCGCTGGTCGAGCAGGACCGGTCGCGGTGGGACCAGGCATTGATCGCCGAGGGGATCTCGTTGGTCACCGAGACGCTGCCGAAGGGTCGCGTCGGGCCGTACCAGCTACTGGCGGCGATCAACGCCGTGCACGACGAGGCCGGTTGCGCGGACGACACGGACTGGCCGCAGATCCTCGCGCTGTACGGGGTGCTGGAGGGCCTGTCGGACAACCCGATGGTGACCCTGAACCACGCGATCGCGACGGCGATGGTCCACGGTCCGGCGCGGGGCCTCGCTCAGCTGGAACCGTTGGCGGAGCGGCTCTCCGGCCACCACCGGCTCAACGCGGTCCGCGCGCACCTGCTGGAGATGGCCGGCGACCGCGAGGCCGCGGTGGAGCAGTACCGCCTGGCGGCGGCGAGGACGACGAGCATGCCGGAACGCCACTACCTGATGCACCGCGCCGCCCAACTGAGCCACTAAGTCGCGACTCCACCATTCGCGACCGGAGCGTTGGACTCGCGGGTCCGGAGCGTTGGACTCGCGGGTCCGGAGCGTTGGACTCGCGGGTCCGGAGCGTTGGACTCGCGGGTCCGGGTCAGGGCTTGCGGCCCACCACGGCCGCGCTGCACTGTTCGACCTGGCTCAGTGGGCGCAGCCGGGGGCCGTCCGGCCACCACATGTCGGACAGTTCCAAGTCGCCGGGCTTGCCCGGGCCTGGGGAGATGATCTCCAGCCCCGGCAGGAACTCCAGGATCTGCTCGCGGGTGCGGAACGACCCGGAACCCATCGGGCTGTGGAGGAACACGTCCTCCATCCGGCGGGCGAGCCTCGAGTGCTCGGGCGTCTGCGGGTCGAGGAAATGGGAGATCGCCACGAAACTGCCGGACGGCAGGGCGTCGATGTACTCCTTCATCAGATCCGCGCCGTTGTCGGCCGTGTAGTGGTGCAGCGTGCCGACCTGCAGCAGGCCGATCGGCTTCGTGAAGTCGAGGTGCTTCTGCACGACCTCGCTCTGCAGCACGTCCTGTGGCTGGAAGATGTCCGCCGACACGAAATGTGTGAAGTCGTTCTCGGTCAGCAGCGCCTCGCCGTGCGCGATCACCACCGGGTCGTTGTCGACATAGACGACGCGTGCCTCGGGGTCGATCCGCTGCGCGATCTGGTGCGTGTTCTCGGCCGTCGGGAGGCCGGAGCCGCAGTCGAGGAACTGCCGGATATCACCCTGGTCGGTGAGGAACCGCACCGCTCTGGTCAGGAAGTTCCGGTTGGACCACGCGAGGTCCCGGGCTTCGGGCGCGGTCGCCCGCACCTTCTCGAACACCTGCCGGTCGATCTCGTAATTGTCCTTGCCGCCAAGGAAGGCGTCATAAACCCGGGCGATACTCGCCCTCGTCGGGTCGACACCGACGGGCACCGAACTCGGCGCCTCGTACTTGGACGCGGTCTCGGACATCGCAAACCTCACAACCCACGGACTCCCAGGGACCGACCCAGAGTAGCGACGCACGGACGGCGGAGTAAACGCGGTGATGATCATCCCGGACGAGTGATGTCGCCCGTGCATCTGCACATGCGCAGGTCGCACAGCCGCACCCGACCAGGTCAATCATCTGCAAGTTGCGGAAATGTCACCCGTTCGGTCTAGCCGGTATCGGTCGACGACCAGCAGGTGAACCCGCGATGAACGAACGAGAATCCGGGCGTCCTCTACCGCGTCCAGCACGACTCCAAGATCGGCCTCAGCTTCGACCTCCACGACGGGCGCTGTCCGACGGCAAGGTCGGCGAGGCCACCGCGGAGCTCGTCCCGCAGCCGATCGCGGTGATCGTCTACCCGATGGTCGTCAACAACTCCGTCGGCCTGGACCAGTTGACCGGCAACCAGATTCGCGGCCTCTACGCGGGCAGCTACCGCGACCGGAACGAGCCGCGCCCGGGCCCCGTCGCTCCCCATCCGGATCGTCGGCCGCGGCGGGGAGTCCGGCTCGCGCAAGACGGTCGAGCAGACGATGCTCGGCGGCTCGTCCGAGGGTGCGCTCACCTCGGACTCGTGCGAGACCGCCAACCGAAGCCCTTCCTCCGCAACGATTCTGTGCGAGCGCGGCACCGAGCCGGAGGTGCTCGACGAGATCAGCTCGACCCCGGGCGCCATCGGCAAGGTGGACCTGCCGTCGGCCAACGAGGCGAAGGTCGCCGAGCGCCCACTCACCGTGCCGCGGCTCGGCGAGCGGTACCCGGACGTCAGCGGCATCTCCGCCGGCTATCCTTTTTGGACGATCGAGTACCTCTACCCGAAGGGCGAGCCCGAGGACGGCGCGCTCCTGGCGTCGTTCATCGACTTCCTGCGCAGCGGCACGGCTCGGGCGGAGCCAGCCGACGACGGCTACCCGCCCTGCGTCGGCAAGGACGGCCAGACGTACTTACTTAGGAATTGTCTCAAATTAACTTGTACATGTCGTGATTGTTCTGTCATGGTTCTGGTATGGCCATGGTCGTGGAGATCGATGAGCAGGTCCTGGCGGCGAAGTTCGGGACGATCCTGCCGCACTTGGATGAGCGGCAG
>NZ_WHTD01000053.1 GCF_009379765.1 Actinophytocola sp. | reverse complement strand
TATGCAACAATCGCATCTACGAAGTGCCCTTTCGGCTATGGGTATCGGGGTATCAGCAACTCCGATTCTCCCAGGTCAAAGGGCACTTCTGCTGTCACGACACACTCCCGGTGACAATCCGCGCGGTGGATCCAGGCTCAGGTCATCGTCGACCAGATCCGGATGCTCATCCACCAGGGCAAGCTCAAGCCCGGCGACCGGCTGCCGAGCGAGCGCGAGCTCTGCAGCAGGTTCGGGGTCAGCCGGGTCACCGTACGCGAGGCGTTGCGGGTGCTCGAGGCGGGTGGCCTGGTCGACATCCGGGTCGGCGCGCACGGCGGCGCGTTCGTCACCACCCCGACCAACGCGCGGCTCGGCGAGGGGCTCGCCGACCTGCTGCGGTTGAGCCCGCTCACCGCCTCGGAGGTCACCGAGGCGCGGATGGTCTTCGAGCTCGGCATCGTCCCGATGGTGGTCGCGCGCGCCACCGAGCAGGACATCACCGCGCTGCGCGAGATCTGCGAGCGGCAGAAGGCCGCGCTCAAGGACGACACGTACTCGATGTCGCTGTCCGCCGAGTTCCACACCAGAGTCGCCGCGTGCACGCACAACGTGGCCATCGAGATGCTGGTGGAGAGCTTCCACGGGCCGATGCTGATGTCGTTGAAGGAAGCCAAGACGCGCGCGCCGCTGATGGGCCGCAAAGGCGCGGGCGAGCACGCCAAGTTCGTCGACGCGGTCGCCGACGGCGACGTCGACGCCGCGATCATGCGCGAGCACCTGCAGCGCACCGCGGACCGGGTGGCTCAGACGTCCTGAGCGGGGTCCCGGACCGCGCTCCCGGTGGCGTCCCGGGCGGTGGCGGCGCTCGCCGCGCGCAAGCGGCGCAGCATCGGCGTCAGAGCGAGGGCGGCGAGCCCCGCCGACACCCCGGCGAGCAGCAGCCCGGCACCGGCGCCCCAGTGCTCGCACAGCCATCCGGTGAGCGGGCCGCCGATCGGGGTGCTGCCGAGGAACACGAGGCTGTGCAGGGCGATCACCCGGCCCTGCATCGCCGGCTCGGTGTTGATCTGCAGCATGGTGCGGGCCAGCGTGTTGAACGAGACGTTCGCGACCCCCAGCGCCACCATCATGCCCAGCGCCAGGGCCAGGCCGGGCACGAACGCCGCGATCACGTTCACCCCGCCGAAGATCCACGTCCAGCGCAGCAGCGACCACGACGTCACCGCCCGGCGGCCCGCGCTCACGAGCCCGCCGAGCACCGCGCCGATGCCGAGCGCGGAGGTGAGCCACCCGTAGACCTCGGGGCCGCCGTCGAGGGTGTCCCTGGCCAGCAGCGGCAGGACGACCCGGAAGTTCTGGCCGGCGAGCCCGACCACGGCCACCAGCAGCATGCACGCCCGCAGCTCCGGGTGGCCCCAGACGTAGCGCAGCCCCTCCCTGGCGCCGCCGGACACCCGTGACGCGCGTGGCACCCGGCGCAACGCGGCGGTGTTCATCCTGGCCAGTCCGAGCAGGACGGCCGCGAAGGACACCGCGTTGACCGCGAACGCCATGCCGATGTCGACCGCCGCGATGAGGATGCCGGCGACCGCGGGCCCGACGAGCCGGCCCGCGTTGTTGACCGTCGAGTTCAGTGACTGGGCGTTGACGTAGTCCGCGGGCCCGACGACCTCGGTGACGAACGCCTGCCGCGCCGGCACGTCGACCACGGTGACGAAGCCGAGGCACAGCGCGAGCAGGTAGACCATCCACAGCTGCGCCACGCCGGTGAGCACCGCAACGGCGAGCACCGCGGCCAGCACCCCGCTCACCGCCTGGGTGGCCATGATCGTGCGGCGCCGGTCGAGCCGGTCCACCAGCACGCCGCCCCACAGCCCGAACAGCAGCGTCGGCAGGAACTGCAGCGCGGTCGCGATGCCGAGCGCCACCGCCGAGTCGGACAGGTCGAGCACCAGCCAGTCCTGGGCGACCCGCTGCATCCAGGTGCCCACGACGCTGACCGCCTGGCCCATGAAGTACAACCGGTAGTTGGGCACCGCCAGGGAGCGGAAGATCCGCCCCGCGCCACCACGCGCGCGCGCCGCCATGACCGCCACCGGTCGCCGCAACGAGACCCTCCTCATTATTGGCCCAATGGTATAATGTTTATCTCAGCTGTGAATGGACCGCGCGAACTCCGCCACAGGAGGCTATGGCAGCGACGGTGGCGATGATGAGACTCGGCGCCATGGAGTTCCCCGGGGTGCGCCACTCGCCGGCGGACCGCCGCACGACCCCGCGCGGAGCGACGGGCGCCTAGGATAACTTTTCCGTAACTGTCCCGAAAAGGGTTAGACCTTTAGTCCACCGCTGGAGTGTACTCATCTGTACTCGACCCGAAGGAGTGAAGAGTGCGCGACGACTACGGAAAAGGCGTACTTGCCAGCGAGAAGAAGAATCGCGACACGTCGGAGATTGCCGCCCGGGACGAGTTCAACCGGCAGCACCCGCCCATCAAGGGTCTCGTCGTCCCGCACGACCTGCGCAAGATGGACCTGCCGGAACGGAAGTGGCGCAACAACCGCGGCCACTGGTTCGACCTCGCCGACTACGAGGTGCTCAACGCCCACCTCGCGGAGCTCAAGCCCGGCTCGGCCTCCGTGCGCCACCGGCACACGACCGAGGCCTATCTCTACGTGGTGAAGGGCAACGGCTACTCGCTCATCAACTACGACGACGAGCCGGTCGAGGTCGTCGAGTGGTCCGAGGGCACCTTGTTCGCACCCCCGCGCTGGGCCTGGCACGAGCACTTCAACCTGGACGAGAACGACACCTCGCGGTATCTCGCCATCCAGGACACCGGACTGCTGCGCACGATGAAGCTGCACAACATCGAACGCCACCCGGTCCAGCTGTCGATGGAGGAGGGGGCCGAGCTGATGCGTGCCGCGGTCACCCAGGGAACCGTCCACGGTGGACACGGCCAGGTCGCCGGTCAGGGCGACGGCACGGTCGTCGAGCCGGTCCGCGACCCGAACGCCAGCTGATCAGCCAGACCGGACGCGGGTCCAGATCAGGAGGTCACTGTGCTTCGCGTGGAGAACCTGGCCAAGTCGTTCGAGGGAGAGGTGCGCCGGCGCCGAGCCAAGACCGGGAACGGGACGGACCGAGTGTTCGCGGTCAACGGCATCAGCTTCGACGTACGTGAGGGTGAGATGTTCACCCTGCTCGGGCCGTCGGGCTGCGGCAAGACGACCACTCTGCGCTCCATCGCGGGGCTCGAGCACCCCGACGCGGGGGTGATCGAGGTCGACGGCCGGGTGTTGTTCGAGGGTCGGGACGGGCGCAAGCCGCGCAGCGTCCCGGCCAATGAGCGCGGGCTCGGCATGGTGTTCCAGTCCTACGCGATCTGGCCGCACATGTCGGTGTTCGCGAACGTCGCGTTTCCCTTGCAGGTCAAGAGGCGCGGCGCGCGGCCAAGCAAAACCAAGATCGCCGATCAGGTGCACCGGGTGCTGAACACGATGGAGCTCGACGATTTCGCCTCCCGGCCGGCGACCAAGCTCTCCGGCGGCCAGCAGCAGCGGCTTGCGCTGGCTCGCGCGTTGGTAGTCGAGCCGTCGCTGCTGCTCCTCGACGAGCCGCTGTCCAACTTGGACGCCAAGTTGCGGGAGTCGTTGCGCTACGAGCTGAAGCGCCTGCAGCGCGACCTCGGCATCACTTCGGTCTACGTCACCCACGACCAGACCGAGGCATTGGTGCTGAGTACGACGGTCGCGGTAATGAAGCACGGCAACATCATTCAGCTCGGCCGGCCACGGGAGATCTACGAGAACCCCAACAGCAGGTTCGTCGCGGAGTTCATCGGCACGACGAACATGCTCACCGCAACCGTCGAGGCGAAGGCAGGTGACCGATACACGGTGCTCACCGTCGACGGGCCGCTCGCGCTCGACTCCGCTGTGGACATCGCGCCGAACCGGGACGTCGTCGTCTCGATACGGCCGGAGGCCGTGGAGATCGACGTCGACAGCCGGGCCAGCGAGGTACCGAACGAGTGGAAGGGCACGGTGGTGAATCGCGCCTTCCTCGGCGAGGCCGTCGAGCACGTGATCCGGGTGGGAGAGCACGAGATCCGGGCCCGCGGGAACCCGTCGGTCTCCATCCAACCGGGCACCGACGTATTCGTCCGGATGGACCCGGCCAAGCTGACCCTCGTGCCGGTGGACTGACGAACATAGTTCGAAGGCAGCCACGAGCTGACAACGATACGGGGGTGAGCTACACGCTATGTTCGGCCGCGTAGCGCTACCGGAGGTTATGCGGAACCGCGACTTCAACCTGTATTGGGCCGGCGTGGTGGCCTCGCAGATCGGCACCCGCGGCACGGTCGCCGCCAACTTCTTCCAGGTCTACGACCTCACCGGCTCGATCGCCTACACCGGGCTGGTCGGCGCGGCGCAGGCGGTGGCCCTGGTGGTGCTCAGCCCGCTCGGCGGCGCGCTCGCCGACCGGGTCGACCGGCGGCGGCTGCTGCAGGGCGCCCAGACGGTGGCGCTGCTGGTGGCGGGGCTGCTCGCCTGGCTGACGCTCACCGGCAACGCGCTCGCCTGGCATGTCGTCCTGTCCGTCGTGCTCACCACCGCGGCGGCCACCTTCGACCAGCCGGCCCGCCAGGCGTTGATCCCCGCGCTGGTGCCGCGCAACCAGATCGCGCAGGCTATCGCGTTGCTCAACCCCTCCCGGGAGCTCGCGATCCTGCTCGGGCCGCTGATGTCCGGCCTGCTGATCACCGTCGACGGGCCGGGGTTGATGTACGCCGTGGACACCGCGACCTACGCGCTGCTCGTGGTGATCCTCGCGCTGCTGCGAACGCCTCCGCTGCCGCGGCCGGAGGAGAGACGTACCGTCGTCCAGTCCATCATGGAGGGTGCGCGGTACATCGGGCACCGGCCGCTGATCTACACGCTGATGAGCCTCGACCTCGCGGCGACGGTGTTCAGCGCGTACCGGGTGCTGCTGCCCGCGCTCGCCGTCGACGTGTTGCAGGTAGGGTCGACCGGGTACGGGATCCTGTCCGCCGCACCGTCGGCCGGCGCGCTGCTCGCGACCTACTCGGTGTTCCGCACGGTGGAGCGGAGCACCCGGCAGGGCAAGGTGCTGCTGGCCGCGACCGCGCTCTACGGTGTCGCGGCCATCCTGCTGGCGTTCTCGCCCGTGTTCGCGATGGCGATCGTGGCCGCGTTGCTGCTGGGCGGCTTCGACGCGATGGCGACGACCATTCGGCACGCCGCGGTCCAGATCGACACACCGGACGAGATCCGTGGCCGGGTGACCGCGTTCTACCAGATGTCCTCCCGAGGCGGCCCCGCCCTCGGCGACGTGGTGGTCGGCGCGTTCGCGGGTCTGGTGGGTCCGGTGGTGGCGCTGAGCGTGGGCGCGGTGGCGACGATCGCGGTGGCCGCCGGGTTCTCCGTCAACGACAACGTGGTCCGCTCCTACAGCGGGATGGTCAGCGACGACCACGCGTGACTCCGCGGTTACGTCGACTGGCCGCCGTCCGCGTCGCGCAGCGGCCCGTCGTGCAGGAGCCTGACCAGTCGCGACACCGTTATCGAGGTCATTACCTCCTGGGAGGTCCGCCCGATCGGCAGGGCCCAGTCGACGGCCTCGGCCATCGACATGGCGTTCGCCAGGTCCTTGGCATGCCAGGTGAGCCGCATCCGCTCGAGCTCGCGCAGCGTCCGGCTGTCCGTCGGGCCGTCCATCAGGGCTCGCCGCATTGCTGGAACCGACACGCCCCAACGCCGTCCCAGTTCCAGCGCCTCGGCGAGTACGCTGATCTGCGCCCAGTGCACCAGGTTGTTGACCGTCTTCCCGACCTGGCCGGCGCCGAGCGTGCCCAGGTGATGCACGCTCGACGTCCACGGCGCGAGCGCCGGGCGGACTCGATCCAATGCCGCCGCGTCGCCGCCCACCAGCAGGTTGATGCTGCCCTCCTGCGCACCGCGCACACCGCCGGTGAGCGCCGCGTCCAGGACCGTGACATCGTCCGGGGCGGCCGCCGCGACCTTTTCGCAGGTCTCCGGCCGCACCGACGCACTGATCAGCAGGACACCACCCGAGCGCATTCCGCTGAGCACGCCGTCATCGCCGGTGCAGGCCACGAGAACGTCGTCGTCACTCGGCACGATGACGACCACGACGTCGCTGCGCGCGCCGAGCTCGACCGCACTGCCCGCGCCGGTCGCCCCACGCGCGGTGGCCTCCTCGACCGCGGCCCGGTCCAGATCGTGAACCACGACGGGAAAGCCAGCGTCCAAGAGGTGGCCTGCGATCGGCCCGCCCATGGCACCCAGACCCAGCGAACCGACCAGCAGCCGCGTCGCATCCGCACGCTGCTCGGTCACGTGGTATCACTCCGACGGAAGCGGTGAAGCGTGAACTCATCCGAGATGTCCTCGTACACGACCGACACCGGCATCCCGACGTGGATCTCGTCGTTCGGGCAGTCGACGATGTTGCTCTGCAGCAACGGCCCCTCGGCGAGCTCGATGATCGCGACGTTGTAAGGGATCTCGTCCGCGAAGCCGGGATGGTACAGCTTGTGGAACACCACAAAGCTGAACACGGTTCCCTCGCCGCTGACCTCTGCCCACTCCATGTTCGCCGAGCCGCAGCTGCCGCAGTGCGCCGGGGGCCACTCATAGGCGCCACAGTCACGGCAGCGCTGCACGCTGAGCTCATGCCGCTTGCAGGCGTCCCAGAATCGCTTGGTGTCGGCGTCCAGCCCGGGAAAGGGCTTGTTCCAGCCGGTCTGCTCGGCCGTAGGTGCGCTCACGGTCACTACTCCTTACTTCTGAAGAACAACTGTGAGGTGCTGGTAGCACGGGGTTTGGTCGTAGTAGCTCGTATCGCCGCCATGACCGGCACACAGCGCGACCTCCGCGTCCTTCACCTGCGTTCCGCCGGCCTCGCCGCGAAGTTGGCGAACCGCCTCCGATATCTGGGTGTGGCCTCGGGCGTGCGTCCAGGACAGACCGCCACCCTGCGTGTTCACCGGGATCGGGCCGTCCGGGCCGAGCATCCCGTCGGCGGCGTAGGCGCCGCCCTCACCCCGCGCGCAAAACCCATATCCCTCCAGCTCGTACAGGACGGTCACAGTCCAGCAGTCGTAGAGTTGCGCCACGTCAATGTCCCGCATCGTGATGCCGGCCATCGAAAACGCCTGCTCCTTCGCCTCGGTGATGTCCAACATGGAGTACTGCTCCTTGGGGCTGAGCTTCAGTTGGTGGCTCATGCCGACCCCGGAGATGTGGACGGGCTGCGTCTTCAGGTCGCGAGCGCGTTCGGCGGAGGTCACGATGAAGGCAACGCCGTGGTCGGAGACCAGGCAGTAGTCGAACCGCCGCAGCGGCTCCACCACGGGGGGCGAGTCCAGGTAGTCGTCGATCGTCATCGTGCGACCGTGCATGATCGCGTCCGGACGCTTGTTCGCGTACGCCCGCTGGGTCACCGCGATCATGCCGAGTTGCTCGGGCGTGGTTCCGTAGTCGTGCATGTGACGCCGGAACATCATCGCGTGTATCGCACCGGGAGTGAACATCCCGTACGCACCCGCGGTGCTCGCGGGCCGGATGATCGACGCGCGTAGGTCGTGCCGGGTGCCCTCGTCGCTGGCCAGAACACATACCACCGCGCTGCACATCCCGGTCTCGAGCGCGCCGATCGCGGTCATGACCTGCGCCATCGCGGTGCCGCCACCGGCATACATCGACCAGATCATCTTCGCGTTGCGCATGCCCGCCCGTCGCGGAACGTCGCCGGTGGCGCGGCCGTAGCCGTGCATCCCGGCGTTGTGGGTGATGAAGCCGTCCAGGTCGTCGACCGAGAGGCCGGCGTCATCGGCGGCAAGGCGAACCGCCTCCGCGGCAAGCATGTCGCTCGACATGCCGGTCTTGCCCACCGGTGTCACTCCCAACCCGGCGATGGCGTACTTGTTCGACAGGTGTCTATTCATCCCTACCCTCTCTTCCGGAACCCGCACGGATCAGCAGCGCGTCGACAGCGACCGCGCCACTTCCCGCCTCGCCGACGATCACCGGATTCAGCTCGGCGACATCCAGCTCGTCACTGTGTTCGTGGACCAGCCGACCGAAAGCGACAACCAGCGCCACCAGACTGTCCACATCGGCCGGTTCGGCGCCGCGGTACCCGCGCAGCAGCGCGGCGGCGCCCAGTTTGGACAGTGCGCGGCGCACCTCCGCCGGCGACGCGGGCGCCAGCAGGAACCGCACGTCCTCCGCGAGCTCGGTCAGCACCCCGCCGCTGCCGATCGTCAGCACCTTGCCGACCTTGGCCACCGTGGTCGCGCCGACCAGCACCTCGGCGACCCCGCCGACCATCTTCTGCACCACCCAGCCGGCCAGCCGCGCGTGCGGCGCGAGGCGCGCCACGTCCGCCTGCTGGCGCTCGCAGGCCGCCAGCACGTCGGCCGCGCACTCGAGACCGACGGCGACGCCGCCGACCTCCGTCTTGTGTGGCAGGTCGACCGAGTCGATCTTCACGACGACCGGGAAGCCCAGCCGCTCGGCGGCCGCGGCGGCCTCCGGACCGGTGCGCGCGTACTCCTCCGCCGGCACCGCGACCCCGTAGTCCGACAGCAGCCGCCGAACCGTCTGATAGGGAACGACCGTGGGCGGCGGGGTCGCCGGCGGGTGGGCGGCCGCGGCCACGGCGGCCGGCCACGGGCTCTCGCCGTGCTGCTCGTCCAGCCACCGGCCGAACCTCCGAAGCCCGGCCATCGCCCGCATGCCGAAGTGGTAGGACCGCAGCAGCACGACGCCGGGCTCGGTTCGGAAGAACTCGTCCAGCTGGGGCGGGACGGCGGTGATGGTCCGGCTGAGGAAGACTGCCGGCTTGCCCTCCTCCCGCGCGATCCGCGCCACCGCCCGGTAGGCGTCCATGAGCCAGGGCTCCGGCGGGTCGCTCATCGGCAGGCGGCTGGCCAGCAGCGCCGTGTTGGGCAACTTCGCCATCATCCGTACCCCGCGCTCAAAGCCCTCCGGGTTCTTCCGCGGCGAGTTCCCCACGTCCATGGGGTTTCCCACCACGCTCGGCCGGCCGAGCGCCTCCCGGACCGCGGTCCGCTCGTCCACGGTGATCGCCGTCAGCGGCGTCCCCGACCGGCCCGCCGCGTCCGCGAGCAGCGTGCACTCGCCGCCGGACACCGTGACCAGCCCGACGCCGGAGTCGGCGCCGCGCAGGCAGTCGACCGCCCGGCTCGAGGCGACGTGTCCGAGCAGCGCCACGGTCTCGCACAGCTCGTCGATGTCGTCGACGACGATCGCGCCGGCGTCCTCCAGGAGCATTCGCATGACGGGCCCCGGAGCCGACAGCACGCCGGTGTGCGCGGCGGCGTTGCGCCGGCCGACCTCGGAGGTCCCCACGAGCAGGAGGACGACGGGCTTGCTGGCCAGCGACGCCCGCCGGACCACCGCGGCCATCTCCACCACCCGCTCCAGGCTCTCCACGTGCGCGGCGATCACGTCCGTCCCCGGGTCGTCGACGAGGTGGTTGATGTACTCCACCGAGTCGAGGTCGGCCTGGTTGCCGGTGGCGACGATCGTGTTCATGCCCAAACCGCGGCCGCTGGCGAGCTCGAGGAAGCCGCCCCCGACGCCCCCGCTCTGGAACACGCCGCTCACGTTCCCCGCGACGACCTCGGGCAGCGGGCGGCCCCAGAGCGGCACGCCGCGGCCGATCGAGGCGAAGCCCAGCGTGTTCGGACCGCAGAGGAGGGTTCCGTTGCTGCGGGCGAGATCGATGACCCGGCGCTGCAGCGCGCCGCCCTCCGCGCCGCTCTCACTGAACCCGTCGGTAAGCACGACGCAGCCCTTGACCCCGAGCTTGCCGCACTGGTCGACGACGTCGAGCACGCTGCCCGCGCCGCTGCCGACGTACGCGACGTCCACCGGGGAGCCGATGTCGGCGAGCGAGGGCACCGCCGCGCGGCCGAACACCGTGGTCTGCTTGCGGTTCACCAGGTGGACGCGCTCCAGGGGAAACCCGAAGTCCCGCAGGTTGGCGAACACGCTGCGGGTGTAGGGGGCACGGTCCGAGGCGCCGATGATCGCGATCTCACGAGGGGCGAAGAGGCCGCTCAGGTCCCGGTATGTCACTACGTCGAACCTCCGTGGTGGTGCTACTCGACCGTGACGCCCAGCCGGCGCCCGTACGTGTACGCGCCGGCGGCGACCGCGATGCTCAGCATCGAGATCAGCACGCCGAACGAGCTGAGTACGTTGAGACTTCCTTCCTGCCACATGCTCATCACCAGCGTGGACACCACGTTCGTGTCGGCCGTGTAGAGCATCGCGGCGACCGAGAGATCCCTGAAGCTGTGGAAGAAGACGTACAGCCACGACCCGAGCAGGGCGGGGATGAGCAGCGGGGTCAGGATCCGCCAGAAGACGGCACCCATGCGCGCACCGGACACCTGGGCGGACTCCTCTAGGTGCGGATGGATCTGCGCGAGGGCCGGCTGCACGTAGCGCAGCCCGTACGGCGCGAAGTGCACGACGTACGCGATGACGAAGATCGCGACCGTCCCGTACACCGGAATCGGCAGATACACGAACGTGACCAGGACGGCCAGCCCCAGCACCGTGCCGGGAATCGCCAGCGGCAGCGACAGCACGTGGCTGAGCGCCGCCCGCCCGCGCGACTTCGTCCGGCCGATCGCCCACGCGGCGGCCAGGCAGAGGACGACGACCAGCGTCGCGCTGAGCAGGCCGATGACGGCGCTGTTGGTCACGGCGCCCAGCAGGTCCGGCTGCCGCCACATCGCCCGGTAGTTCTCCAGGGACAGCCCGGACAGCAGGGACTGGCCGGGCTGGCGCACGCCGGAGCGGAACGACTCCAGCAGCACCGCGAGGACGGGCGCGACGTAGAACAGCGTGACGAGCGCGATCAGCACCGTGCCGAGCCACCCGAGGCGGCCCAGCGCGATCGACTGCGGCCGGAAGCCCCGCGAGGTCACCGTCACGAACTTCAGCGCGTCCCGCGTGGCCCGCTGGTAGTACCAGATCGCGAAGAGGAGGGCGACCATGAGGATCACGCCGAAGGCCGCGGATCGCGAGTAGTCGGGGATGAACGACTCGTGGAGTCCGTTGTAGACCTCGGTGGTGAGGGTCCGGACCCCGGCCGGCTGGCCGAGGAACAGCGGCACCTCGAAGGCCTGGACCGCCCGGATGATCACCAGGATCAGCACCGACAGGAGGCTCGGCAGCAGGAGCGGGAGGGTGATCCGGCGGAAGCAGCGCAGCCGCGACGCGCCGCACATGACCGCCGACTCCTCCAGCGACTTGTCCATCATCCGCAGCGGACCCACGAGGAGCAGGAAGACCACGGGCGCGAGGGACAGCGACTGGACGAAGATCATGCCCTCGATCGACTGGATCGGGAACGTGACGCCGACCCCGAACAGATCGTGCAGCAGGACGTTGACCTGCCCCGCGCCGCGACCCAGCAGCAGGATCCAGCCGATGACCTCGATCATTCCCGGGATGGCGAAGGACAGGAAGACGGCGAGGTAGACCAGCCACTTGCCCTTGACGTCGGTGCGCGCGACGAGCCAGGCCAGCACCGAGCCGAGGACCAGCGCGCCGGCGGAGCTGCCCAGCGCGAACACCGCGGTCTGCCACAGCGACTGGAAGAAGGTCGCGTCACTGCCGAACAGCTTCAGGTACGCGTCGAACGAAAACGGCCGGATCAATCTGATGCCCGGGCCAGGCGTGAGACTGGTCCAGATCAGGAAGAACAACGGCGGCCCGATCAGCACGACCGAGATGAGCAGCAGACCGGGTGCGATGGCACCGCCACCGCCGCCGAGCCGGGGCCGCCAGGAGCGGGGTCTCGGCTCCCGGACGTCCGGGCTCGGCGACGAGGGCGCGGTTGGTGGGCTGGCCGTCAGCATTCGACGGTCACCCGCGCAGGCTGTCGAGGACGACCTGCCAGCTCTTGTACGCGGTGTTGTAGTCGTCCGACGTGTCGAACGACGTGTCCGGCACCCAGAGGTTCAGGTTGAGCGCGTCGACGTCGGCCGGCAGGTCGTAGTTGTACTGCTTGAACACCTTCGCGCCGTCGGGACCCAGCAGGAAGTCGACGAAGAGCATCGCGGAGTTCGGGTTCGCGGCCTCCTTGCTCACGAACGCCTCGCCGGAGTTCACCACCACCGGCAGGTCGTCCAGCGGGGCCCACTTGACGTGCGCGCCCTTGGCCGTCTCCTGCTGGGCGTGTGCCTTGAACACGGCCGGGGACGCGACGACCTCACCGCGGGCCATGAGGCCCATCAGCGCCGCCCCGGAGATTCCCTCGACCCGCACGTGCTGGCCACGGAGGTTGTTGAAGAACTCCTTGGCCTTGTCCTCGCCCAGCTTGTCGAAGACCGCGCCGATCCACCGCACCCCGGTCGTGCTCGACGTGATGGCGAGCTTGCCGGACAGCTCCGGCGCCAGCAGGTCGTCCAGGGTGGTCGGCACCTTGTCGGCGTCGAGGATGTCGGTGTTGTAGGCGAACGAGATGAGCGAGACCCGGTCGGACGCCATCCACACCTGGTTCTTGTCCTCGGCCGGGTCCTTGAAGGTGTCCGACATCTTCGTGGCGAGCGGCGAGTAGAACGGCGCGAGCAGACCCTGGTCCCGGAGAATCTGGGCGCCGTCCTGGGTCATCTCCACGACGTCGGCGCTCGGCCGGCCGGCGGCGGTCTCCTGCACGACGCGCGTCGAGATCGCGGCCTGGTCCCCGTTGAAGACCTTGACCTTGATGAACGGGTACTTCTTGTTGAACGCCGACAGTAGCGCTTCCTGGAAGTCCGCCGGCCAGGGCGACGCGTACCAGGTGAGAGCGCCTTCCTTCTTCGCTCCTTCGACGAGCTTGTCCTGCCGATCATTGGCGGAGTACGTGAAGGGACCGCCTTCGTCACCGACAGGGGACGCTGGGCCATCCGCAGCACCGCACGCCGTGGTCAACCACAGGCTGACCAGAACGAGCGACCCGAGGACCTGACTCGTCCTACGCCATTTGGCGCGGACCACTGTGTTGCCGCCGTGCATGGCCTTACTCCAGTCTCCCCGCAGGTCTTATTCGCCGATTACTTCGAAATGGGGGAGGGTGAACCCTTCCGCCGGATAGTGCTTGTAGACGACCCGGACCCGTAGGCCGACTGCCAGCAGGTCGTTCGGTGGATCCCCGACGATCGTGGAACTGATCATCGGGCCTTCGTCGAGCTCGACCAGCGCGTAGGTGTACGGGATCTCATCGGCGAACCCGGGGTTGAACGCGGTGTGATGGCGGTTCATCGCGAAGATCCGACCCAAACCGCTAGACGGCTCCCAGGACATGTTCGCCGCGAACGGCTCGTTCTCGTGCTCGATGCAGTAACACTTGGGCCAGTAGGCCGCGCCACAGGTTCGACACGTCCACAGCAGTAGTTCTTCTCGACGCAGGCCGTCCCAGAAGTCCACATTGTCGACGTCGATATTGGGCCTGGGCTTCTGCGGGTTCCACTCGGCGGTGACATTCGTCTTCCGCGCTGTCTCGATGGTCATCCTCACACCGTCCCAAGCACCGTTGTCGTATGGATGGAACACATGCCCGGCGACACGAGCTCTCCGCCGTGGCCCGTGGTGATGGCGATCTCGCAGTCGGGGACCTGCCGCTCCCCCGCCGTGCCACGCAGCTGTGTCACCGCCTCCGTGAATCCGACGAGGTCTCCGAGATGCTTGTTGGACAGGAGGCCACCGCCGGTGTTCACCGGGATGGTGCCTCCGGGCGCGGTGTTGCCAGCCTCGACGAACGGGCCGCCGTCGCCCTTCTCGCACCAGCCATAGTCCTCGAGCTGGATGAGAACCTCGCCGGTGAAGCAGTCGTAGAGCTGGGCGCAGTCGATGTCCTTCAGCTGGATGCCGGCCTGTTCGAATGCCATGTCGCGAGCGGGTTTCACCGCCATCTGGATGTAGTTGGTCTTTTTCCACCACATCTTGGCGGCCAGTTCGGCGAAGCCTTGACCAAGTACGTGCACCGGGCGATGCGGGCGGTCTTTCGCTCGGTCCTCGGTGGTCAGGATGAACGCCACCGCGCCGTCGGAGATGAGACTGATGTCGAACAGGTGATATGGCTCGACCACCCACGGCGAGTTCTGGTGGTCCTCGATGGTCATCGGGCGGCCATACATCCTGGCTTCCGGGTTCATGTTCGCCCAGGCCCGCTCCGCTACCGAGATGGCGCCGAGCTGACGGCTGGTCGTGCCGAACTCAGCCATGTGGCGCGCGGCCATCCAGCTGTGATGGCTGACCGCTCGAAGATCGCCGAGCGCCTTACCCCAGTAGCCCTCTTTCTCGACGTGGTTCATGCCGCGGTGGCCCTGGGCCTTCGCCTGCTCGGCCTTGGTCAGGTCGTCGACCGCTCCCACGCACAGGATGTATTTCGCCTGCCCGTGGTCGAGGAATGACGTCGCGACCGCGACCGCAAGCCCCGCGAGGGTGCCGCCTCGGCCCACCGTGAAGTAGAAGTTCGCCGGGATCCCGAGGACCCGGGTGAACACATCGGTGTACGTCGCGCGGTCACCACCGCCACCGGACCGGCGCAGGTCCAGGGCGCCGTCGATGTCGCTGATGGACAGACCGGCGTCGGCGATCGCCCGGCGTGCCGCCTCTGCCGCCATCATGCGTTGACTTGTTCCGCGTGGAGCGTCGTGTATGGAGCCGACGCCGACGACAGAGATCCGTTTGTTACCCACCATTAGCGGTTCCCTTCGGCCAGGACTGGCAGGTCGCCAGCAAAATCCCCCTGTCGCACCCTCACCTTGACCGCACGCGTGACTCCTCTTCGCTTATTTCTCGAGGTTTGCTTCGCCGACCGGCGACTCCGACGTGGCCGGGAGTCCCGACCGTCCACACTCCTCCGCGGCGCCCGCGCCTACGAATCGGCGTTGGGGTGACCCCGGGGGCAGCGCCTTCGCTCGCCGTTGCGGCGATCGACAGCGTGCACCTTTGTAGACAAGCCGACCCTGTTGCGCGGCCCACAAGTACGTGCGCATAGTAAGTCCTTCGCGAGCTCGGCCGGCACATCAACGGGCCAACCTGCTGATCCAGTAAACACGTTCGAAGGCCATATGGACTAACCATTATGCATTTTGTTACCCTTCTGTTACTTCGATGGACCGTGGCGTTAACTCCTTCGGGAAGGCGGTTTCCAGTCAGGACCAGGAACGTAGTTGATCGATCAGGTGTGGACGGCGACGCAGGCGCGGATATGCACTGGTGACCACTCCGTGACACGTTGCGAGGATGCTGGCGGCAGCAGCTATAGGCAGACCGCTCCGCCAAACACGCAGCCAGCTCTCAAGTCTCGGGGTCGGTCGCGGGATCGACGGGATCTCAGAGCATCCGCGGGCACGATCTGGTTGACTCGTTCGAGCGTCCTGGTGGGACGGTCACCGTCCACACCCACTTGACCCGGCGGCTCTTCTGCACCTGGTAGTGACTGGCACCGTCGTCGTCCGAACCACTGGATACTCTAATGGACTTACCTTTAGTCATCAATGTCTCAGGTTCGCTCCGCCGGCACAAGACCCCGCACCGCCGCGGCCGTCGCTGCGATGAGCACCCCGGCCGCAACCATCGCCGCGGCGAGCGGCACGAGCACCACCGCGCCGGACACCACGATCGGCCCACCGAACAGGGCCGCCGCCCGGAACGTGCCCGCCGCGGCGATCGCCTCGCCGCGCTCCTGCGGGTGGACCGCCTCGGTGGCGATCGCCGGCCCCACCGTCTGCAGCGCACCCGCGCCTAGCCCGGAGAGCGCGAGCAGCGCCGCAGCCGACCACGCCGACCCGGCGGCGAGGGTCACCAGCGCGGTCCCGCCGCCGGCCGCGACCGAGCCGAGCAGGAACGCGCGGCCGACCCACGAGCCGCGCACCCGCCCGACGACCGCGGCGCCGAGTAGCGCCGCGCCGTTGGCCACCGACACGAGCACGCCCACGGCCGCGGCCGTCTGGCCCGCCGCGTCCAGCGCCACCGGCACGAAGCTGGACAGCAGGCCGCGCCACGCGCCGGCGCTGACCCCGGCCCAGCAGCCGACACCGACGCCCGGCCGCCGCCAGATCCCGCCGGGCGGCCGCTCGGCCGGCGGCGAGAACGGCGGCAGCCGGTCGAGCAGCAGCGCCGGCGGCAACGCCAGGCAGGCGATCGCGGCGCCGACGACGAGCGCGAAGCGTCCGGAGCTCTCCACGAGCACGCCGGCCAGCACCGGCCCGCCGAGCAGCCCGAGGCTGGCCACGAAGTTGATCGCCGCCAGCGCGCCCACCGCGCGCCGGTCGCCGCGCACCACGTGGGTCTGGCTCCCGGTCCAGAAGCATGCCCGGGCCACGCCCTGCAGCAGCTCGGCGATCGTGAACGGCACGACCGCCGCGGAGATCGCGACGACCCCCGAGGAGAGGCCGAGGGTGAGCCCGGCGCCGACGATGAGCACCCAGTCGCCGATCCGCCGCATGACCGCGCCGAGCACGAGGCGGGTGGCCATCTGCGCGATGGCCGAGACCGCGGTGAGGATGCCGACCTCGGCCGCCGAGTAGCCGGTCCGCAGCGCCAGCAGGGGAAGCGCGACGCTCGCGATGCCCAGCGAGCACGAGAAGAGCGCCGCGCCGCCCGCCGACGCGGCCTGGTCACGCGACGGCCGCACCGGCTGCCGTCAGGCGTTGCTGTCGGTGAGCTGCCCTGACTGTTCGCTGTCCTGTGCACTTTCCGCGGCCGGCTCGCTGCCCGACGCCGGCTCGAAGAAGTGGACCGCGTCGTAGCCGAGGTGCTTGAAGACCCGGTTCTGCGCGTTGAACAGGCGAAGCGGCGTCCCGTCCGCGGCGAAGAGCTGGCAGACGTGGTTCTGCGGAACGTAGAGCGTGTCGCCCTTGGTGATCTCGTACCGCTGGGGCTCCAGCGCGATCCGCGCGTAGTACTTCTCGGCGATCTCGGCCTCGACCTCCCACTGGAGCGCGTAGCCGCCGCCGTCGAGGACGTAGTAGACCTCGTCGGCCATCTTCCAGTACTTGCCGCTGCGCCCGCCCGCGGGAATGTCGAGCTCGAAGGCGTCGACGCTGAAGATCCGCGCGTCGGTCCGCTCGGCCGAGGCGATGACCCGGGTCCGGCCCAGCGGCGTGTCCGCCCAGACGGTGTCCGCCGGCGAGATGACCTTCTTCCGGTCGAGCACGCCGGGGGTCCAGACCCGCGACCAGTCCTCGCGCGGCCCGAACTCGGCCTCGCGGTCGACCGGGCCGCTGCGGCCCTGCTGGATGAGGCCCATGAACATGAAGGTGCTCTTGGCCTTCACGACGAGTGCGACGGCCTTCTCGCCGTAGGGGTTGAAGTGGCGGTGCACGGAGTCGGTGTGCACGAAGACGAGGTCGTCCTTGGCCCAGTCGTAGCGCAGGTCGTCGTGGATCTCGTAGCCGCGGCCCTCCAGGATGTAGAACGCGGCCTCGTTCTGGTGGCCGTGCCCGTGGTTGGAGGACTCGGGTGGCAGCTCGACGAAGTGGACCTGCACCGTCTGGGTGAGGAAGTCCTCGTCCCCGGGCCCGATCCGCCACCAGGTGCGGCTCTTCGCGCTGTCGCCGGAGTGCGCGACCTTGGCGTCGTCGACCACGACCGAGTCGTCCCGCACCCGTTCCACGTCGAGCTGGCGGCGCCGGAACTCACCGAGGCCGTAGGTCTCCGATGTCAGTCCACGTACGAAGACGCGTCCGCTCTTTCCCAACTCATCCTCCGATGATCGAGCACGACCAGGCGGCCCGGATGATGTATCCGTGCTCTTCCTCGAGCCAGGATCGACAGGCCCAATGGTATTACCGTTCTACCAGCAAAAGCAATGGCCGTCGACGTGGACGAGCCGGCGCAGCCCATAGCGCGTGGTTCTTCGGCCCGACCTGGCTCAGCTCGGCACCCGGATGGCGGAGTCACACCGGGAGAGCGAGCAGGTCCTCGTGGTGGATGACGGCTCTCAGGTTGGCGGCGTCGAGGCGGCGGCGGAGGTAGGCGAACCCGTCGCGGGCCAGCGCCGGGTCCTGGGCCACCGCGGCCGCCACCCAGCCCTGGAGCCACTGGGCCGTCAACGCCGCCCGGTGCGGGCCCAGCCGCCAGGGGCTGGGGCGGCGATGGACCACCGCACCCAGACCGGCGAACGCCGCGGCGGCCGCGGCGGCCGCGTCCGGGCCCAGGAGCCTGCGGCCGTCGACGGTTCGGCGTTGATGGGCGTTGAAGGCCGCCGCGAGCTCGGCGTCGAGCGGGTCGACCGGGGAGAGCTCCACGACGCCGACGACGGACAGCGCCAGCAACGCCGGGCACCGGGCCTCGACGCAGGCGGCGGCCAGGCCGGCGACCTCCTCGGCCGTGAGCAGGTCCAGCAGCGCGGACCCGGTGACCAGCGACGTGCCGGCCAGGTCCGCGGCGCTCAGCCGGGTGATGTCCCGCTGGTCGGGCACCGCCGTCGCCGGGTGCGGCAGGCCCGCGGCCGCGCGCGCGAGCAGCATCGGGTCGCGGTCGGTCAGGATCCAGTGCTGGGCCCGGGGCAGCCGCGGCACCAGCCAGCGGCCCATGGAACCGGTGCCACAACCGAGGTCGCGGATCACCAGCCCACCCGCGGGCAGGACCGCCCGCAGGGGTTCCAGCAGGTCAGCGGCGCGGGCCGCGGCGTCGGCGGTCTCACGCAACGCGAGCCACTCCGGCGCGAACTGGGTGGACTCGGTCACGCGGCCTCCATTCGGTAGGTTCCCCGACCGGAACTACGCGCCGCGCCGCCGGGAAGTTCAGCGTCGTGGCGGGTCGCGCTGGTCAGCGGCCCAATATTCCTCCCGATAGAACCATCCGGAGCCGCTGGACGTAGTGAAGTGCGGGACCAGACCTCAGGAGGACGCGTGGCCGACAAGACAGCATCTCCGGTGCGAACACCGACCGCCGGAGCGGCCGCACTGTTAGTCCTGCTCGTCGGGCTGATCATGACCGTCGGCCTCGGGCCGTCGGGGCTGCTGGCCGGCGTCGCCTACACCGCCGTCGGCTGGGCCGCGCTCACCACCGGGCTGCGCCGGTTCGGCCAGGCGTCGTTCGGGCCGGCCGACCGGGTCACCCTGGCCAGGGCCGTGCTCACCGGCGCCGTCACCGCGCTCGTCGCGGACACCGGCCCCCAGCCGGTCACCACCGCGCTGGTGGTCCTCGCCGCGGTGGCGCTGGCCACCGACGCGGTCGACGGCCGGGTCGCCCGGCGCACCGGCACCGTCTCGGCGTTCGGCGCGCGGTTCGACATGGAGGTCGACGCCTTCCTCATCCTGGTGCTCAGCGCCTACCTCGCCACCGTCCTCGGCCCGTGGGTACTCGCGATCGGCGTCATGCGGTACGCGTTCGTCGCGGTCGGCCACGTCGTCCCCTGGCTGCGGGCCGAGCTCCCGCACAGCATGATCCGCAAGACCGTGGCCGCCGCACAGGGCATCGTGCTCACCGTCGCCGCCTCCGGACTCCTCCCGCACACCGGCGCGGTCGTCGTCACCGGGCTCGCGCTCGCCGCGCTCGTCTGGTCGTTCGGCTACGACATCGGCTGGCTGTACCGGCACCGCGCCACCGAGCCCGAGTCGGCTACCGGGACCCACGCGACCGAGGCCGCGACCCGGTCGACCCGCCGCCGGGTCCTGTCCGGTGTGACCACGGCCCTCGCCGGCCTGCTCGTGCTGTTCGCGCTCGTCGGACCCAACCAGCTCGGCCAGCTCACCCCGGAGGCCTTCGCGCGCATCCCCGTGGAGGCGCTGGTCGTCGCCGGGCTCATGCTCGCCCTGCCGCTGCGCTCGCGGCGGGTGACGGTGGCGGTCGTCGGCGTGGGTCTCGGGCTGCTGGCCGTCACGAAGTTCGTCGACATGGGCTTCTACGAAACGCTCGACCGACCGTTCAACCCGGTGTTCGACTGGAGCTTCTTCGGACCGGGCATCGACTTCCTCGGCGACTCGATCGGGCGGTTCGCGGCGATCGCCGCCGTGGTCGGGGCGGTGCTGCTCATCGTCGCCCTGCTGGTCCTGATGACGCTGGCGGTCCTGCGCCTGACCCGCCTCGCGGTCGCGCACCGCACCACGGCGACCCGCACCGTCGCGGCGTTCGGGGTCGTCTGGGTCGTCTTCGCCGTGCTCGGCGTGCAGCTCGCCCCCGACTCGCCGGTGGCCTCGAACAGCGCCGCCAACCACGTCTTCGACGAGGTGCGCCAGGTGCGCTCGGACCTGCTGGACCCGCAGCGGTTCGCCCAGGAGGCGGCCGTCGACGACTACCGGTACACCCCTGGCGACGAGCTGCTGACCGGCCTGCGCGGCAAGGACGTCGTCGTCGCGTTCGTCGAGAGCTACGGGCGCGTCGCGGTCGAGGGCACGGTCGCCGCGCCTGGGGTCGACGCGGTGCTCGACGCGGGAACCGACCGGCTGCGCGCGGCCGGGTTCGACTCCCGGAGCGGGTTCCTCACCTCGTCGACGTTCGGCGGCGGCAGCTGGTTCGCCCACTCCACGGTGCAGTCCGGCCTGTGGATCGACAACCAGCAGCGCTACGACCTGCTCGTCAAGAGCGACCGGCTCACCCTCACCGGCGCCTTCAAGCGCGCGGGCTGGCGGACGGTCGGCAGCTCGCCGCAGATCAACCAGGACTGGCCGGAGGGCGACTACTTCGGCTACGACCAGCAGTACGGCGCCAACGACGTCGGCTACCGCGGCCCGCAGTTCACCTACTCCAAGATGCCCGACCAGTACACCCTGTCGTTCTTCCAGCGCACCGAGCTCGCGCGGGCCGACCGCGCCCCGGTGATGGCGGAGATCGACCTCACCTCGAGCCACTCACCCTGGGCGCCGCTGCCGGAGATGATCGACTGGAAGGACGTCGGCGACGGCTCGGTCTTCGACCCGCAGGCCGAGCGCGGCCCGCGCTCGGACGAGATCTGGCCGGACCCGACCAAGGTGAGCGCCGCGTACGGGCGGTCCATCGAGTACTCGCTGGAGAGCCTCATCTCCTACGTGGAGACCTACGGCAACGACGACACGGTGCTGGTCTTCCTGGGCGACCACCAGCCGGCCCCGATCGTGTCGGGTACCGGCGCCAGCCGGGACGTGCCGATCACGATCGTCGCGCGCGACCCGGCGGTGCTGGACCGGATCTCCTCGTGGGGCTGGGAAGCAGGGCTCAACCCGAGCAGCGGCGCGCCGGTCACCCGCATGGACGACTTCCGGAACAAGTTCCTGCGTGCGTTCGGCCCCGAGCCGCAGTCGACCCACGTGGCCGGCGCGAAGCCCCAGTAGCCCCGGTGACCCCGCTCGTCCGGTAGCGGTCGGGCCACATGCTCTCAGCCGTCGGTGAAGGGCTGGATCGGGATGCCGTGGTCGCGCTCGCGCATGCCGAGCTCGTAGGCGGCGCGGCCGGGCGCGCGCAGCTCCACCGGGTCCGTGTTCGGCCGGGCGACCCGGACCAGGAGGTCGGCGATGGAGCAGTTGACCGTGTGGTGCTCGGAGCCGTCCGGGTCGGCGTAGACCCAGCCGACGAACCGCTCGCGCGGCGCGCTCGCGACGCCTGCCACCACGACGTCCCGGCCGGCGAGCGCGAACTCCAGCCGGTCGGGTGACTCGGTCACCCTGGTGGGGCGACCCGGCCCGCCGAGCGCGAGCCGCTCCCCCGCCACCGACACCGCCCCGGCCGCGATCCAGGGCGAGGTCCGGCCGGCGAGCCGGAGCCGCCCGATCGTGACGTCGAGCCAGGTGTCGTCGCCCGCGCCGTCGAAAGCCATGCCGTGCAACCAGATCCACCGCTCCGCGTGCTGCGAGCCCCAGTTGTGCCCGACCATGCCCGGCCAGCCGGTGAGCGCGATCTCCCGCCCGCCGACGGTGACCGTGCCGTCGAACCGGGCGACGGGGTGCGGGCTCACCGGTTTGGTCCTGGGCAGCGGCGACTTGTACATCCAGCCCTGCGGCAGGTGGTGCAGCGGGTCGGCCCCGGTGAACCGGAGATCCCACGAGACGTCGTTGGCGCTGCCGACCGCCCGCCCCGGACCGAACCGCGCGTCGCCGATGCGGACCCAGTCCTCGGCCACCGGCCCGGGCAGGGTGACCTTGGTGGCCACGGGCCCGGCGGCCTCGGCGTCGAAGAGGGTGAACCACAACGACCCGACCGGCGGGTGCCCCTTCCGCCGGTGCACGGTGTACCGGACCCAGACGCCGAGCCCACCCTCGGGCCGGCAGGCGCGCAGGTAGAAGCTCTCGTAGCCGGCCGCCATGGAAGCGAACCTGGCTTCGCTGGTCGATGCCCGCATACGGGGCATCATCCTCCTACCGGGCGGCCAGTACGTCGTTGATCAAGGCGACCAGGCGGTCCAGGCCGCTGTCTATCTGGTCCGGGGTCACCACGCTGCAGGCCAGGCGCAGCGCCCGGACGCCCACCCCGCCATCCAGCGCGGTGTCGTAGAAGTGGTGCATCGGGGTCCACAGGACGCCGTAGTCGCGGGCCGACCGTTCCAGCAGGGCGTCGTCGACCACGAACGGCACGGTCACCACCACGAAGAAGCCGCCGGCCGGGACGTTCCAGCGGACCGGGGAGTCCGGGCCGAAGCGGTCCGCCAGGCCCTCGACCACCCGGGTGCGGTTGGCCGCGTAGACCTCCCGCTCGCGCACGTTGGCCTTCGCCAGGCTGCAGCCGTGTTCCAGGAGCTTCCCGCCCACGATCGCCTGGGCCAGGGCCGGGGTGTTCACCGTCAGCATGCTCTTGATCTTCGACAGCTCGTCGGCGAACAACCGAACCGTTCCGTCGGCACCGGTCACCGTCTGGTCGGCCACCACGTAGCCCACCCGCGCACCGGGCAGCACCGTCTTCGCGAACGAGCCCAGGTACACCACCCGGCGCTGCTCGTCCAACGCCTTCAGCGTCGGCACCCGCTCCTCGGATCCGTGGAACAGGCCGTACGGGTTGTCCTCCAGCAGCAGGAAGTCCTCCTCGCGCGCGAGGGACAGCAGCGCTCGCCGGGTCGACACGTTCATGCTCACCCCGGACGGGTTCGCGAAGTCCGGCATCACGTAGCACGCCCGCGGGCGCAGCCCGGCCTCCCGCGCGCCCTGGACCTTGGCGAGCAGGTCGTCCAGGTCGATGCCCGCCTTGCCGCTGGACACCGGGAGCACCGGCATGTCCACCAGCCGCGCCGCGCCGGTGAGGCCGACGTAGGTCGGCGACACGGCCAGCAGGATGTCCTTCGGGCCGGACCGCAGCGCGCGCAGCGCGAGGACCATCGCCTCCTGGCAGCCCACGGTGACCACGATGGACTCCGGGTCGACCGAGATGCCTTCGTCCAGCTCGAGGTTCGTGGCGACGAGACGGTGCACGATGCCCTTGGTGCGGCCGTACTGGAACAGCGTGCGACGCACCTGCTCGTCGCTGTACCCGAGGTCGTCGCGGAGGTAGCCGCCGAACGTGTCGAGGTACCTCGGCAGCTCGGTGACGTCCCAGAACTCCTCGAACGGCCGGCCGGCCGCCAGCGACACCGCGTCCGGGTACTGGTTCGCCACCTCGTTGAGGAAGTTCATCGAGTTGAGCGCGGGGTCCTCGAGCGACGGGTGCAGCTCCGCGGTGTGCAGGTCGGTCCGCACCGGGGTCGCGGCCGGCGGCAGCTCGACGACCGGCGCCAGGTCGGCGGGAGGCAGGTCGGCCGGAGGCAGGTCGGCGACACTCATCAGGTCCTCACAGTTCGTACGGTGGACACTGTCCGCGCCGCGGCGACGTCGGCGCAACCCGCGAGGGTCATGGCGTCGCGGAGCTCCTCGGCCAGCAGGGACAGCACCTGGCCGACGCCGCGGGCACCGTCGACCGCGAGGCCGTAGAGCACCGGCCGGCCGACGAGCACGCCCGCGGCCCCGAGCGCGAGCGCCCGCAGGATGTCGGTGCCGCCGCGGATCCCGCTGTCCAGCAACACCGAGCAGTGCCCGGCCACCGCCTCGACGACCGCGGGCAGCGCGCTGATGCTGGGCGCCGCGCCGTCGAGCTGGCGGCCGCCGTGGTTGGACACGACCACCGCGTCCACACCGGACTCGACCGCGCGCGCCGCGTCCCGTGGGTCCAGGATCCCCTTGACCACCAACGGGAGGTGGGTCCGCGTGCGCAGCCACGCCAGGTCCGCCCAGCCGAGGTTCGGCGCGAACGCCGCCGCGGTGTGCGCGGCGATCGCCGACTCGCCGGCCACCAGGTCGTGCGCCCGGCTGGTCGACCCCTCCGCCAAGTTGGCCGCGACCACGTCGTCGGGCAGCGCGAACGAGTTGCGGACGTCCCGCAGCCGCCGGCCCATGATCGGTACGTCGACGGTGACCATCAGCGCCTGGCAGCCCGCCTGCTCGGCACGCTCGACCAGGTCCGCTACGAGGGACCGTTCGCGCAGCCAGTACAGCTGGAACCACGTGTCCGCGCCGACCTTGCCGATCTCCTCGAGCGGCACGCTGCTCAACGTGCTCACCACGTACGGGACGCCGGCCGCCCCGGCCGCCTCCGCGACGGCGAGCTCCCCGTCCGGGTGCAGCAGCCGCTGGTAGGCCATCGGCGCCACCGCGAGCGGCAGTGCCGCGTCCGTGCCCAGCAGCCGCACGGCCGGGGAGACGGTGTCGAACCCGCCGAGCACCCGCGGCAGCAGCGCCACCGCGTCGAGCGCCGCCCGGTTCGCCGCGAGGGTGGTCTCCGCGCCGCTGCCGCCGGACACGTAGTCCCACAGCTCCTTCGGCAGCCGAGCCTCGGCCAGCCTCGCCACGTCGGCGACCGTGAGCGGCCCGTCACCGGTCATCGGAGACGTTCCTCCGCAGGTACTCCGCGGCCTGCCGGACGGCCTGCCGCGCGCTGTCGAGCACGCCGGACATGGTGAAGAACCCGTGCGCCATCCCGGCGTAGCGGGTGAGCTCGACGGGCACCCCGGCGGCGCGCAGCCGCTCGGCGTACTGCTCGCCCTCGTCGCGCAGCGGGTCGTACTCGGCGGTGATCACCAGCGCCGGCGGCAGCCCGCCGAGGTCCTCGGCGAGCAGTGGGGACACCAGCGGGTCGACCCCGTCGTCCGGAGTGGACAGATAGTTGCGCCAGTACCAGTCCACCGAGCTCCGGTTGAACATCCACCGGTCGACGTTGTCCCGCAACGACCCGGTGTCAGCGTGGTAGCGGGTGTTCGGGTAGACCAGCAGCTGCGCCGCCAATGGCATACCCCGCCCGCGCGCCAGCAGCGTCGTCGCGGCGGCGAGGTTGCCGCCCGCGCTGTCGCCGCCGACCGCGATGCGGGACGCGCCGAGCGAGGAGGCGACCCACTCGACGGCCGCGAGGCAGTCGTGCACCGCGGCGGGGAACTTGTGCTCGGGCGCCAGCCGGTAGCCAGGGGTCACGACCTGGCAGCCGGCCGCGTTGGCCAGCGCCCGGCACACCCCGTCCGAGGTGTCGATGCTGCCCAGCGTCCAGCCGCCGCCGAAGAGGTACACGAGTGTCCCGAGTGGACCATCATGGTCCGGGCGGTAGATCCGCACGGGCAGCTCGCCGTCCGGACCGGGGAAGGTCCGGTTCTCCACATGGGACACCGGCTCGACGTCGCCGCCGCCGGCCCGGATGTCGGCCAGGTCGGCGGCGCGTGCCTCGGCGAGCGACATCTCGTACAGGGGCCGGACGTTCGCGGCGATCCGCTCCGCCCGCATCGCCGACACCTGCGGGTCAAGCGGCACCGCGGCCCCCCGTGGTCACCGGGATGACGCCGTAGCCGCGCAGGAGCAGCCCATCGCTGCGGACCGGGTCACGCGCGATCGCCAGGTCGGGGAACCGCTGGAGCAGCCGGGGAAACGCCAGCCGACCCTCCAAACGCGACAGTGCGGCGCCGAGGCAGAAGTAGCCGCCACCGCCGAAGCTGAGGTGGCCGACATCGGCCCGGTCCGGATCGAAGGTGTCGGGATCGGTGTGCTTGCGCGGATCCCGGTTGGCCGCGCCGAGCAGCACCATGATCGCGCCGTCCTTGGGCACCGGCACGCCGGCGAGCTCGGTGTCGTCGGCGGCCACCCTGGACAGCAGCTGCACCGGGCTGTCGTAGCGGAGGATCTCCTCGACGCACCGCGACGCGAAGTCGGCGTCGGCCCGCACCCGGTCCACCAGGTCCGGCCGCGCGAGCAGCGGGAGCAGGCCGTTGCCGAGCAGGTTCATGGTGGTCACGAAGCTCGCGTTGAGCAGGACGACGAGGTTCGCGACCAGCTCGGTGTCGCTGAGCCGGTCGTCCCCGGAGTCGATCAGCGCCACCAGGTCGCTCACCAGGTCGGTGCCGGGATCGGCCCGCCGGTCCGCGATGAGCCGCAGGTAGTAGTCGGTCAGCTCCAGCACCGCGTCGTCGGCGGCTCGCAGCTTCTCCGCGCTCTTGCCGCCGAGGTCGAGGTACCGGTCGATGCGCTGCGCGCGCTCCCGGAACCAGGCGAGGTCCGACTCCGGCAGCTCGAGCAGGAGCCCGATCACCTTGGTCGGGAACTGGTAGCCGAACTCGGCGATGAAGTCGACCTCGGCCCCGCCCGCGCCGAGCTCGGCCATCCGGTCGAGCAGGCCGTCGATCGCCGCCAGCAGGTCCGACTCCAGCGCGGCCACCCGGCGCGGGGTGAAGATCTTGTTGAACAGCCGCCGCATCCGGCCGTGGTCCGGCTCGAGGCTGAACATCATCGAGCGGGAGAGCGTGGCCAGCACGGGGTGGTCGAGCTTGTCCACCGGGCCGAGAACCTTGATGAAGCGCGGATCGCGCAGCACCTCGTCGACGGCGTCGAAGCCGTTGGCCACGGTGGTGTACACGCGCGCCTCGGGATCCAGCGCGGAGGCCGGCCCCAGCTCGTGCAGCTTCGCGTACCACGGGTTGGGGTCGTGCCGGGCTTCCTCGGTGTACAAACCCGCCACGATCGCGTCGGCGTCCACGTCTGCGCTGTCCTCTCAATCCCGGTATGAACGACGCTCGCACCGACGCGGTCCCGGTGGCGCGGACGAAGGCGCCGCCGGGACCGCGACCGGTCAGCGAACGATCAGGCTCAGCGGGATGGCGTCGGCCATCGCCTTGGACCCGAGGTCGTTCGGGTGGATGTGGTCGCCGGCGTCGAACTCCGGCTTGATCTTGCTCGGATTCGCCGGGTCGCGGAGGACCGCGTCGAAGTCGACGACCGCGTCGAACTCGCCCCGGTGGTCCAGCAGGTACTGGTTGACCGCCAGGCGGGTCGCCTCCTTCTCCGGGGTCCACACCAGCGCCGTGCCGCCGTTGAGGCCCTCGAACGGCCCCAGCGTGCCGACCAGGACGGTGTAACCGCGCTGCTTGATCTGCTGGTTGAGCTGGCGGATCGCCGCGATGATCGTCTCCGGCGAGTCGTTGTTCATCCAGACGTCGTTGATGCCCAGGTCCATGATGACCGCGTGCGCACCGGTCTCGGAGAACACGTCCTCGTTCAGCCGGGCGAACGCGTTCGCGCCGAGCTCGGGGAACCCGGGGAAGCCGCCGTCGCCGGCTTCCTCACCCTCATGGGTGAGCCTCGCGCCACCGCGGCTGATGTTCAGCACGCCGGGCACGTCGTCGTCGCTGACGCGGCGCTGCAGCCGGTCGGAGAGCTGGTCGGGCCAGCGCATGTTGGCGTTGAACGTGGTGCCGTGCCCGTCGGCGAGCGAGTCGGCGAACACGATCACCGAGCCTGCCGCGTCCGTGCGGAGCACGTCGACGCCGGACAGGAAGAACCAGCAGCACGTCCGCTCGGTCGTGTAGCCCGCACCGCCGGGATCGGCCACGAGGTCGCCGTCGCCGACGAAGTTGCTCTGCCGGGTCGTCGAGTGGAAGGTGGTCAACCCGGTCGAGGTCGGGAAGAAGACGCTCACGACCAGGTCCTGGTCGTCGGCGACCCGCAGGTCGACGGGGTCGCTGAGCAGCTCGGCGCCCATCGGCATCACGAACGAGGACGAGCCGCCGAAGGTCAGCCCACGCACCGTCCTGGCGTCGACGTCGGACAGCTCCGGTGTGTCGGTGTTCGGCGCCGCGACCGTGGCGCGTCCCACCGTGACCGCCTTCTCGCCGTGGAGGTTGGTGAGCCGGATCCTGATCTTCGAGCCGCCGACCGAGCCGTGCACGATCATCCGCACGCTCTGGTTGTCCAGGCCGACGAAGGTCGAGCCGCTGGTGTTGCCTCGGGTGACGGCGGCCGCCCAGCTGCCCACCCACTCCGAGGACGAGCGATGCCCCCAGCCTTCCTGCTCGGCCGCCTCACCCGCGCTCGCGACCAATACGGTCGAGGTGACTGCGGCCAGCAGCCCCGTGGCGATCAGCGATCGCCATTTCTTCGGGTTGTTCATTCGATGGAACCTCCAGGAACGCCTGAGCACGGAGTGCTGCCCGGCCACGAGTTGGTGGGGTCGGAACCTAGCTCTCCGCCGATTCGACGTCAATCATGCTTGCGAATAGACGCACTTTGTTCGTATGACCAGACCAACCATTTATGCCCATACGCACTACATGGAAACCGAGCGCGATTCGACGATCGCGTGCAGCTACGTCCGAACGCCATCCGGCGACACCGCCCCTGAGGTCAGCTTTCCCGAACGATACTGGGCAAATCACCCCTACCACCGACCCAACCCGACAGGTAGTCTGCTCGACGGAATCGGGGCTCCCGTCACAATGCGTTATTTCGGCGAATGGACTAGCGGAGTGGGCATGGATATTTCGACCGGTCGGGCGCCGACGTATGTGACGCGGGCTCTGGAGCTGTTCGACAATTTCGCTGACCGTGAGGGTCTCGTCGGCGGCGGCCGGCGTCTTTCGTATAACGAAATTCGCGCCCTTGTGCGCCAAATGGCCGCCGCCCTGCGTGCGTTCGGAGTCAGGCCGGGCACAAATGTTCTGATAATGGTCGCGAACCCGCTCGAGGGGCCCCTTCTGCAGCTCGCCGTCCACCTGCTCGGCTGCCGGTCGTTCTGGGTCGCGCCGGTCACCGCGCGTCGCGAGATCCGCGAGTACGTCCAGCTCTCCGACGCCGACGCGTTCGTCTACGACGCCCGCACCCAGGGCGAGCTCGGCGCCGAGCTCAGCGCCGAGCTCGGATCGGTGCCGGTGTTCTGCCTCGGGTCCGGCGGGGTAGGCCCCGACCTGCTGACCGCGCGGGTGAGCGGCGAGCCGGAGATCGACAACGAGGGGCACGAGCCCGAGGCGGTGTTCCAGACCTCCGGCACCACCGGGACACCGAAGCTGGTGCACCTCCCCCACACGTTCTTCCAGCAGGTGCTCGCGATCGCCGAGCAGCAGTTCACCAACGCCGGCGCGCCGCTGCTGCGGCACCTCTCCAGCTCACCGATGTGGCTGGTCAGTGGGCAGATCACCGCCTTCGTCAACCTGTTCACCGGTGGCGTGCTGTTCCTCGAGGACGCCTGGACGGCCGAGAGGCTCCTGGCCACGGTCCAGCGCGAGCGGATCAACTCGACGTTCATGTCGCCGCCGATGCTGTACGAGGTGCTCGACCACCCCGCCGCCGCCACCACCGACATGAGCACCATGTTCATGTTCAACATCGGCGCCGGCCCGGCCGCCCCCTCGCGGCTGCGCCAGGCGATCACGCTCTGGGGCCCGGTGCTGCGCATCGTCTACGGGCTGTCCGAGTCGGTCGTGACCACGGCGCTCCCCGGGCTCACCGAGGACCCCGAGCACCCGGAGCGGCTGCGGTCGGCCGGCACGCCGTACGGCGACGTGCGCCTGGAGATCCGCGACGAGGACGGAAAACCGGTCGAAACCGGCGAGAACGGCGAGATCTGGATCTCCAGCCGGCTGAACTTCGCCGGCTACTGGGGCCAGCCGGAGCTCACCGCCGAGACGCTCGTCGACGGATGGGTGCGCACTCGCGACGTCGGGCACCTCGACGAGCACGGCTTCCTGTACATAGTGGACCGCACGACGGACATGATCATCACCCACCGGCGGTCGTGGAACATCTACTGCCGGCCGATCGAGGACGTGCTCGCCGCGCACCCGCAGGTGCGGGCGGCCGCGGTGATCGGCGTACCCGACCCGGTGATCGGCGAGGTCGTGCACGCCTACGTCGTGCCGGTCGAGGGCCACACGGTCACCGGCGAGGAGCTGGCGGCCATGGTGGGCGACGAGCTCAACGACATGTGGCAGCCGCGTGCCGTGGAGTTCGTCGACGCGCTGCCACTGACCAGGGCGAACAAGATCGACAAGAAGGCACTGCGCGCGCGGTACGCGGCCACGCACCCGCCTGTCGAGATCGGCGGTTAAGGTGAACGCGCGCGGGCGGTTCGTCGCGCTGTTCGTCGCCGACGTCATCTCGGTGCTCGGCAGCCGGGTCTCGATGCTCGCGATCCCGTGGCTCGTGCTGGTCACCACCGGCAGCGCGACCAAGATGGGGCTGGTCGCCGGTGCGGAGATGCTGCCCTACGTCGTGTCGGGGGTGCTGGCCGCGCCGCTCGCGGACCGGTTCGGCATCCGCCGCACCACGATCGTCACCGACGCCGCCAGCGCGCTGGCCATGGCCGGCATCGCCGCCGCGCCCCAGCTGGGCTTCGGCTGGCTGCTCGTGCTGGTCGCGATCGCCGGCGCGACCCGAGGGCTCGGCGACCGGGTCAAGCACGTGATGCTCCGCCCGCTCGCGGAGGAGGCCGGGATCAAGGTGATCCGGGTGACCTCGGCCTACGAGGGCTTCTCGCGCACCGCGATGCTGCTCGGCAGCGCGGCCGGCGGCCTGCTCATCGCGTGGGTCGGCCCGCTGGGCGCGATCTGGGTGGACGCCGCGTCGTTCGCGGTCTGCGCCTTCGTTGTCGCCACCCTCGTGACGCTGCCCGAGGACGCGTTCCCCAAGCAGGCCCCGGAAACCCGGGAGTCCTATGTGGTCGCTCTGCGGGGCGGGTTCCGGATCCTGTGGAACGACCGGCTGCTGCCCAGCATGATCGTGATGCTGTTCGCGCTCAACATGTTCAACCAGGCGAGCATCGCGGTGTTCATCCCGATCTGGGTGGCGGAGGTGATCCACTCACCGGAGGCGCTCGGTCTGCTGCTCGGCACGTTCGCCGCGGGCGCGGTGCTCGGCAGCATCGTGTTCACCGCGATCGCGCCGAAGCTGCCGATGTACCAGACGTTCATGCTCGGCGCGCTGCTCGGCGGCGCGCCCCGGCTGCTCGTCCTCGGGCTCACCCACGAGCTGGTGCTGGTGTGCACGGTCGCGTTCCTGTCCGGGCTCGCGATGGCCGCGGTCAACCCGGTGATCGGCGCGATGCTCTACGAGCGGGTGCCACCCGAGCTGCAGACCAGGGCGTTCGGCGTGTGCACGGCGATCACGTTCACCGGCATCCCGATCGGCGGCGTGCTCGGCGGGCTCGCCGTCGCCGGGTTCGGCCTCAACCCGGCGATCCTCGTCGCGGGGACGTTGTGCCTGGTCATGACCGCGGCGCCGTGGCTGTGGTCGCGGTCGCGCCGGCCGGTCACCGAGCGGGAGGCGGAGCAGGAGCCCGAGCCCGCCGCACAGGTGAGTGACGCTCAGTGAGGCCAGGCCGGGGACCGGCCGAGGAGACCCGGCATCCGGTCGGCCGCCGGCGCGCCGGCGGGCACCTCGACGCGGAAGCCGAACGCGGCGTCCGGACCCCAGATCGCCGGCGAGTCGGGCGGCCAGCTCTCGCCGATCGGGTCGACCACGTCCACGCCGTCCCAGACGCCGGCGACCGGGGCCTCGCCGAGCGCCGCGGCGGCGAACCCGTTGTTGTTGCCCACCATGTGGCGCAGCAGGTCACCCAGCGTCCAGCCGGTGCACGGCGTCGGCGCGTCGAGCTGGTCGACCCGCACCTGCCCGACGATCCCGGTGGTGACCGCGAGCACGCGGCGGTCGAGCTCCCGCAAGTCCATGAATGACACCGTATTCCCGACCTTCGACGGGGTCGAACCTGGGTTATCGTCTCTCACCATGTCCACCTTCGCCGAGTCGCAAGACCCACACTGCCTCCGCGAGGGGGAAAGCGCGCGGCTGCTCGCCGGGCACCCGTGGCGCCGGTTCGTGGTGCTCGGCGACAGTGTCGCGGAAGGACTCGCCGAGCCCGTCGCCGGCTACAGCGAGCTGCAGCTGGCCGACCGGATCGCCGCGGAGCTCTCGACCGCGGGCCCGAAGCTCGCGTACC
This sequence comes from Actinophytocola sp., assembly GCF_009379765.1. Taxonomy (GTDB): domain Bacteria; phylum Actinomycetota; class Actinomycetes; order Mycobacteriales; family Pseudonocardiaceae; genus Actinophytocola. The sequence goes on along the minus strand of NZ_WHTD01000053.1, from coordinate 13,387 downwards.
TCAACCTCGGCCACCGCGGGCTTCGGGCGCGGGAGGTCCGCGAGCGGCAGCTCCGGCCGGCCCTGGACTTCCGGCCCGACCTCGCGCTGGTCGTCTGCGGCGGCAACGACGCCTTCCCGGCGACCTACCGGCCCGCCGAGGTCGACACCGAGCTGACCGCGATGGTCACCGCGCTGCGGGACGCGGGTGCGGACGTGATCACCGTGGGGCTCTACAACGTCTCCTACAGCCCGGCCATCGCCGAGTGGCTGCGTCCCGGCCTGCGCAAGCGGATGCAGACGCTGTCCGAGCACACCGCCGCGGTGGCCGCCGAGCTCGGCACGCTGCACATGAACCTCACCGCGCATCCCGCGGTGACCGACCCGAACCTGTACAGCAGCGACGGCCGGCACGGCAACGCACGCAGCGACGCGATCGCGGTCTGCGAGGCGGTCCGGATGCTCGGCGCACACCTCCTCACCGCCCGCCGCGCCGGCTAGCCGGTCCGCCTCCCCGGGATTCACAGTGTTGGTTGCGTTCCGGCGAACGGTGCGGATCTTCGGTGGTTGGTGGTTGGGTTGCGTCACGGTCCCCTGAGGTTGCGTTGGTCGGCACGAGGGCTTTGCGCCAAGCCCCGGGAGGCGGACCAGTCTATTCAACTAATAGCAAGCCGCTGGTCAGGGCGCCCTGGCCGAGGTTCACGACCGAGCCCGCGGCGGAGTCGGGCACCGCGAACCGCATGTAGGCACCGGCCGGACGGCGGCCGAACAGGTAGGGCGCGACGCAGTAGGGCACCGCCTCCTGCCGGACCTCGCCGGTCTCGATCTCGACGAAGTGCATGGCGAGCCGGTCGGCCAGGACATACTCCTGGACGATGTGCCCACCCGCCTCGACGGCCGAGTCGAGTGCGTCGCGCCAGCGCTGCGCGGTGGCCTCCCGGCCGACCACGACCCCAGCACCGCCGGAGGTCCCGGTGGGCTTGAGGACGAGGTCCCGCTGACGCGCCACCGCGCGGCCGATGCCGGCGGCGTCCAGCAGGTCGGTGCGCGGCAGGTGTCGGCGCACCACCTCGACGTCCACTGTGGACAGTCGCCCGATGTCCTGCCACAGCCAGGCGAAGATCGCCTTGTTGCCGAGCAGCCACGTCGCCGAGGAGGTGAACATCCGCACCGTCCCGGTGCGCAGCGCGGTGGCCAGCGCGTCGTAGCCCGCGCCGTGCGGCACCTCCTGCGGGATGAACATGCGCAGCACCGACTCGAGCACGACGTCACCGGCACACAGCCGGCCGTCGCCGTTCAGCGTCAGCCACTCCAGCGGGCGCACCACGACGTCCAGCCCCGCCTCCCGGCCGCGGTCGCGGACCGGTTCCAGCAGCTTGATGAGCGTGTGGCCGTCCTGGGTGTCCGGGTAGTCGCTGCCCATGTGGAACAGCACCACCGAGGTCGCGCCGTCGGGCAGGTCGAGCTGCTCGCGCATGGCCTCGAACCGGGTGTCCACAGCGGACTCCGGGGCCCGGAGCCGGACCGACTCGGGGACGCCGTGCTCGCGGTAGGCGGCGAGGAACCGGCGGGCGATCCCGTCCGAGTCGTACGCGCCACCCAGCGCGCTGTCGATGTTGCACTCGACGAACTTCGGCACCCCGTCCGAGATGAGCACGTCCGGCCGCACGGCCACGAGCAGCTCCTCGGTGAGCGGCTCGGTCTCGTCGAGGAACTCGATCTGTCCTTCCGGGACACCCAGCAGCCCGCGCAGCTCCCCCACGGTCGACGCGCGGCGCAGGCACGCGTCCAGGATCAGCTTGGCCAGCCGCTCGGTGAGGCCGGTGATCTCGCCGTACTGCTCGGGGGTCATCACCGGCGGCCGAAGCGGCCGCCACTTCTTGTTCTTGGTGGCGACGCCCTCGTAGATCCCCGCCCAGGTCTGCTTTCCGCACGCGACCATGGCGGACCGAACGTCGTCGGCCAGCTCTTCCCAGGCGCCCGAAACCACGGACATGGTCACCTCTCCTTGACTGTGCGGTTGATGGCGGCCACGAGCTGTTCGCGGCTCGGTTGCACCGCCCGGTCGAGCTCGAGGGAGAACGGCAGCACCGCGCCGTCCGGACGGGTCACCCGCACCGGCGGCGCGGACAGGCGCACCCGCTCGGTCATCGTCGCGATGACCTCGCCGGCGATGCCGCACGAGCGGTTGGAGTCGTCGGTCACCACCAGCCGCCCGGTCCTGCGCACCGACTCGGTGAGACCGTCCCAGTCGAACGGGTAGAGCGTGCGCGGGTCGAACACCTCCACCGACACCGTGTCGGCGAGGTCCTCGGCCACCGCGAGCGCGTCGTGCACGAGGTGCCCGACCGCGACGACGGTGACGTCGGTGCCGCGCCGGTGCACCCGGCCCACGCCCAGCGGGACGGGCGCGAGCGTGGCGAAGTCCACGTCCTCGCGGACGCCGAGCGCGCCGGCCGGGGCGAACACCACGACCGGGTCGGCGTCCTCGATGGACGACCGGAGGAGACCGTAGGCGTCGGTCGGCGTGGCCGGCACGACCGTCTTCACCCCGACGTGCGCGAAGAGGCTGTACGGGTGGTCGGAGTGCTGGCCGGCCCAGCCGGTGCGCGACCCGGACCCCGGCACGACGTAGGTGACCGGCACGCCGCACTGGCCGCCGGTCATCAGCGAGAACTTGTGCGCGTGGTTGGTGATCTGCTCGAAGGACAGGAACAGCAGCGCGGGGATCTGGAACTCGATCACCGGCCGCATCCCGGCGAGCGCCGCGCCGGTGGCGAAGCTGGTGAACCCCTGCTCGGACAGCGGGGTGTCGATCACCCGGTCCGGCCCGAACCGCTTGGCGAGGCCCGTCGTCACGTTCGACGCGGCGACCCGGACGTCCTCACCGAGCACGAAGACGGTGTCGTCGGCGGCCAGCGCGTCGGCCAGCGCCCGGTTGAGCGCCTTCTGGTAGGAGAGCCACGGCATCAGACATCACTCCCCCGCCGCGGGCTCAACCCGCTCGCGTACAAGTGATCCAGCGCGGTCAGCGGATCCGGGAAGGCACTCTCCAGCGCGAACGCGACCGCCTGAGCGATGACCGCGTCGACCTCGCCGTCGATCCGCGCCCGGTCGGCGGCGTCGAGTCGCGCGCCCTGGATGGCCACCGGGTCCCGGGACCGGATCCGCTCGAGCTCCTCGTCGGACCGGTAGCGCAGCCGCACCTTGTGCTCGAAGGTGTGGTGTGCGTCGAACCGCTGGGTCCGGCACTCGATGAAGCTCGGCCCGTCACCCGCCCTGGCCCTGGCCACCGCGGTCCGCGCCTCGGCGAGCACCGCCTCCGGATCCTGACCGTCCACAGTGGAGGCAGGGATGCCGAACGCCTCGGCCCGGCCGGTGATGGTGCCGGCCACCGCGTCGTCGACCCGCATCGTGGTGGCGTAACCGTTGTTCTCGCACACGAACACCACCGGCACCCCCCACAGCGCGGCCAGGTTGAACGCCTCGAGCAGCATGCCCTCGTTGACCGCGCCGTCGCCGAAGAAGTTGACCGCGACGGTCGGCTTGCCCAGCCGCCGCCGGGCCCACGCCGCGCCGGTGGCGATCGCACCCGCCGCGCCGACGATCGCGTTGGCGCCGAAGACGCCGATGCCGAAGTCCGCGGCGTGCATCGAGCCGCCCCGGCCCTGGTTGAGCCCGGTGACCCGGCCGGTGAGCTCGGCGAGCATCCGCGCCGGGTCCGCGCCCTTGGCCAGCACGTGCCCGTGGCCGCGGTGGGTGCTCGTGATGATGTCGTCGGGCCCGAGCGCCGCGCACACCCCTGCGGCCACCGCCTCCTGCCCGAGGTAGGGGTGGATGCCGCCGACGATGTCGCCGGAGTGGACCAGCTCGACGGCCCGCTCCTCGAACCGCCGGATGAGCCGGACCGTCCGATAGAGACCAGCTGTGTTGATGGTTCGCTCCGCTCCCGCGCTTGCCCCGCTCACCGGAGCACACCCGCGGTCACCGGCCGGGTGATCCGGGTCGGCGCGCCTGGGTCGAGCGCCGCCTGCACGGCCGCCTCCTCGATGTTGCGGGCGATCCGCTCCATCTCCGCGCGGGAGAAGTACCGCGTGTCCACCGACAGCACCAGCTCGACCGCCCCGGGTGGGTCGTCGACGCTCAGGTAGAGCGTGTACCGCGGGATACTGACCTGCTGTTTCCAGGAGACCTCGCCGCGCGCGAGCGCGGCCCGGACGTCGTCCTCCGTCGGCGGTGCCACGCCGAGGTGCATCCGGTCGCGCTGCCGCCGGTCGTTGTAGTAGCAGGACAGGTCGACCGCCTCGCCGCGCTCCCGCTCGACCCGCTCGATCAACTCGACCTGCTCGTAGGCGTCGTAGTAGGCGTTCTTGAACGTGTTGATCGCCTTGGCCGCGGCATGGGAGACGACCTCGCCCACGGTGGTCTCGGCGACGTCGACCAGGAACGGGCTGACCTTGATCAACGCGCTGACCGAGTCGGCGACCCCTGGGCGGAACCGGTTGCTCACCAACATCATCGCGAGCACCGGGTTGACGCCGGTGAACCTGGCGAGGCCGACGGCGAAGCAGGCCAGCAGCACGGCCGAGTCGTCGACCTTCTCCCGGACCGCCACCGCCTGGATCGCCAGGCGGATCGCGGGCGAGCGGTAGCGAAGCATCTCGTACCGCGGCTCGCCGCCGTGGGGTGGCTCGCCGAATCGGCTGGCCGCAACGGTGCGCAACACCCGCTCCAGGTGTCGCAGCGACATCTCGTTCTGCCGCCGGCCGGCCGCCGTGGCCTCCCGGGCGGCCTGGTCGAGCGGCGTCAACGCGGTCACGGGTCCGGCAGGCGCGCCCGTCCGCGGGTCCCGGGCGCCGATGTCGGCCGCCAGCGCACTCAGCCCGAACGCGTCGATCGAGGTGTGCAGGATGACGGTGACCACATGAGTGACCACGCCGCCGGCGAGAACCGCGGCCATGCGGACCGGCCATTCCGTGTCGTAGGCGAAGGGAACGGCCTCCCAGTGCGCCGAGACGGCCTCGGCGACCTCCGCCGGGTCGTCGGCTCCGGCGGCCACGACGACGAGAGCGACCTCGCCGGAGCTCGACACCCGCTGGCGCGGTGGCCTGCCGGCCCGAAGCAGCAGGTGGGTACGCAGCGCCTGGTGCCTGCCCACCATGAACCCCAGCATGTCGGCGACGTCGCCGACGGTCGTGCCCGGCTCGACCTCGGCGACGTAGGCGACCGTCTTCGACTCGCCCGACTCCTCGATCGCCTGCCAGAGACCGAGCTGGCCGAACGCCAGCTCACCCTCCCCGGCCCCGTCGCCCTCGAACGCGACGAGCACCCGGTCCACGACCTCTCCGCGCGGCAGGTCAGAACGTCGCATCTGCCGGCACCTCGCATTCAGGACGCACCCGCTCGCGCGTCATGCCCTGAACGCGTCGTTCAGGGCATGGGGGGCGCCGGACATGGCTCCCGCTCATTGGACCACGCCCGCGGTCACCGGACGGGTGATCCGGGTCGGCGCCTCCGGCTCGACCGCCGCCTGCACGGCCGCCTCCTCGATGTTGCGGGCGATCCGCTCCATCTCCGCGCGGGAGAAGTAGCGCAGGACGTCGAACCCCTGGTATTCGCATCGCCCAACCCTTCCCGTGCACACCGGCGACGGTCGACTGGCAGGATGAGAGGCGTGCGGGGACGGGTGATGCGTCCCCGCACGCCCGCGGTCCCCAAGAGCCGGCGACCGCGTCTAGACATCAGTTGTCTCGCTCCGTGAGCGACTGGTTCAGGCCTTCTCCGCCGTGCTGGCTACACCTCCTTCCGTTCCGGTGTCCGGTCAGGTCGATCAGTCACTGGTTCAGGGCTTCTCCAGGATCATGGTGGCCACACCTCCTCCCATGTCGGCACCCGTGGTCGGGCTGGCGCCGACCGTTCTGGGGCCGAGCGCGACGGCCGCCACGCTCAGATAGCCGAGCGCCGGGTCGTGGTCGGCGAGCACCGCGAGCCGGTCGGGTTGGTCCCCGGCGCACAGGCGCGACCACACGCCGGTGTAGGGCAGGCCGGCGGGCGCGCGGAGCACCTCTGCCACGGCCGTCCCCGGCTCGACCGGCACTCCGTCGCCCACCACGAGCGTCACGTCGCTCCGCCCGCCGCTCAGCTCGATGATGTCCGCCGCGAGCAGCGCGCCGGCCGCCTCGGCGGACACGCCGGTGTGCTGGCGCACGAGTGCGGCGGGCGCGTCCGCGGCGCTCTCCAGCAGCAGTGCCACCGCCGCGTGCCGGTCCGGCACCGGGGCGGGTGTCGCGAGCGGGTAGTGCACCGCGGTCTGCTCGGCCACCAGCAGCAGCGCCCGAACGCACGCACCCGGTGCCGGGTAGTCGGCGATCAGGCGCAGCGCGGTGAACGCGGCGGCCGGGCCCTGGTCGCAGACCGCGAACGCGAGCGGGCGCCCGGGGCAGCGGTCGCTCAGGTGCAGCGCGACGTTGCGGCCGGGCTGCACGTCGTGCACCCCGTAGGCGAGCACCAGCAGGTCCACCGGTTCCTCCGCCGTGGTGACGGCCTCGACCAGCGGGCGCCCCAGCTCGGCGTAGGCCTGACCGGCGCCCGCGTCGAACACCTCCTCTCGCAGGACCAGGCCGTGCGGGCCGGCGAGGTCGGCGAGGTAGGGCCGCAGGGTCGGGTGGGTGGCCAGCGCGGAGTCGCCGTCGAAGGTGCGGTGTTCGACGCGACGCAGCCACATCCCACGGCCGCTGGGCGAGATCCCGTCGCCGCTCGGCGAGCCGGTCCGGACCATCGGGTCACTCGCCTCTGTCCGCGTGCGCGACGACGAAGTCCGACAGCGAACCGACCGACGCGAGGTCCCCGCGCTCGATGTCCTCCATGTCGACCTGGATCTCGAGGTCCTCCTCCACCACGAGCAGCAGCTCCAGCGTCTTCGACGAGCTGAGCCCGAGCTCGTCGAACAACCTCGTCTGCTCCGACACGTCCGGCAGGTCGCGGCCGAGTATCCGGCCCAGGAGGACTCCCAGGCTGTCGACGACCCGCTTGCGCAGCTCGGTGACGTCCGCGTGCTCCATGATCGAGACCGTCCCTAGTGTTCGAAGATCATCGCCGAGAAGACCGCGCCGAACCCGGCCGCGGCCACGAGGTACCTGCCGCCGGGCTCGAGCCGGCGCTGCTCGCGTGCCGTCGCGTAGTTGATGAAGGTGTCCGCCGACGGCGTGTGCCCCACCAACGCCACGTTGTCCAGCAGCACCCGGTCGACCGGGATGCCGAGCCTGTGGCAGATCCGCCGCCACGACACGACGTTCACGTTGTGCGGCAGGATCAGCCCGATCTCGTCGAGGGTCAGGTCGGCCCGCTTGACCGCGGCGAGGATCACCTCGCTCAGCAGCTCGGTGTAGTCCTGCGCGAACCGGTCCATCGCCGCCAGGCCGTCCGGCCCCCAGTGGTCGAGGTCGCCGCGCTGACCGACCACATAGGACAGCAGGCGGTCGCGCGGGCCATCGGCGGACACCAGGCAGGCGCCCGCGGCCTCGCCGAACACCCGGTGGTCGGCGGCCAGCCGCTCGTCCTGGGTGAACACCTGCTCGCCGGCGAGCACCAGAGCGAGCGCGCCCGGCTCGCCGTCGCGGGCGAGCATCCGCCCGGCGATGTCGATGGCGAGCAGGCCCGAGGCACACGCGTGGTGGGTCACCGCGAACGCGGCGGCACCGTCGAGCCCGAGCCGCTCGCGCAGCTCGTGCACGGGGTTCACCGGGTACGGCGTCACCACCGGCACGCCGCGGGCGTGCAGCACGTACCGCACCAGGTGCTCGCGCCCGCGCAGCGTCGGTAGCGCCCGCGCGGCGCCCTCCAGCAGGTCGACCAGCGTCTCCCCCGGCCGCTGCCGGCGCACCTCGGACAGCCCGTTGAACCGGCGCAGCACCCGCACCTGGGTGGGGGTGAGCCCCAGCTCGGCGCCGAGGTCGTCGACCGACACGCGCAGCTCGGGGAGGTGCGCGGCCACCGCGTCCAGCGTGGTCATGACAGCCGCACCGGGAGCGTCTCGTAGCCGCGCAGCATCAGGGTGGTCCGCGGCCCCGGCTCACCGGCGAGCGCGAGGTCCGGGAAGCGGCGCAGCAGCATCGGCAGCGCGAACTGACCCTCCATCTTGGACAGCACGGCGCCGAGACAGTAGTGCGGACCCGCGCCGAACGACAGCGGCTGGCCCTGGTCGCGACCGGGATCGAACGCGTCGGGGTCGGGGAAGCGGGCCGGGTCGCGGTTGGCCGCGCCGAGCAGGACGAGCACCCGGCTGTCCCGCGCCACCGGCACGCCGGCGACCTCGGTGTCCTCGGCGGCCCAGCGGATCGAGAAGTGCGTCGGCGGCTCGTGGCGCAGGACCTCCTGCACGAAGCCGGCCGCTCGCGCCGGGTCGGCGAGCACTCGTTGCGTCTCCTCGGGCCGGTCGAGCAGCAGCGTGAGCCCGTTGCCGATGAGGTGGGTGGTGGTGACGAAGCCGCCGTTGTACATCGTGAGCAGGTTCGCGACCAGCTCGTCGTCGTGCAGCTCCGCGTCGGTGGGCACGATCGCGCCTGTGTTTGATGATGCGCTCGCAAGCTCGCTGATGAGGTCGTCGCGCGGCTCGGCCCGGCGCGCGGCGACGAGGTCGCGGAAGTACCCGGTGAGGTCCTCGGCGGCGGCGTCGGCCGCCTGCTGGAACCGCCACACACCGACGCCGAGGTCGAGGATCGCGCCGAACGCGCGGACCCGCTGGGGGAACCAGTCGCGGTCGGCCTCGGGCACGCCGAGGAGCTCCCCCACGACGTCGCTGGGGACCGGCAGCGCGAACTCGGCCAGCACGTCGACCGGGGCGCCGCCCGTGCCCAGCTCGGCGAGCCGGTCGAGGCGCCGCTCGATGATCCGCACGATCGCGGGTTCGAGCGCCGCGACCCGCCGGGCGCTGAACGCCTGGCTGAACAGCCGCCGCACCCGGGTGTGGTCGCCACCCTCGGTGAAGAAGATCGACTTGACCAGGACCTGGAGCGCGGCGTGCGCCCGCCAGCGCCGGGTGCCGCGGCGGTCGGGGTAGTCGCCGGTCATCACGTGCAGGGCCGGGTCGCGCAGCGCCTGGTGCACCGCGTCGTAGCCGTGCACCACGACGTCGAACCGGTCGGCCGGGTCGGTGAGCAGGCCCACCGGGCCGCGGGCGTGGAGGTCGGCGTAGAACGGGTTCGGGTCCCGCCTGCCCTCCTTGGAGAGCAGCGGGCCGAGCGACACGGGTCCACTGTGTACTTGGTTCATCACTGCTCCTCTCGGACTCAGACGGGGGTGGCGACCAGGGCGCTGTCGGCGCCGGGGCCGGCGCCCCGGTGCACGGTGTGCAGGGAGAACCCGGAGTTCTCCAGGAGCTTGCGGTAGTCCTCCTCGGTCCGGTCGTGGCCCTCGAGCAGGACGAGCATCAGCAGGTCGACCATCCCGGAAGCCGCGTCCGGGTCGCTGTCCTCCTCGGGCAGCAGCTGCTCGAACACGACCAGCCGGGACTCCGGACCCATCGCCTCGCGGACCCGGCGCAGGATCAGCTGGGCCTTCTCGTCGGCCCAGTTGTGCAGCACCCTGGCCAGCACGTAGGCGTCGCCGCCGGGTGGCACGCCGTCGAAGAAGCTGCCCTCGACGAGCTCCGCCCGGCCGGCGAGACCCGCGTCGGTGAGCGTGGTCCTGGCCTGGCGGACGGCCTCCGGCAGCTCGAGAAGCACCCCGCGCATCCCCGCGTGCGCGGTGAGCACCTCGGTGAGCAGCCCGCCGCTTCCCCCGCCGACGTCCACCAGCGTGCCGACGTCGGAGAAGTCGGGCGCCGGCAGCGACGTCGGCACCTGGTTCGCGTTCATCGCCTCGGCGAAGGTGGCGGCGACGCCCCGGTTGCCGTTCAGGTAGCTGTAGAACGGCTCGCCGTAGATCATGTCGAAGGCGGGCTCCCCGGTCCGCATCGTGTGCAGGATGTCCGCGAAGGACCGGAAGACCTCCTCCCCGTCCAGCACCGCCATCTGCCGCAACGAGAACGGCACGTCCGACCGGAGACACTCGGTGACCGAGGTCAGCGCGTAGGTCTGCGGAGCCGTCCGCCGGAACAGGCCGATCGACGCCATGCCGCGCAACAACCGGTGCAGCGCATCGGGATCGGCACCGCACGCCTCGGCGAGGTCGTCCACCCTGCGCGGGCCGTCGGCCAGCAGGTCCGGCACGCCGAGCTTCGCCACGGCGTAGCAGCACTGCGCGACCCAGCTGCTCGACAGGATGCCGAGCAGCTTGCGCCGGGCGAACCCGCTCGCTACCGATGTGTCCACTGTGGTGTCCACCGCGTGGCCGTCGTCAGCCGTCGGACCGATTCTTGATGACCGTGAGAATGCTGTCCCACAGCTGGGCGCGCGCGGCGAGCGCGGTGTTGACCGTGTCGGCGCACTCCTGCCACTTCTGCTCGTCGTCCCCACACAGGTCGGTGACCATCTGCATGGCCATGGGGGTGTGCTGCTCGCCGTCGACCTCGATGTGGCGCTCGAGGTAGTCGATGAACGTGCCGAGCTTCTTGCTCCGCTCGTTGATGGAGACCACCTGGGTGAACATGTCCGGGATCAGGTCCTCCCGGCCGAACGCGAACGCCGCGGCCTGGCAGTGCACCGGGGCGTTCTCGATGATGTCCCAGGTGGTCCCGGCGAAGTTGACCGACGGTGCCGGCACGCCGGCCCCGACCAGCGCGTCCCGCACCTTCGCGCCGCCGCGCAGCAGGTCGATGAGCGTGTCGATGGCCGTGGTGTCCGCGCCTGCCTCGCGCATGCCGCTGACGTAGAGCTCGAAGTGGCTGATGAAGCCGTCGCCGAGCTCGTCGGACTCCTCGACCATCACGATGTCGTTGATGAGCCGGCGGCTTCCCGTCGGCCCGGTGGGGATCCACGGCACGGTGACGCAGGTCAGGTCGCGCTGCAGCGACGTGAGCAGCGACATGAAGTCCCACACCGCGAAGACGTGGTGCTCCATGAAGGTGACGATCGCGTCGTGGGTGTCCAGACCGGCGTAGAGCGGGTGCTGGACGACGCGGTCCCGGGCTTCGGTGACGGCTTTCTCCAGCCGCTCGATCCCCGGATGCGTCTGTCCCCAGTCATATCTCGACAATGTGTTTCTCCTTCGCGAGACGTTTGCGCAGGGCGCGGCCGCAGCAGTACGTGCTCAGTCGCGCCAGAGAACGGGGCAGTAATCCGGGTCGGCGTAGTCCGGGCGGCCGTCCGGAGTTTTCCGGACAAGGCTGTCGTGATTGTAGAACGCGCGGCTCCCGTCCGACAATGGGAACTCCCGGAATTCGTTGGCGCCGTCCTGCAGGTGCAACGAGACCGCGCGCCGGGGCCGACTGCTGACGTTGGCGCCGCTGCCGTGGTAGGTCCGGCAGTGGTGGAAGCTCATGTGCCCCTTGGGAATCACCATCGGTACCTTGGTGACCTCGACACCGTTGTGCGCCGCGTTCGTCGACAGCATCTGTTCGAGCTGGGACTTGTCGCGTTCGGCGAAATGGCGCGTGGTGCTGTCCTCGTTACCGATCTCGGCCCACCGGTTACTGCCGTCCACGTGGGTGATCGTGCCCATTTCCTCGGCGCAGTCGTGAAATGGGATGAATGCGGTCAACATGTTCTCGGACGAGGACGACGACCAATAATGCTTGTCGAAATGCCACGGCACGACGTTCGACGGCTCGCCGGAGATCGGCGGCTTGAAGATGAGCGTCGACTGGAACACCCGGATCTCCGCCGCCCCGGCCAGCCGCGCGGCGACCGCACCGATGATCGGCTTGAGCAGGAGCTTGGCCAGCGCGTCGCTCTCGTAGTGGACGTAGTCGTTGTGCCGCTGCACGTCGCCGTCGGCCGGCGCCCAGTAGGCCAGCCGCGGCGGGCGCACCGGCAGCCTGCGCGACCGCTCACCCGCGTAGTACCGCTCGCTCGCCGCGACCAGCTCGTCCACCTCGGCGTCGGTGAACAGCTTCTTGGTCAGGTACCAGCCGTGCTCGGCGTAGAAGCGCACGTCCTCGTCCGTGGGCAGCAGCGCCTTGTCCTGCTCGGACAGCGAGAACTGTTCTGTCGTGGTCACTGGAGTCCTCCCGCTCGGGTCTCGACGGTCCTCACGCGATGCCCGAGAGCTCGCGGTTCTTCGCCTCGTACAAGGCCTTGATGTTGCCGCTGCCGAAGGTGAGCGCGCCCCGGCGCTCGATGATCTCCAGGAAGAGCGTCCTGCGGACGTGCATCGACTCGGTGAAGATCTGCAGCAGCTGGCCCCAGTGGTCGCGGTCGACGAGCACGCCGACCTCCCGCAGCTCGGCGACCGGCACGGCCAGGTCGGCGACCCGCTCGGCCAGCGTGTCGTAGTAGGTCGGCGGTGTGCTCGCGAACCGCACGCCGCGCCCGGCCAGCGCGCGCACCGCGTCGGTGATGCCGTCGGCGGTGAACGCGACGTGCTGGACACCGGCGCCGCCGTGCCACTGGACGAAGTCGTCGATCTGGCCGCGCTGGCGGGCGGTGTCCGGCTCGATCAGGGTGAGCGTGACGAGCTTCGAGTCGCTCTGCACGACCTTCGAGTACATGCCCTGCTCGCCGACCTCGATGTACTCCTCGAAGATCTGGGAGAAGCCGAACACGTCCTCGTAGTAGGAGACCGTCGGCGACAGCGTCCTGGTCGGCACGCACACCGCGAAGTGGTCGATGTTCAGCAGCTCGCCGCCCGCGCCGGTGTCCACCTCCGACATCCGGAACACGCCGGGCAGGAACTCCGCCCGCGGACCCTCGCGCTCCACCAGGCGGTGGGTGACGTCGGCGAAGCCGGACACCTCCGCGGTCGCCACCGTCGCGTCGCCTTCGGCGTACTTGGCCGGCGCCGACACCGACGCCGCGCCGCGCCGCACGAGCTCCTCGTAGGCCGTCTCGACGTCGTCGACCTCCAGCGCGATCACCGCGACGCCGTCGCCGTGCTTGCGGGTGAACTCGGCGGCCGGGTGGTCGGCGACCAGCGGCGAGGTGAGGACCATCCGGATGTCACCCTGACCGAGCAGGATCGAGCGTTGGCCCTTCAGGCCGGTCTCCGGGCCGCCCTGGCCATGGACCTGGAAACCGAACGCGGTGCAGTAGTAGAACGCGGCCTGGCGTGCGTCCCCGACGTACAGCTCGATGTGATCTATCCCTGAAAGTTTCATCAGTCCTAACCGTTCCGCTTCTTCCCTGTACTTGCGCCGCTCAGCACGAGGCTCACGTTCTGGCCCCCGAAGCCGAAGGAGTTCGTCAACGCGTGCTCGATCTCTGTCTCGAGTGGCGTGGCACGGATGTGGGTGGCTGGGCAGGCCGGATCGACCTCGTCCAGGTTGTACGTTGGCGGCAGCACGCCACGGGCGACGGCGAGCGCGCTGGCGGCGG
>NZ_WHTD01000276.1 GCF_009379765.1 Actinophytocola sp. | reverse complement strand
CACGTGTTCTCCGACGCGGACGAGCCGGCCGCCGCCTCGCTGGCGGCGCGGATCGCCGCGCAGGGCGTGTTCGTGGCCACGACGCTCGTCCACCTCGACGGCCTGCTCGCGGCGAACCCCGGTGGCCCCAACAGTCTCGCCGCCGCGATGGTCGCCACCCGCGCCATGCGCGAGGCGGGCGTGCCGCTGCTCGCGGAGACGGACGCGAACCCGTTCGCCCCGGTCCACGGAGAGAGCACGCACCGCGAGCTCGAGCTGCTGGTCCTGGCCGGCCTGGCACCGACCGAGGCCCTGGCCGCGGCGACGAGCCTTCCCGCGCTCCACTTCGGACTGTCCGACCGCGGTCGCGTCGCGCCGGGCCTCGCGGCGGACGTGGTGCTCGTGGACGGCGACCCGACCACGGACATCACCGCCACGCAAGCGGTTGCCGGCATCTGGCGCCGCGGCACCCGCCTGCCGAGCCCCCCGACCGACCCGATCACGACCACCCGCACCGATGTCCGGCCACGCTCCTAAGAGGACAGTAAGGTGACGACGGCGATGTCCGGCGGCGCGCCGACCCGCAGCGGCGGCCCGTAGAAACCGGCCCCGCGGGTGACGTACAGCTGGGTGTCGCCGAGGCGGGACAGGCCGGCGGTGGTCCCCTCGAGCGCCTTGACCAGCAGGGTGAACGGCGCGATCTGACCGCCGTGCGTGTGGCCGGACAGCTGCAGGTCCACCCCGGCCGCGGCGGCGTCCTCGAGCACCGCGGGCTGGTGGGCCAGCAGCACCAGCGCCCGCGACCGGTCCCAGCCGCGCAGGGCCTTCGCCACGTCGGGACCCGGCTCGTCCTCCAGTTCGGCACCCGGGTCGAGCACGCCGGCCAGCTCGACCTCGCCTCCGTTGTGGACGATCGTGGTGCGCTCGTTCAGCAGTGGCCGGACGCCGAGCGTGCGAACGTGGTCGACCCATTCGGTGTAGCGGTAGTGGTACTCGTGGTTGCCGGTGACGAAGAACGTGCCGTGCCGCGAACGCAGGTCACGCAGCGGCTCGGCGGCGTCGGCCAGGTGGTCGAGCGTGCCCTCGACGAGGTCGCCGGCGATGGCCACCAGGTCGGGCCGCTGGGCGTTGACCAGGTCGACCACGCGCCGGGTGAACGACCGGCCGAGCAGGGCGCCGAGGTGCAGGTCGCTCACCAGCGCGATCCGCAGGCCGTCGGCCCTCGTGTCCAGCCGGGGCAGGCGGATCCGCACGGTGACGACGCGCGGGTCGCCGAGCGCGGACGGCATGCCGACGCCGACCGCGGCGGCCGCGGTCACCCCGGCGACCGCGGCCGCTCCCCTGGCCAGGAACGCCCGGCGGGAGACGCCGCCGGCGCCCGGGTCGCGGCGAACCCAGGGGCGCAGGGCCAGCCGCGGGATCTCCACCACCAGCGTGGCGAGCGCGAGGTAGAAGAACGCGCCGAACCAGATCCAGCCCGGCCAGGCGAACCAGCCGGCGACGGCCGGCGGGGTGCGGGTGCCGAGCCAGAGGGCGGCGACCATGAACAGGTCGAGCGCCACGAGCAGACCGGTGACGACGCGGCGCGGCGTGCCGGGCGCCATGGCCGGCTTGACCAACCGCCACCACACGAACACGTGCAGCAGGCTGAGCGCGATCGACAGGGGTGCGTGGTAGAAGGGCATCGCCGCTCATCCTGGCGGCCCCGCGGCCGCGGGACATCCGCCCCCGGGCGGCTTCCGGTCTACGCCGCCGCACGTACCGAGCGGGCCGCGCGGGCCCGATCCATGACGGTTATCGGAGGATCGAAAGATTGACGTCACACTTGCTTGCGCATCGATTCCGTCACTGCGATCGTGGATTTCAGCAGGCACAACCCGTTCTGACTTCGAACCTCCCTCGGCATCGGCGCGCGCTTCTCCAATGCGGCACGCCTACCGCCTGCCGGGAGACGCGCCCGGAGCGTGTCCGTCCACGCTCCGGGCGCAAGCACTCTCAGGCTTCCGGGTCGAACAGCTTCGTCGCGAACGCGTTGTACCGCAGCCGCCCGCTGATCTCGGCGAACCCGCGCGGCGTGATCTCGAACCGGCGCCCCGGGCGGACGTCGAGCATGCCGGCGTCGCCGAGTCGCGCCACCTTCGAGCTCACCAGCCCGCCGGGCAGCCGCACCTCGTCGCGCAGTGCCTCGAACCCGACCGACGTGCGGTCGGCGACCACCAGCAGCACCCGCAGCGTGGTGTCCTCGGCGAGCCTGCGGAACGTCTCCAGGAACAGGTAGGCGCCGTGCCTCGGCCGCGACCGCAGCCAGAGGCCGGACTGGTCCTGGAGGATCAGCCGCAGCTGGTTGGTCCCGGACCGCGGCAGCGGCAGCCCGTCCACGTCGGTGAACCGGTGCCGGAGCGGGCGCAGGAACGACAGCGCCGTGGCCACCAGGGTGAGGTCGCGGATCTCGCCGATCGGGCCCGGCTCGCCCGCGCGCTCCGCCCCCTGGAGGAACACCGACGTCGTGGTCACGACGAGCACCGCCCGCCGGCCCGGCACCATGCGCGGCGCGAGGCAGGTGCAGTCGCCGCCCTCGCGTGGCGGGTGCCGCTGGTCGGCGACGGTCACCGGCAGCGTGGCCAGGCACCGGCCGCGCTCGGGCGGCACCAGCCGGCGGATCCGGCCCAGCCGGCGGAGGTCGGGCTGCCCGGCGAGGCGGTCGAGCACCACCAGGTACAGCACGACCGTGACGCCGAGCGCCCACCAGACCGGGATCAGCACCGCGAGCAGCCCGAACCCGACGACGGTCAGCCCGACCACGCCGAGGACCATCCGGCCGGACGTCCCGAGCCAGGAGAACCGTCGCGCCACCAGCGTGGTGACCCCCCACCCGACGACCACCAGCGCGACGGCGACCCAGACCGCGGGTCCCCGCCCGAACACGTCCGCGATCATGGCCCTCCTCCCGAGTGAAGGACACTAGATCATCGGGAGGGGACCGGTCCCGGTCGTGACCGGACGGTTGCCGTAACCGGCCGACCCGCAACCATCCGGTCACGGTTCGGCGGGCCGGTTCAGCTGGCGGCGGCGGTCGCGCTCGCCAGGAAGGCGGCGGCCTTGTCCGGGGACATGAACCAGTGCTGGAAGTCCGTCGGGTCCGCGAAGCCGTTCACGAAGCGCTTGGCCACCGCCGGGATCTGGCCGGCCGCGCCGATGAGCTCCAGCACGTGCGGGGGCGGCGGCGCCAGCATCGCGTTCGTCCAGTCGGTCACGTGCCGCGCGTACGTCCAGTACTTCTCGAACGTCGACTCCATCCACGCCCGGTCGAACGCGCCGTCGCCGCGCGCCAGGATCTCCTCGAGGTACAGCGCCGCGCAGTGGCTCGCGTTGTTCGAGCCCTGGCCGGTGATCGGGTCGTTGGCCACCACCACGTCCGCCATGCCGAACACCACCGCGCCGGACGGCAGCTCGCCCACCGGCCGGCGCACGACCGGGGTGTAGCCGCCGGCGAGCGCGCCGCCCTGGTCGGTCAGCTCCGCGTTGCGGGACCGCTCGTACTCCCACGGCAGGTAGGTCCGCATCAGCTCGAGGATCCGGCGCAGCTGCTCGTCGGGCGACGGCCGGTCGGTGAACACGTCCAGCGGACCACCGGGGATCCCCTCGAAGAACAGGATGTCGCAGTTCCCGGTCACCGTGTAGCACGGGATCATGAACAGCTCGCCGACCTCGGGGATGATGTTGAACCGCACCGCCTTGAAGTCCGGGTGCTCCGGCCGCGTCTCGACGCCGTCGCAGTACACGAGGGACAGTGCGCGTTGCGGTGTGGTGTACGGGGAACGTGACGGGTCCCGGTCGAACAGCTGGACCAGCTCGCCCTTGCCGGCGGCCATGACGGTCAGGTCGTACATGGACGCGAGCTTGTCGAGGTCGGCCGTCGTCACGCCGTGGATGACCAGCTGGCCGCCGCGCTCCTCGAACAGCTCCAGCCAGCCGGCCATCTTCACCCGCTGGTCGACCGACTGCCCGTACTCGTCCATCTTCTGCACCCAGTCGAGCATCCGGCTCCCGTCCGGCGCGGCGATCGACACCCCGACCCCGTCGAACGGGATCGTCTCCTCCTCCCAGAGGTTGAGCCCGTGGTCGCGCTCGTGCTGCAGCGCGGGCCCGAACATGCCCTGCGTCGACATCACCCGACCGTCCCGGATCTCCTCCGGGGTCCGGGCCGACATCACCGTCACCTCGAAGTCGTGTTCCAGCAGGGTCAGGGCGAGCTGCAGGCCGGACTGGCCTGCCCCGACGATCAGCACCTTGCGCATGTTCTCTACTGCTCCTCCGGTGGGGACGACGACAAGGACAGGCCCGGGCTACCCGGGCGCGGTGACCGTGGCCAGTGCCAACGAATGCGTGACGACCGACCGCAGCACGCCGATCGACGACCCCCGGTCGCGGGCGTCGCACTCGATCAGCGGGATGTGCTCGGCCAGCGCCAGCGCGTCGCGCACCTCGTCGAGGTTGTGCTCGGGCTTACCCTCGAACCGGTTCACCGCGACGACGAACGGCAGCACCGAGTCGTGCTCGAAGTAGTTCACCGCGGCGAAGGACTGGTCGATCCGGTTGGTGTCCACGAGCACGACCGCACCCAGCGCGCCGCGGGACAGGTCGTCCCACAGGAACCAGAACCGCGACTGGCCCGGCGTGCCGAACAGGTACAGCAACAGGTCGGACTGCAACGTGATCCGGCCGAAGTCCATGGCCACCGTCGTGGTCGACTTCTTGTCGCCCGGCGGTAAGTCGTCGACGCCCTCGCTGGCCTCGGTCATCCACGCGTCGGTGTTGAGCGGCTGCACCTCGGAGACCGAGTTGACCATGGTGGTCTTGCCGACCCCGAACCCACCGGCGATGACGATCTTCGCGGATATCGTCAGCAGACCCGAGTCAGACGGGAAGCTGCTTGAGTCCATCGAGGATCCTCTCCAGGACTTGCGGATTGTTCTGGTAGGCGTAGGCCGTGGGGTGGATGAACACCGCGTTCTGCCCGGCGAGATCGCTGATCAGCACCCGGACCACGCCGAGCGGGAGGGTCAGCGTGGCGGACAGCTCCGCGATCGACATGCGCTGGCACGCCCTGGCGTAGAGGGCACGCGACTCGGGCATCAGCGACTCGGCGAGCACCGGGTCGAACTCGGGCACCGAGATGAGGGTCTCCACCAGCAGGTGGTGCCGGGTCCGCGTCCTCCCACCGGTGAGCGCGTACGGCCGGACCCGCTTGCTCCTCATCCTGGTCGTCCTCGGCCGGGCGCCGTTGCGCATGTCTGCGCGTTTGTCGTCGCTGGACACGGTGATCACGTCCTTGGCGGGGTCGGTCATGCCTGAGGCCGGCGCGCGGTCAGGACTCGGCGCAGGTCGGCGCGCAGCTCCGGGGTGAGCGCGTGCCCTGCGTTGGTGACGAACTGCGTCATCTCGTAGGCAACGACCCGCATGTCGCACTCGGGACCGGTCAGCACGGCAAGGCCCGCGCCGGTGCCGATCCCCATGAACAGGAAGTACCCGCGGGTGAGCCGGATGATGATCTGCTCGCAGGCGCCCTTCCCGTACAGCGCGGCGCTGCTGCCGGCGAGGCTGAGCAGCCCGCTCGCGATGGCGGCGAGCTGCTCGGCGTCGTCCGGCCGCACGGCCGCGGACGAGGTGAGCGGGAAGCCGTCGGACGAGGTGATCAGGGCATGGCTGACGCCGTGCACCTTGTCCACGAAGTCGTTGAGCAGCCACGTGATGTCGGTGGTGTGCGGCTTCTCGTTGGCGGCGGTCACGGCGCGGTTCCCCCCGACGGCTGGTCGGGGTCCCGAGCGGGTTCGGCGGGTAACTCCGCGGCGGGCGCCGCGTCCGGACCGGCGGCCGCGCCGGATGCCGACTCGGTCGGGGCGGGAGGTGCCGGGTCGGCCGGCGGGTCGGGGGCGAGGTCCGGGTCGGCTCTGGCGGCGACGTCCGGGTCCACGCCGTCGGGCCACTGGGCCTGCTTCGCGGCCTGCTCCCCCTCGGCGAACGCGTCGAGATCGGCGAGCAGCTGCTCGTGGCCCGCCTTCTCGTCCTCCGGGGCGGTGACCGGCCGCGTCGAGTCGTCGCCGTGGTCGGGGCTCTTGATGCTGCGCGACACCCGGCGCGGCAGGCCGTTGGCGGTGTGCCCGTCGCTCTCGACCATGTCCTGCGGCCGCGGCTGCGGCTGTGGCGGCCGGGTGGCGGTGCGGCCGGCGGCGGCCGTGCGCTTGGGCAGGCCACCCGCGGTGGTG
>NZ_WHTD01000156.1 GCF_009379765.1 Actinophytocola sp. | reverse complement strand
TGCGGCCAACAGCGGCCCCTGTCTGTGTTACGGCGTTGGAGAAAAGCCCAAGTACATCCAGTACGAGCGGCTTTCCTCCGCCTTGCCAGGAACCACGTTGATCCACAGCGGACGCAAAGGAACAGGATCACGCGACACTAGTCGCGGGCACCGACAGTTCTGCCGCTCCATCCACAACCGACCCCGTTGGGCGGACATGAGCGGGTTTGTCCCCAGGCCAACCCGACGACGCCCGAAACCGTCGGTGCCCGCCCGTAGGCGTGTGACCATTTGCCAACATAGACTCGAGCTGGGTTAACAGGTCCCTGAGCGTTCATAAGTGTGTAGGCGGGCGTGTAGCCCGGTATCCTGGTCCGCCGCGAGCGGGCGCACGTAGGGCCGCATGACGGCGTGGCTGCGGATCTGCGCTGGAGATCGGGTCTGGCGCTGGTGCTGAGGGGCCGAGTCAGGTCAGCGGGTCGGCACCAACGACTACGATGGGGATGACATGGCCAAACAGATCTGCCCGACCTGCAGCGGGAAGGGGTCCAAGGAGGTACCTCGTCGTTACACGGACAAGAACGGCAAGACCCACACCGTGTACGACTCGGAGATCTGCAAGCAGTGCGACGGCTCAGGATGGGTGAACCGATGACGGAGAGCATGCGAACGGTGTGCCACGGCTGTCGGCAGGTCACGCAGTACCGCGACGACGCCGGGAACGTCCGGCCCATGGTTCTTCCTGGTAACGGCACCGTCTGGGTAGACCGGGCACCCGGTGGCATGGTCGAGGAGCCATGCCCGGTGTGTGGCGACAGCGACGACCCCGGTTGGCTGCCAGGTTTCGTACCGCCCGTGTGATCTCGATATTCAGCGAGCTTCAACTATCGGACATAAACTACCCCCAATGCTTGGGCGTACTCCACAAAGTCGCTGACAATACTCGAATTGGAATGTGGTTTCAGACGTTCTACGAGTAGCTCTATTCGATTGTCGCTGCGAGTTGATGCGGTTCTCGCGGTCAACTCAAGCGCCCGCGTTGCTCGTGCGACACCTTCATCTATGTTGCCGAGCATGATTTGAGCTTCCGCGAGCCAGCTGGTATAGAGTGCCATCTCGCGCGCCTTCTCATCGGAGTAACCATTTAGGGCCGCTTCAAGCAGGGGTACTGCGCGTTCCGGTAGTCCCAGTTCAACAAAGCACCTACCTGCCATCACGTTAATTTCGTCCTCGTTCAGCCAGTAGACCCATTCGGGTTCTGCTTCGCGGTTGCTGCTGTGGGCGAACAGTTTTTCGACTTCAAGCAGGGCTATTTCTGCGGACTTGCGCTGGCCGGCCCGCGCGTGCGCATAGGCGACTCGCTCCATGAAGAGTGCGCGCGTCTTGGCTGTAGCATTTCTGCCAGTGCCCCGGACCGCGGTTCTGGCAAGCAACACGGCATCCTTTGGGTTGCCGACGTTCGCAATTTGATAGGCTAGAGTGGAAATTAAGTTGCCTGCAAGCGGCATGTCATTAGCGGCATACGCTGCGCTAATTCCAGTACCGTAGAAATGTGCGGCATGACCGTAACGGCCAGCGTCATCATTAACCCAACCTGCAAGCTGACATAGCTCTCCAACTGCTACCAATAGGCGGTTGCCAACCGATTCGTGGTACCGAGCTTCGCGTACGAGAGCCGCTGTCGCCTGCGTCTCCTTCTCGACTACGTCCCGCAGATCCCGCCCGGCAACGAAGTCGTCCATACGTCGAATGGACGCTACTCGTTGGCCAACTTGTTCCGCCATTCCTTGACCAACGTGACGACCGGAAGATACCTGCACAATTTGCGGCGGGTCAAGCACCATCCATTGATGCACAAGGCGCAGCACATTCTTGTGATCGAAGAGTGGCTCGGTAGTCGAGAGCAAGTCGGACAATCTGTGGTTGTCCTCAGCTGTCCATTCGCTACCCGACTCAAGGTTTACATTGATCCGTTGACTTTGACCGGGAAGGTCAAACAAGAGCGCATCTGACAACTCGGACGACGGGAAAATTACCTGTCCGGGAGCCGTTTTGAACCATAGTAGATGCGGTGGCAAATGCAGTACACTGGCGCAATGTCGGAGTGTCTCGAGGTTCAGTTCCGGGTCTCCGCTTTCGAACCTGCTAAGCTGACTCTGCGACATGTTGAGCCATCGCCCGACTAGCTCTTGATTGAGTGCCTTTCCGTACAGTCGCAAATGATGCGGGTGAAATCTGTACGCCTTGATAACTTTGCCCATATGTTCTTTTTCGAACGCGACGCGGAACTCGGCCGTCTCGAAAAAGTCGTCCTTGAAGTGGTGCGGCGCGTTGAGTTCATCAACACGTTGTCGCATGCACCGAGCACAGTTGCGGGCGGTGTTATCAGCCGCCAGTGGTGCTCCGCAGTTCGCGCAGCGCCGCGCGCCGACCGCGCCACGTCGTCGCCGCGGACTGGACGAAACCATCAGACCCCCACCCAGTGTGAAGCCGTTCACGCCCCTCTGACCAGCGTACATGCGCGTACACGACGCGTGACAGCTGCTCGCCTCGACCAGCAGTCATGCAAGGCCCCTGCCAGGCACCGCCAGCTCGCGCACCGGGGCGAGTGAGGACCGGTCACGGCAGCCCCTGGCCACGCCCACCCGACTGCGACCTGACAAGGGGGAAGCGGCCAGGGAAGCAACCAGGGAGGCGGCAGGGAGGCAGGGAGTTCTCCCCGTGCCCTCCCTGCCCGCGCCTCCCCGTACTGACCTGCGAAAAGGCCCGTCAGGGACCCCAGGAGGCGGTGTCGGCCTACACCGAAACCCCGGGAAACGTCACTTGCGAGGGCAGCTGTCAGGCTCCCTCCCCGAGCGGCCGACGCAGGTCAACGCTATGTCACCAAATAACCTTCCGCCTACGCTGGATCCCGGGGGTCGGAGGCCGTGCCCCGACACGCGGCCCGCGGTTGTCCACAACCGCGCCCTGCCGACCCCGAAACCGTCGGTGCAGACCACTACGCTGGATGTCGGGGGCCGAAGGCAACGCCCGCCACCGAGCTAACCCTCGTTCTTCCCGCCGTCGTCCTTGCCGCCGGAGCGGTAGTCGTTCGTGACGATCACGACCACGCCGTCCGGGAAGCCCTCGATCCCCGCGAACCGCGGCTTCACCCGCATGTCGAACTCCGCGCCCAACGCTTGGGCCGCGGCCTCCTCGGCCGTGCCGGGGCGGTAGTACACCGTGGTCGTCGGGATGATGCCGCCCGAGTAGTTGCCGGTGGCGACCACCTTCCAGCCAACCGACTCGAAGTCGTCCGCGGCACGGGAGGCCAGCCCCTTGATCGTGCTGTTGTTGTAGACCCGGACCGGTTCGGTCTTGCCCGGCTCGCCGTTGCCGTCGCCACCCGGCGCCGAGGTCGTGGCGGTACCCCCCGGCGGCGTGGTGGTGCCGGGGGGCCGGCTGGACGACGGGGTCTGCGACCCGGACGACGGCGGACGGCTCGACGACGGAGGCTCGGCGGACGAACCCGGCTCGCCGGTCGAGGTCGACGCGGGCGGCTGGGCGTCATCGTCGCCGTTGCCGTCGCCGTCATCGCCGCCGCCGAAGACCGAGATCAGCCCGATGATCAGCGCGACCGCGGCCAGGCCCAGCAGCGTGAGGCCCGCGACCCGCAGTGGACGCGTGGCGCTGGGTGAGTCGGGTGAGGTCATCGACCGAGCCGCGGGGCCGAGCGGGCGCGCTGCCGGCCACTGCGCAGCCGGCGCAACCGCTTGACCAGCATCGGGTCCACCTGCAGCGCCTCATGCTTGTCGATCAGCCGGTTGACGAGCTGGTAGTAGCGGGTCGGCGAGACGCCGAACAGCTCATGGATCGCCTGCTCCTTGGCGCCGGCGTACTTCCACCACTGGCGCTCGAACGCGAGGATCTCGCGTTCCCGCTGAGTGAGGCCGTCCACCGACTCCCCGACCGGTTCGCCGGTCGGCGGCAGCGCGCGCACATGCCGCTCGGAGGGCTGTGCCGGCAACTCTGCGGCGTCCATCTGGCTCCTCGCCACGAGGTCTTTTGCTGCCCGGCGAATCACACTGCTGTGATTCGCCGAGTGCCATTACATCACGCTACCGAATGTGCCGGCTGGCCATGTGCGCGAAACCCGCGCGCATGTCGTTTGGCTATGGTCAGCCGCATGGCCATTCGTCCGATCAGGATCGTCGGTGACCCTGTGCTGCACAACCCGGTGCGCCAGGTCGAGAAGTTCGACGACGACCTCCGCACGTTGGTGGACGACATGTTCGAGACGATGGCGGCCGCGCCCGGGGTCGGCCTCGCCGCCAACCAGGTGGGCGTCGACCTGCGACTCTTCGTCTACGACTGCCCCGACGACGACGAGCGGCATCGTGGCGTGGTGATCAACCCGGAGCTGGAGACGTCCGAGCGGCCCGAGACGATGCCGGACCCGGACGACGACCTCGAGGGCTGCCTGTCCGTGCCGGGTGAGTCGTTCCCGACCGCGCGGGCGTCGTGGGCCAAGGTCACCGGCCAGGACCTCGACGGCGCGTCGATCGAGGTCGAGGGCACCGGGTACTTCGCGCGATGCCTGCAGCACGAGACCGACCACCTCGATGGGCTGCTGTATCTCAACCGGCTCGTCGGCCGGTACGCCAAGGAGGCGAAGCGCATGCTGAAGCGCAACGACTGGGGCCGCCCCGGCCTGTTGTGGGATCCCGCGGTCGAGAGCGAGCCCGGGGAGTGACCGCTTCGCTCCTGGCGAACGCGGAATGATTGCCCACCGGCGCACACTTGTAGTGAATGCAACGGTGTAATTCACGGTGGGCGGTGACGGACGTGTCGGACGAGCTGGACGCCTACTCCCGCACGGTCAGCGCGGTCGCCAAGTCGCTCACGCCCCATGTCGCGAGTGTGGCGCTGCGGCGCGGGAGCGGCTCGGCGGTGGTCTTCACCGAGTCCGGCCACCTGCTGACGAACGCACACGTGGTCGACGCCGGCAAGCGGGGCACGGCCACCTTCTCCGACGGCACCGAGACCCCGTTCGAGGTCATCGGCGTCGATCCGTTGTCCGACCTGGCGGTGGTCCGGGCGGCTCGCGACTGGCCGGCCCCGGCCGACCTGGGTGACGCCGACGGCTTGGTGGTCGGTCAGCTCGTGGTAGCGGTCGGCAGCCCGCTCGGCCTGTCCGGCTCGGTCACCGCGGGCGTGGTGAGCGCCTTGGGCCGGTCGTTGCCGGTCCGCCAGGGCCAGGCCGCGCGCGTGATCGAGGACGTCATCCAGACGGATGCCGCGCTGAACCCGGGCAACTCCGGCGGCGCCCTGGCCGACTCCTCTGCGCGGGTGGTCGGCATCAACACCGCGGTGGCGGGTTTCGGACTCGGCCTCGCCGTGCCGATCAACACGACCACCCGACGGATCATCGACACGCTGATGGCGGAGGGCCGGGTGCGCAGGGCTTACCTCGGCGTGGTCGGCGTCCCGGCACCGCTGCCCGACGAGGTCGCCGAACGCACCGGCCAGCGGGCGGGCCTGCGGGTGATCGAGGTGGTCGACGGCGGGCCGGCGGCCCGGGCGGGGCTCCGCAAGGGCGACCTCGTGCTGACCGTGGCCCGCGAGCAGGTGCACGACGCCCAGGGCATCCAACGGAAGTTGTTCGCCGAGGTGATCGGCACCGACCTGGCCGTGACGGTCCTGCGCAACGGCGCGATGGTCGACGTCTACGCCCGCCCCACCGAGCTGACCGTCGGCTGACTCCGCTCAGAAGCCGCGGAAGACACCGTCGGCCTCGTCGGCGAACTCGGCGGGCGCAAGTCGTTGCCGGGCGACGGGGCGGAAATTCGGTCGTCGCGGAGCTACCCGGCGGCGCACAGTGGCCGGCATGAACCTGGCCGCCTTCCTGCTCGCCTCCTTGCTCCTCGCGATGGTGCCCGGGGTCGGCACCGCCATGCTGCTGCGCCAGTCCGTGCGCGGTGGGCGGCGCACGGCGCTCGCGACCGTGGCCGGGCTCGAGACCGGGGTCGCGGTGTGGGCGGCGGCGGCCGCGCTCGGGCTCTCGGCCCTCCTCGTCGTGTCGGAGCTCGCCTACCAGGGGTTGCGGATCGCCGGCGTCGTGGTGCTGCTCTGGTTCGGGATCCGGGCGCTGTTCGGGCGTGCCGCGGCGGACACCGGGACCGGGACCAGGTCGGGCGGGTTCCGGGCCGGGCTTCTCGTCAACCTCGCCAACCCCAAGCTCGCCGTCTTCGCGATCTCGTTCCTCCCCCAGTTCGTCCCGGCCGGCGACGGCCACGCCACGCTCCTCGCGCTGGCCGCGCTCTGGGTCGCGGTCGACACCGTCTGGTACCTGATCATCGTGGGGCTCCTGAGCACGGCGGTCGACTGGCTGCGCCGCCCCAAGGTCAGGGCCCGGCTCGAACGCGTCTCCGGCGCCGTCCTCGTCGGCCTCGGCATCCGGCTGGCCCTGGAGCAATAGGTCGTGTCTCGTGGCCTAACGGCGCCACGGCAGCAACGGCAGGTTCGCCAGCTCCACGACCCGGTCGAGAAGAGCCAGGTCCGCGTACCGACCGGCCAGCACCGCGGCCCGGATGCCGCGCAGCTGCGCCGACGTCACGGCGTCGCCCACCAGCAGGAACGGAACCACCAACCGCCACGCCGACACCGCCGACACCCGTCGCCGCTGCGGCGCGCGCAACGCCAGCACGGCGAGCCGCAGCATCTGCTCGCCCGGTGTCAGCGACCCGGGCGGCGCCGACTCCGACCACGACCACCGCGACGCGTCGGCCGCCGCGCACGACAGGCACACCGGGTCGCCCGCGCCGAGCTCGCCGCCGCACTCCTCGCAGCGCAGCAGCCGCAGCGCCCAGTCCGTGCACGTCCACGCGTACGAACCGTCCGAAGCCAACAGGACCTGGGCCGCGAGCGAGCGCTCGTCCTCGGTGCCCGCGCTCACCCGTTCGGCCGCGAGCAGCGCGAGCCAGTCCGCGAGCCAAAGCTGGTCGACGACCTCGGCACAGCCGAGGCAGGACGGGTAGCCGCGCCCGGTCAACTCGCCGCAGGTCGAGCACGGTTTCGCCGCGGCGGGTCGATCACCCGACCGGGCCCCCGGCGGGTACGGCAGACGCACGTCCACGCCTGCACCGTACTTCCCCTCACCCGATTCCGCCCTTGGCAGCGCCCCGAACGGCTGGCTATGGTCAAGCCCGAGAACTCAACATCGCAGCGGGAGCTCGCGCCACAGCGGGCTGAGAGGGCAAGTGGTGTCCATCCGAGGACCCGGCCTTGCCGACCGCCTGAACCTGACCGGGTAATGCCGGCGTAGGGAGGCTTTTCCATGACTGCTCTCGAGGACCGTTCGGTCCGGCCGAGCGTGACCACCGGGCCGATCACCGGCTCCACCAAGGTGTACCGCGACGCCGACGGACTGCCCGTGCCGTTCCGGCGAGTGAATCTCACCAACGGCGAGCACGTCGACCTGTACGACACCTCCGGCCCGTACACCGACCCGACCGCGACCATCGACGTCCACAATGGATTGAACAGGTTGCGGGAGGACTGGGGGCTCGAGCCGGTGAACGGCGCGGTCACCCAACTGGCCTACGCCAAGGCCGGCGTCATCACCAAGGAGATGCGGTTCGTCGCCGCCCGCGAGGGCGTCGACCCGGAGTTCGTCCGCCAGGAGGTCGCGATCGGCCGGGCGGTGATTCCGGTCAACCGCAACCACCCTGAGGTCGAACCGGCGATCATCGGCAAGAAGTTCCTCGTCAAGATCAACGCCAACATCGGCAACTCCGCCGTGAGCTCGTCCATCGAGGACGAGGTGGACAAGCTGGTCTGGGCCACCCGCTGGGGCGCCGACACCGTCATGGACCTCTCCACCGGTAAGCGCATCGACGAAACACGCGAGTGGATCCTGCGCAACTCCTCCGTGCCCATCGGCACCGTCCCGATCTACCAGGCACTGGAGAAGGTCAACGGCGACCCGGCCGGCCTCACCTGGGAGGTCTACCGGGACACCGTGATCGAACAGTGTGAACAGGGCGTGGACTACATGACCGTGCACGCGGGCGTGCTCCTGCGCTACGTCCCGCTCACCGCCAAGCGCATCACCGGAGTCGTCTCGCGCGGCGGCTCGATCATGGCCGCCTGGTGCCTCGCCCATCACCGGGAGTCGTTCCTGTACACCAACTTCGTCGAGCTGTGCGAGATCCTGCGCAAGTACGACGTGACATTCTCCCTCGGCGACGGGCTGCGGCCGGGCAGCATCGCCGACGCCAACGACGAGGCCCAGTTCGCCGAGCTCCGCACGCTCGGCGAGCTCACCCACATCGCCCGCGAGCACGACGTCCAGGTGATGATCGAGGGCCCCGGCCACGTGCCGATGCACAAGATCGCCGAGAACGTCCGCCTCGAGGAGGAACTCTGCGGCGAGGCGCCGTTCTACACACTCGGTCCACTTGCGACGGACATCGCGCCGGCCTACGACCACATCACCTCGGCCATCGGCGCGGCGCAGATCGGCTGGGCCGGCACCGCGATGCTCTGCTACGTCACCCCGAAGGAGCACCTCGGCCTGCCCAACCGGGACGACGTGAAGACCGGCGTGATCACCTACAAGATCGCCGCACACTCCGCCGACCTCGCGAAGGGCCATCCTCGCGCCCAGGAGTGGGACGACGCGCTGTCCAAGGCCCGCTTCGAGTTCCGCTGGGCCGACCAGTTCAACCTCTCGCTCGACCCGGACACCGCGCGCTCGTACCACGACGAGACCCTGCCGGCGGAACCCGCGAAGACGGCGCATTTCTGCTCGATGTGCGGGCCGAAGTTCTGCTCGATGCGCATCACCCAGGACGTGCGCAAGTACGCCGAGGAACACGGACTGTCCACTGTGGCCGCCATCGAGGCGGGCATGGAGGAGATGTCCGAGCGGTTCCACGACCACGGCGACCAGGTCTACCTGCCGATCACC
The DNA here is from genome assembly GCF_009379765.1 of Actinophytocola sp. Taxonomy (GTDB): domain Bacteria; phylum Actinomycetota; class Actinomycetes; order Mycobacteriales; family Pseudonocardiaceae; genus Actinophytocola. Next base: position 11,130 of record NZ_WHTD01000156.1, on the reverse strand, counting down.
GAGAACGCGGCCGACGAGTAGATGAACGCCACGCCGCCACGGGTGCTCACCATCGCCGGGTCCGACTCCGGCGGTGGTGCGGGCATCCAGGCAGACCTGCGCACGTTCTTCGCCTGCGGGGTGCACGGCATGACCGCGGTCACCGCGGTCACCGTGCAGAACTCGCTGGGCGTCAGCGGGGTCTCGACGATCCCGCCCGAGGTCGTCGCCGCCCAGATCGAGGCGGTCGCCGACGACATCGGGGTGCTGGCGGCGAAGACGGGCATGCTGGCCACCGCGGAGATCATCGCCGCAGTGGCCAAGGCGTGCGACAAGGTCCACATCGGACGCGAGGGCCGGATCCCGTTCGTCGTCGACCCGGTCGCCGCGTCCATGCACGGCGACCAGCTCCTGCGCGACGACGCGATGTCGGCGTTGCGCACGGAGCTGTTCCCGCGTGCCACCATCGTCACGCCGAACCTGGACGAGGTCCGGCTGCTCACCGGCATCACCGTGCGGGACCTGGCCGGCGCGCGCGCGGCGGCGCGGGCACTGCACGCGCTCGGTCCACAGTGGGCACTGGTCAAGGGCGGGCACATGCATGACGATCCGGAGTGTGTCGATCTGCTCTACGACGGAGAGACGTTCCTCGAGCTGCCGGCGGCGCGGGTCGACACCGTGCACACCCATGGCGGCGGCGACACGATGGCGTCGTCGATCACCGCGGCGCTCGCGCGCGGCATGGACGTGCCGGCGGCGGTCCGGTTCGGCAAGGCGTTCGTCACCCGCGCGGTGCGGCACGCGTACCCGCTGGGCGGCGGCGTCGGGCCGGTGTCCGCGTTCTGGCGGCTCGCGCCGGAGGAGGAGAGATAGCCCATCTTCCCCCAAAACCCCTGAGCACCGACCTCCCGGCGGTTACGCTTCCCTGACGTCGGACGTGGCTACTCGGGAGGGGCCGGTGGGGAAGACCCGCGACCGAGCGCGTGCCCTGGTCGAGCACAAGCGTTTCCAGCAGGTCATCATCTGGGTCATCGTGCTGAACGCGATCACGCTCGGCCTCGAGACCTCGACCCACGTGATGGCGAACTTCGGCGGCCTGCTGCACGTCGCCGACCGGACCATGCTGTTCATCTTCGTCGCGGAGCTGGTCTGCCGGCTCTACGCGTACGGCTGGCGGTTCTTCACCGACTCGTGGAGCGTGTTCGACTTCCTCATCGTGGGCATCTCGCTGGTTCCGGCGGCCGGACCGTTCTCGGTGCTGCGGGCGTTGCGCGTGCTTCGGGTGCTGCGGCTGATCTCGGCGGTGCCGGCGATGCGCCGGGTCGTGTCGGGGCTGCTCGCCGCGGTGCCCGGGATGGCGTCGATCGGCGCGTTGCTGGCGCTGGTCATCTACGTCGCCGCGGTGATGTCCACGAAGCTCTTCGCGCACATCGCGCCGGAGTACTTCGGCGACCTCGGTACGACGCTCTTCACGCTGTTCCAGACGATGACCGGCGAGGCGTGGCCGGACGTGGCGCGACAGGTGATGGCGCAGGCGCCGCTGGCGTGGATCTTCTTCGTGACCTACATCCTGGTGTCGAGCTTCGCGGTGCTGAACCTGTTCATCGCGGTGATCGTGAGCGGGATGGAGCAGGAGGTCACCGACGACCTCGTGGACGCCGAGGACCGGCACGCGGCCGACCAGGCGGCGTCGGACGTGCTGATCCTGGCCGAGCTCCGGGTGCTGCGTTCGGAGGTCGCCGCGCTGCGGTCCGACCAGGCCGCGGACCGGGCGTAGCCGTGCTCACCCGGGAGCAGGCCCGCTTGCTGGTGGAACGGCCGGCGTTCCAGCGGACGGTCATCGCGGTGATCATCCTCAACGCGATCACGCTGGGCCTGGAGACGTCGGCGCGGATGACGGCCGAGCTGGGCGGGCTGCTGCACGTGGCCGACCGGGCCGCGCTCGCGGTGTTCGTGGTGGAGTTGCTGCTGCGGTTCTACGCGGCCGGCCGGCGGTTCTTCCGGGACCCGTGGAGCGTGTTCGACCTGCTGGTGGTGGGCATCTCGCTGGTGCCGGCGGCCGGGCCGCTCGCGGTGCTGCGGACGTTGCGCGTGCTTCGGGTGCTGCGGCTGGTGTCGGTGGTGCCGTCGATGCGGCGGGTGGTCGCGGGCCTGCTGGCTGCCGTACCGGGCATGGCGTCGGTCGCGGCGCTGCTGGCGTTGGTGATCTTCGTGGCCGGCGTGATGGCGACGAAGCTGTTCGGCCCGATCGCGCCCGCGTACTTCGGTGACCTGGGCACGACGCTGTTCACGCTCTTCCAGGTGATGACCGGCGAGGCGTGGCCGGACATCGCGCGCGAGGTGATGGCGCGGGCGCCGCTCGCGTGGATCTTCTTCGTGACCTACATCCTGGTGTCGAGCTTCGCGGTGCTGAACCTGTTCGTCGCGGTCGTGGTGAGCGGGATGGAGGACCAGGTCACCAGCGATCTGGCGGAGGCCGAGGAGCGCACCGCGGCCGCGCAGGCGTCGTCGGACGCGACGATCCTCGCGGAGGTCCGCACGTTGCGGGCCGAGGTGGCGCAGCTGCGCCAGGAGCGCTCGTGAGGGCGCGGGCCCGGGCGGTGGCGGAGGCCCCGTGGTTCAGCCGGGTGATCGTCGGCGTGCTCGTGATCAACGCGATCGCGCTGGGCCTACGCACGGCCGCGTCGGTGTCGAGGTCGCTGGACCCGCTGCTGTCGGCCGTGGAGTTCGCGGTCGTGGCGATCTTCGTGGTCGAGATGATCATCAAGGTCGCGGGTTTCGGCCGGTCGTTCTTCCGTGCCGCGTGGAACTGGTTCGACCTGGTCGTGATCGTGCTGTCGATCGTCCCGGCGTCGGGGACGCTGCTGATGCTGCGGACCGTGCGGATCCTGCGGACGTTCCGCCTGATCTCGGTGATCCCGTCGATGCGACGGGTGGTGAACGCCCTGTTCACGGCCGTGCCCGGGCTGGTGTCGATCCTCCTGCTGCTGATGCTGGTCCTGTACACGTCGGCGATCGCGGCGGTGCAGATGTTCGGCGCGGTGGCTCCGGAGGAGTTCGGCGGCCTGGGCACGTCGCTGCTGACGATGTTCCAGGTGATGACCCAAGGCTGGCCGCCGATCGCCGACGAGATCGTCGCGGTGCGCCCGCTGGGCTGGGTGTTCTTCGTCGGCTACATCGTGATCACCGGCTTCATCGTGCTGAACCTGCTGATAGCGGTGATCGTCAACGCGATGGAGAAGCAGGTGAGCGAGGCCGCCGCGGAGAAGGAGCAGGAGGTCGAGCGCGACCACCACACCGAACTGATGACCGAGCTGGCGGCGGTCCGCACCCAGTTGGCGGAGCTACCCGCGTTACGCGCCGAACTGGCGGAGCTCCGCGCCGAGCGCGAGCGCGCCTAGTGTCGCGTGACCCTGAAACCTTTACGCCCGCTGTGGATCACGCGAAGCCCCGTTAGAGCTCGGCCAGGACGGCGTCCGCGACGGCGGCGTGGTGGGTTATGTCCGCGCGGCGGGTCGTGATGCGGTTGGTCAGGTAGGCGTAGGCGAGCCGCCGGTCGGGGTCGGCCCAGGCGAGGCAGCAGTTGCTTCCGTTGTGGCCGAACGCGCGCCGGCTGCTCGTGCGCCCCATCGGGCTGATCGCGCCGGGGACGTGCGGCCGGCCGCCGAGCTGGAAGCCCTCGCTCCAGCGCAGCGGCACGCGGGCGTAGCGGTCGATCTCCCCGTCGCTGGTCGGCGTGAGCAGGGTGGCAAGCGTCGCCGGGCGGAGCAGCTCACCGTCGAGCAGAGCGGCGTAGAAGCGCGCCACGTCCCGCGCCGTCGTGGACACGCCCGCCGACGGGATGACGGCCGCACGCGTCGCCGGGCGGTTGACCACCGCGCTCACCAGCCTGCCCACCGGACCGCCGGCCGCCAGCGGCACGTGCCGCGACCACAGCCGCGGGGTGAGGCCGAGGTGCGTGTCACGGGCGTCCAGCGGACCCAGCACCAGCTCGCCCAGCAGCCACTCCACCGGGGTGCCGGTGATCCGCCGGACCAGCTCGCCGAGCGTGAACCCGTAGCTCAGGAACTGGTAAGCGGGCACCGCGCCCGGCGCCCACCGCGGCGCGACGCGCTCGACGCGGCGCACGGACAGGTCCCAGTCGGTCATGGCGCGGATGTCGCCCAGCGCGCTGCCCCCGGTGGCGAAGCCGGACCGGTGGCGCAACACCTGGCGGACGGTGACCGCATCCTTGCCGCCGCGCGCGAATCGGGCCAGTGCGTGGCGACCGGGTCGTCGAGGTCGAGGGCGCCCCGCTCGGCGAGCTGGTGCACGAGCAGCGCCACGTACGGCTTGCCCGCCGAGAACGTCCAGAACAGGTCGTCCGGCGCGCAGCCGACCGCCAGGTCGAGGACCACGTCCCCGTCCCGGATCACGCACACCTGCCCCGACCCGCCCCGAGCCCGGACGAGCCGCTCGATGCCGGACATCACCGGGGCGGGCTCGAGGCCTGGGCCCAGAAGCGTTGCGGCACCCGGCCGGCCGCCCGCGCCAACCGCCCGCCGTGCACCGCGTGACGCATAGCCGCGGCCATCTTCTCCGGGTCCTTCGCGCGAGTCACCGACGTCGCCAGCAACACTGCCGCGCAGCCGAGCTCCATCGCCAGGGCCGCGTCCGACGCCGTGCCGATGCCGGCGTCCAGGACCACCGGCACACCGGCGCGCGCCACGATCAGCTCGATGTTGTGCGGGTTGCGGATCCCCAACCCGGTGCCGATCGGCGAGCCCAGCGGCATCACCGCCGCACAGCCCGCCTCCTCCAGGCGCAACGCCAGCACCGGGTCGTCGTTGGTGTACGGCAGCACGGTGAAGCCGTCGGCCACCAAGGTCTCGGCCGCGTCCAGCAGCTCGACCGGGTCCGGCAACAGGGTCCGGTCGTCGGCGACGACCTCCAGCTTCACCCAGTCCGTGCCCAGCGCCTCGCGCGCGAGCCGTGCGGTGAGCACCGCCTCGGCCGCCGTGCGGCAGCCCGCCGTGTTCGGCAGCGGGTCGATCCCCAGGCGCCGCAACAGATCCAGGACACCCGTGCCGCCCTCGGCGTCGACGCGGCGGATCGACACGGTGGTCAGCTCGGTGCCCGACGCCACCAGCGCGCGTTCGAGTACCGCGAGGCTCGTGGCGCCACCGGTGCCGGTGATCAGGCGGGAGGAGTACTCGCGGTCGGCGATGATCAGCGGGTCGTCCATGTCACCCTCCCTGGACGGCGGTGAGGATCTCGACGTCGGCGTCAGCCGGTAGCACCGTGCGGTCGTGCCACGCGCGGGTGCACACCTCGCCGTCGACCGCGACCGCGATCCCCGCGGCCGGCAGGCCGAGCGCCGCCAGCAGGTCGGCGACCGTGGCCCCCTCGGCCAGGTCGTGCTCGGCGCCGTTGACTCGGACGTTCATCGCGTTCACCTTCTCGTCGGGACGTGGCGGGCGGGGTCCGCGGCCAGGACCTCGGCCGGCGGATCCTCGCCGGCGATCATGGCGCGCACCGCGGCCGCGGTGATCGGGGCGAGCAGCAGGCCGTTGCGGTGGTGCCCCGCGGCGACCAGCACGCCGGGCTCGAGCGGGCCGACCAGCGGAAGGTTGTCCCGGCTGCCCGCGCGCAACCCCGCGGCGGTCTCGGTGAGGCCGTACTCGGCGATGCCGGGCACGACCCGTTCGGCGTCGTCCAGAAGCCGATGGACGCCGCCCGCGGTGACCTCGGTGTCGAAGCCGGCCTCGTACTGGGTGGCGCCGAGGACGAGCTCGTCCCCCTTGCGGGGAACCAGGTAGACCGGCCGCGACTCGACGAGCGCGCGGACCGTGTGGGTGAGCGGCAGCACGCCGGGACGCGCGCGCAGGCGCAGGATCTCGCCCTTCACCGGGCGTACGAGCTGGTCCAGCGCCGGATGCAGCCCGCCGCTCCACGCGCCGGCGGCGATCACCGTTGTCCCACAACGAATCACCTCTCCGCCGGCCAGTCGGACCGAGCCCGGCTCGACCACCTGCGCGCACCGCCGGTCGAACGTCACGCCCGCCCGCGCAGCGGCACTCACGAGGCCCCGCAACAACTCCCTGTTGTCGACGGCCAGGTCGCCGGGCACCATGAGTCCACTTCGGACACTCGGGCCGACGGCCGGTTCCCGCTTGCGCAGCTCCCGGCCGGTCAGCCGGTCGACCGCGCGACCCAGCGTGGCGAGGTGGTCGGCGAGGATGTCCAGCTGCGCGGCGTCGGCGGCGTCCAGCGCGGCCACCGCCGTGCCGTCGGTCCGTAGCTCGACACCGAGGTCGGCGGCGAACTCGGGCCATCTGGCAAGGGACGCGCAACCCAGCTCGAGCAGATCCTCCTCGCCCGGCCAGGACTCGGTGACCGGCGCCAACATCCCGCCGGCGACCCATGAAGCGCCGCGCGCGGGCGCCGGATCGAGCAGGGTGACCGACCTGTCTGCCGCCAGCCGAACGGCGATGGACAGCCCGATGACGCCGCCACCGACGACGACGGTTCCGCTGTAGCTCAAGGCACATCACGCTCCCTGCGCCGGCATGATCCGGATCAGGTTCGACGGTCGGGATCGGCGGATCCCCTCTCAGCCCGGTGCCTCCGGACTCCCGTGCGGACCACCTCCACCGTAGCGCACGGGATAGCGTGACCGGGTGCCTGGACTTGACGGAGACGCGATCCGGCGGCGGCTGGCCGACGCGCGGCTGTACCTGTGCACCGGCAACCGGCCCGACCTCGCGGAGTTCATGGACGCCGCGCTCGCGGGTGGGGTGGACATCGTGCAGCTGCGCGACAAGCGCGCCGGCGTCCCCCTCGAGGCGGCCTTCGAGCTGCGTGCTCTGGCGGTGGTCGCGGAGGCCTGCGCGCGGCACGGCGCGCTGCTGTCGGTGAACGACCGGGCGGACGTCGCGCTGGCCGCCGGGGCCGACATCCTGCACCTCGGCCAGGACGACCTGCCGGTGGCCTGGGCCCGCCGGGTGGTCGGCGAGGAGGTCGTCCTCGGCCGCTCGACCCACGACGCCGACCAGGCCGCGGCGGCCGCGGTCGAGCCCGGGGTGGACTACTTCTGCACCGGCCCGTGCTGGCCGACCCCCACGAAGCCGGGTCGCGACGCGCCGGGCCTGGACCTGGTCAGGAAGGCGGCCGCAGCCGGCACGGACCGGCCGTGGTTCGCGATCGGGGGCATCGACGAGGCGCACCTGCCGGAGGTCCTGGCCGCGGGCGCGAGCCGGGTGGTCGTGGTCCGCGCCATCACGGAGGCGGCGGACCCCCAGACCGCCGCCTCGCACCTGGCCGCCGCACTCCGCTGAGCGACCGCGACCGGAAGCTGTCCACAACTCGCCGAGTTGTCCACAGACCGCCCTGACCTCGGCTTCTTGTGGTCCTCAACCGATAGAATGGACACATGGGGTGCCCCCGGAGAGGGTGGGGGCTTGCGTTTCTTGCGTTCCGCACACGCGCGCGTTGCATGGGGGTGGGGTGCGGGCAAGCACACGATCGGGTGGACGAGAGCGGCGGACGGGCCGGCAGGGTTCGGCCCGTCCGCCGCGGGGCATCTAAGCCCGAAGGAGAGCACTCAGCCCGTGTACAGGGTCAGGCCCCACACACTCAGTGGCTCGGTGATCGGCTGGAAGTAGGTCGTGCCGCCGGAGCTGCAGTTGCCGGAACCACCGGAGGTCAGGCCCACCGCTTGCACGCGACTGCCCGAACCCGGGTTCGTCACCAGCGAGCCGCCGGAGTCACCCGGCTCGGCGCACACGTTCGTGCGGATCATCTGGTACACGCAGCCCTGCGAGTAGCAGACGGTCTGGTTCGTGCCGGTCACGCTGCCGCAGTGCCAACCCGTGGTGGAGCCGGAGCGGCACACCGCGAGGCCGTACGTGGCGGTCCGCGGGCCGGTGACGGTCACGTCGCTGCCGCTGGAGTAGCGGTCCACCAACGGCGTGGACGCGGCAGCGGACGACGACACGTAGATGGCGCCGAAGTCGTTGCCCGGGAACGACGAGCCGGCCACGGGGCCGATCGTCCCGCCGACGCCGGACCAGGTGCCGCCCAGGTTGGTGCAGTGGCCGGCGGTGATCACGTACCGCGCGCCGCTGCTCAAGCGCGCGTTGAAGCCGGCCGAGCAGCGCGCGCCGCCCGTCGTGATCGCCTGGCCGCCGATGATGTTCCACAGCGCCTTGGGCGCCTCGGCCACGTGCTCGATCTTGACCGCGCCGGCGCCGAGGCCCGAGGCCCACTTCGCCACGCCCTGGTCAGAACCGTGCACCGAGACGACGAGCGACTTGGTAGCGCTGTCGACGTACCAGCCGGTCACCGTGCTGGGACGGCTCATGGCCGCCGCGTCCAGCTGGGACTGGGCGGCGGACAGCTCGGCGACACTCGGCGCTGCGGACGCGGTGGCCGGCGAGCCGGACGCCGGAGCGGCCATGGTCAAGGCCACGCCGGCGGCGAGCAGGGCTCCGCCCAGTACTCGCACAAAGGTAGTGCGTCTCATCAGGTGTTCTCCCTCGTCTTGGGTAGCAGGGGAACCCGAAAGCGGGGGGCAGATCCGCTCCCGGGGCAAGAGGGATCAAATTCGCCATCCGGATAGATAGATGACGCTGATGAAACTATGTATCGACGGTGTGTTCGGATATCGGCCGATCGGGGACACCAGTTGCCATTGTGACCCACAACACCGCTACGAACAGTTAACCCGCGTTATCCGAAGGCGGCGCCGACCCCGAACCGGACGGCGTGCCTCCGGTCGTGGTGCTTTCCACCGACGTGTCCGGCGCGCTCGAGTCGGACGGAGGGTCGGACGGCTCCTCGTCGGCACTGGTCGGCGTGGGTGTCGGGGTGACCGTGACGGTCTGTCCACCGGTGCCCGGAATCGTCGTCTCCCGGGTGGGCGGCGCCGGCGAGTCGTCGCGGTCGCCTCCCCCGCCGGGGTGCGTCCGAACGATGTCGCCGACCGTCGTGCCCTCGCCACCGGACAACGGCTCGCCACGGATCCACTCGATGCCGGTGATCACCGTCATGCCGAGCACGAACGCCAGCACGCTGCCGACGATCATGGCCGGCCAGCCGATCCGCCTGCTCGACGGCGGCCGCTCCTCCTCGGGTTCCGGCTCGGGCTCCTCGTCGGTCAGCGTGACCGTGGTGGCACCCGCGCGGGTGACGACCTTGTTGCGAACGCTCTGCACGCTCCGCCTGGTGCGTTGGATGGATCGCAGGTACAGCGCGCCCCCGACGGTACTCACGATGCTCGCAAGCCCCGCGCCGACCACGGTGCCCGCGACGCCCACGGTCGAACCGAGCAGCGCCGCGGTGACCGCGGCCAGCGCGGCCGCCAGGACCTGACTGATCCGGATGCTGTCGATTTCCTGCTTTTCGCTCATGATCCTTTATCTGCCGCGGTTTCTCTTCGGTCCCAACGTGGGGACGGCTGTGTTGCTCCCCCGGTTGACTCATGGTGAGCAGTAACACAGTCCACAATGGACGGTGCATACTGACGTCGTGAACCTGACTACCCTCGAGGACGTCACCGCGGCCGCCGAGCGGATCGCCGACATCGCGATGCGCACCCCGTTGCTGCCCGGCGCGTGGGCGGACGCTCACCGTCCACTGTGGCTCAAACCGGAGAACCTGCAGCCGATCGGCGCGTTCAAGATCCGCGGCGCGGCCAACGCGGTGGCGCGCATCCCGGTGTCGGAGCGCGCGCGTGGGGTGGTCGCGTACTCGAGTGGTAACCACGCGCAGGCGGTCGCCTACGTGGCGAAGCGGTTCGGTATCCCGGCGGCCATCGTGGTCCCGGAGAACACGCCGGCGGTCAAGATCGAGGCGACCCGCGCGCACGGCGCCGAGGTGGTCGTCGTCCCGATCACCGACAGGGAGATCGTGGCGGAGCGCCTGGTGGCCGAGCGGGGCGCGACCCTGATCCCGCCGTTCGACCATCCGGACGTGATCGCCGGCCAGGGCACGATCGGCCTGGAGATCGTCGCCGACCTCCCGGACGTCGAGGTGGTCCTGGTCCCGGTGAGCGGCGGCGGCCTGGCCTCCGGCGTCGCGACGGCGATCAAGGCCCTGTGCCCGGCGGCGCGGGTGTACGGCGTGGAGCCCGCGCTGGCCGGCGACACGGCCGAGAGCTTGGCCGCGGGGCGCCTGGTCCGCTGGTCGACACAGGACCGCGCCCGCACGATCGCCGACGGCCTGCGCGCCGAACCGTCCGAGCTGACGTTCGCCCACCTGCGGAAACTGCTGGACGGCATCGTGACGGTGACGGAGGAGGAGATCCGCGCGGCGGTCGCGACCCTGGCGACGCGCGCCCACCTGGTGGCCGAACCGAGCGGCGCCGTGACGACCGCCGCATACCTGCACCGGGCCGCGGACCTGCCCCGAGGCCGCACGGTGGCGATCGTCTCGGGCGGCAACCTCGACCCGACCGAACTGGCCGCGATGCTCTCGACCTGACCGCCACTCCTCGCGCGCGGACCCGTACGCGCACACACGCGCGTGCAGAACTCGAGAAACCTAAGCCCCCACCCTGTCCGGGGGCGAACAGCCCTGTGGTTACATACTTGTGACGTGCAGAGACACCGATGCCACGTGGTGAAGTGCGACGACGGTTCCTTCGTCGTCGGTCCCCACGAATGTGCCGCCGAACGGCCGGCTGACTAGGAGTGTTCTGGCGAGGGAGATCGCGATCGTGGACGGGCTCCCATCAGATGGTCTCGTCTCGACGAGGGCTACCTCGCCGGGGGCCGCCGGTCCCTGGGACTTGCCGATCCGAAGGTTGGCGGTCCGTTCACTGATCTCGGGGCGTTGCCGGGCGGGAAGGTCACGTGCAGCCACCAGCTCCGCACGGATTGCCTCGGCTTCGGAATGTCGGGAATCGTACGAAGCAACAGGCATGCGCCGATCCGAGATGCTCGACGCGAGCACGACCGCACCGCGGCATCAACGGAGCAATCACAGCGCACTGCTCATCCGACAACGGTTCACGAAATGGACACAGTGGTGGGCCTAAGGGCTTGGAAATGAACAACACGCTCAACTGGGTGTGTCGGTCGGGCTGATGGTGTAGTTCCATTCGCCGTGCCACTCGTGTGGGGTCAGATACCGCGCGAGGAGTGTTCTCATCTCACGATCGGTGATCTTGAT
>NZ_WHTD01000212.1 GCF_009379765.1 Actinophytocola sp. | reverse complement strand
GGCCGCGGCCGCGGCGGCGCTCGACGAGACGCCACGCCAGCTCCCGGTGCTCGCCAAGGCGGGGGTCGTCGACGCCGGTGGTCGTGGGGTGGTCGTGCTGCTGGACGCGCTCGTGGCCGTGGTCACCGAGCGGCCCGCGGCGCTCGCCGCCGCCCAGCGGGCCAGCCGGGAGCGGGTCGTCGCCGCGCACTCCATGTACACCGCGCGCGAGTCGGGGTCGGACGAGTTCGCCTACGAGGTCATGTACCTCCTCGAGAGTGTCGCCTCGACGGGCGCCGGGACGGGCGATCCCATCGGGCGGCTCCGGGACACGCTGGTGGGGCTGGGGGACTGCGTGTCGGTGGTGGGCGACGGCGCGGGCTTGTGGACCGTGCACGTGCACTGCAACGACGTGGGCGCGGCCGTCGAGGTGGGGGTCGAGACCGGGCGGCCCCGGCAGATCCGGGTGGCCCGGTTCGCCGACGCGCCCTCCGCCGAGGCCTCCCGGTTCGTGAAGGACCGGGCCGTGGTGGTGCCCGCGCGCAGCACCGAGCTCGCCGACCTCCTGATCAGCGAGGGCGTCACGGTTCTGTTCGTGGACGGGAACGACGGCGGTACCGACGACGAGACCGCCTACCGCCTCCTCGAGGCCATCACCGGCACCGGCGCGTCGCACGTGAGTGTGCTGCCCGCCGACGCCGGCCTGATCGAGGTGGCCGACGAGGCGTCGATCCGCGCGGTGGCCGCCGGGCAGGACGTGGTGGTGGTGCCGTGCGTGTCACCGGTGCAGGTGCTGGCCGCCGTCGCCGTGCACGACCCGCGCCGTCGCGCCGCCGACGACGTGGTGACGATGGCCGAGGCCGCCGCGGCCACTCGCCGGGGTGAGGTGGTGGTCGCGAAGGAGGCCGCGATCACCTGGATCGGCGCGTGCGAGGCCGGCGACGTGATCGGCCTCGCCGACGGCGAGGTGGTGCTGATCGAGCCCGGCCCACCTGCCGTGGACGTGCTCGACCGCGCCGCGTGCGGCGTGGCCGAGCGCATGCTCGGGATGGGCGGCGAGCTGGTGACCGCACTGCTCGGCGCCGACGCGCCCGACGAGCTCGCCGGCGAGCTCACCGACTACCTGCGCCGCGAGCACCCGGAGGCGGAGCTGGTGATCTACCACGGCGGCCAGCCCGACGCGGTGCTGATCCTCGGCGTGGAGTGAGCAGCGCAGGAGGGAAGACGGCGAGTAGTGGAGGAGCGGCGCGAACCATCGCACAGCACCGCTACCAGCCGGTGGCGCCGTCGATCCGTTCGCGTAACAGGTCGGCGTGGCCGAGGTGGCGGGCGTACTCGGCGATCAGCCGCAGCAGCACCCAGCGCAGGGAGAACGACTCGCCGGTCTGCCGGCGGGTGCCCGTGGCGTCGAGGGACGGGGCGGCGGCCACGATCTCCCGGGACCGGTCGCACTCGCGCCGCCACACCTCCAAGGCCTCCTCGAACGAGCCGTCAGGGAGTCGAAGTCCTGGTTGGGGTCGTCGTCGGAGTAGTACAGCAGCTCGACGTCGTCGCCGGCGAACTGCATGTGCAGCCACCACCGCTCGACGCCGGCCAGGTGCCGGACCAGGCCGTGCAGGGACAGCCCGGACGGCGGAACGAGGCGGGTGGAGTGCTCGCGGTCGGGGATGTCCGCGCATTTCAGCGCCAGTGTCACGCGCTGGAAGTCGAGGTACGCGGCGAGCATCGTGCGCTCGTCGCCGAGCAGGGGCGGGTCGGGGCGTTGCGGGCTCTCGATCTTCATCGAGAAGCTGGTCTCGGGCAGGGGCTGGCTCATGGCTCGGAGTCTGCCACCGGGCACCGACGGTTTCTGCCGCCTCACCGGGGCGGCGGAAACCGATTGTCGGGGGCACGCGACATAATCGCGGGCGATGGTCTCCATGAATGACAGGCTCGAGCTGGCGGTGGGTGCCAAGACGGCCAAGGCGCTGTCCGGTGCCCTGGAGCTGCACACGGTCGGCGACCTCGTGCACTACTACCCCCGCCGCTACGCCGAACGCGGCCAGCTCACCGACATCGCCGGGCTCGAGCTCGGCGAGCACGCCACCGTGATGGCGCGGGTGAAGTCGGTCAACGAGCGCCGGATGCGGGAGAAGCGGGGCTGGATACTCGAGGTCGTCCTCACCGACGGCATGCGCACGCTGGAGTGCAAGTTCTTCAACCAGCGCCACCACGCGGCCAAGCTGAAACCGGGCGTCAGCGCGCTGTTCGCGGGCAAGGTCTCGATCTACCACAACAAGCTGCAGCTCACCAACCCCGACTACCACCCGCTCGACGAGGACACCGACGTCGACGCGATCGGCGAGTTCATCGGCCTCATCCCGGTCTACCCGGCCACCGCCAAGGTGCAGTCCTGGCAGCTCGCCAGGTGCGTGCGGCAGACGCTGGGCATGCTCGACCCGATGGAGGACCCGCTGCCCGACAAGCTGCGCACGCGGCACGGCTACATCAGCTACGACGAGGCCGTCCGGGCCATCCACCAGGCCAAGGACTGGGCGGGCGTGAACGTGGCGAAGGAGCGGCTCAAGTGGGGCGAGGCGCTCGCGGTGCAGCTCGCGCTGGCCCAGCGGCGGCACGCGGCGCTCGCCCGGCCGGCGCCGGTCTGCGCGCGCAAGCCCGCGGGCCTCGGCGCCGGCTTCGACCAGCGGCTGCCGTTCACGCTCACCGCGGGCCAGCGGGAGGTCGGCGAGGCGATCGCGGTCGACCTCGCCAAGGAGCACCCGATGAACCGGCTGCTGCAGGGCGAGGTCGGCAGCGGCAAGACCGTCGTGGCGCTGCGCGCGATGCTGCAGGTCGTCGACGCGGGCCGGCAGGCCGCGCTGCTCGCGCCCACCGAGGTGCTCGCCGCGCAGCACGCCCGCACGCTCGCCGCCATGCTCGGCGACCTCGCGCAGGCGGGGGAGCTGGGCGGGGCCGAGCACGCCACGCGGATCGCGCTGCTCACCGGGTCGCTGCCGGCCGCACAGCGCAAGCAGGCGTTGCTGGACGTCGTGAGTGGCGCGGCGGGGATCGTGATCGGCACCCACGCGCTCATCCAAGACAAGGTGGAGTTCGCCGACCTCGGGCTCGTGGTGGTCGACGAGCAGCACCGGTTCGGCGTCGAGCAGCGGGACGCGCTGCGCACCAGGGCGGGGGAGAACAAGAGCCCGCACGTGCTGGTGATGACCGCGACGCCGATCCCGCGCACGGTGGCGATGACCGTGTACGGCGACCTGGAGACGTCGTCGCTGCGGGAGCTGCCGGCGGGGCGGTCGCCGATCAGCACCGCGGTGGTGCCGGTGGCCGAGAAGCCGGCGTGGCTGGACCGGGCGTGGCAGCGGGTGCGCGAGGAGGTCGCGGCGGGGCACCAGGCCTACGTGGTGTGCCCGCGGATCGGCGAGCAGCAGTCTGCCGACGAGGACGTGAACGAGGCGCTGGAGTCCGATTCGGACGGTCGAAGGCCACCGCTCGCGGTGCTGGACGTGGCCGAGGAGCTCGCCGCCGGGCAGCTGTCGGGGCTGCGGTTGGCGGTGCTGCACGGGCGGCTGCCCACGGACGAGAAGGACGCGGTGATGCGCTCCTTCGCCGCGGGCGACCTGGACGTGGTGGTCGCGACGACCGTCGTCGAGGTCGGGGTGGACGTTCCGAACGCGACGGCCATGGTCATCATGGACGCCGACCGGTTCGGGGTCAGCCAGCTGCACCAGCTGCGCGGCCGGGTCGGCCGGGGCAAGGCCGCCGGGGTGTGCCTGCTCGTCACCGAGAGTCCGGCGGGGACGGCCACCCGGGACCGGCTGGACGCCGTGGCGTCCACTTTGGACGGATTCGAGCTGGCGCGGGTCGACCTCGAGATGCGGCGCGAGGGCGACATCCTCGGGGCCACGCAGTCGGGGAAGCAGTCGGCGCTGAAGCTGCTGTCGCTGCTGCGCGACGAGGACCTGATCGCCGAGGCCCGGGCCGAGGCGCAGGCGCTCGTCGCCCATGCGCCGGATCTGGCCGATTTCCCGGGACTGGCCCAGATGGTGGCCAACTTGGTCAATGACACGCGGGCCGAGTATCTCGAAAAGGTCTGAAATCGGCTGCGACATATCGTCGGGACCTGTCGCAGGTCGGAAATAGCGAACGGCGCCCTCGCCACCGGGACGAAGGCGCCGTTCGGACGGTGTAGTGGTTACTTGTTGCCGTTGACGGGCGTCTTGATCGGGTTGCCCTGCGGCTTCGGCTGGGCCTGCGACTGCTGGGAGTGGGGCTGCTGGGAGCGGGGCTGGGACTGCGCGGCGGGCGCGGTGACCGGTGGGTGGTTCGCCACCGTCTTGTCCGCCGGCTTGTCCGGTGCCTCGCCGCCCATGGCCTTCGAGAAGTGGCGCCGGGCCTCGCCGAGGATGGCGTAGGTGGCGCTCACCTGCTCGGACACCCGGCGCTCGAACTCGTCGGCGCGACGGGTCCGGTCCTGGGCCTCGGCCAGGCGCTGCTCCGCGTCCTCGATGATCTTCGCGGCGCGGATCTTGGCGTTGGCCTGCTGCTCGGTCAGGTCCTTCTCGATGCGACCCCGGCGCTCGGCGATCTCCTTGTCGCTCGCCTGGCTGCGGGCCTCGGCATCGGCCACCGCCTTCTCGGCCTGCTGCTGGGCGATCTGCTCCAGCTCGGCCAGGTGCTTCTCGGTCGCCGTGCGCTTCTCGGTGAGGGACTTGTCCGACTCGTCGGCCCGCCGCTTGGCGTCGTCGACGATCTTTGCGGCCTGCCGCTGCGCCGCGGTCTCCCGCCGGCCCAGGATCTGCTCGGCCTCGTTCCGCTCGGCGGCGACCACCTCGCGGATCTTGGCGGCCTCGCGCTCGGCGTCGCCGACGATCTTGCCGGCCCGGTCCTTCGCGACGGTGGCCCGCTCGGCCAACTCCCGCTCCAGCTCCGTGCGCTGCGCCTGCAACGCGACCTCGGCCTCGTCGGCGAGCGAGGCCCGCTTGTCGGCGGCCTTCGCGTCGAGCACCTCGCGCTGCTTGGCGGCCTCGGCGTCCCGCTGCTCCCGACGCTGCCGGGCGGCGGCGTCGAGCTGGCCGATCCGCTCCTCGTTGGCCTTGGCCGCCCGCTCGACCTCGTTGCGGGCCTCGGCCATCAGCTGGTCGTGCTCGGCGACCTGACGCGCCTTCAGGCCTTCGTACTCGGTCTCGAGCGCGGAGTGGTTCTTCGCGTACTCGGCCTCGAGGGCCTTGCGGCGCTGGGCCAGCTCGGCGGTGGTCGCCTCGTGCTTGGCCTTCTGCTCCTTGGAGTAGTGCTGCACCTCGGCCCGCACGCCGGCGGCGTACTCGTCGGCCGCGGTCTTGGTGGAGGCGACATAGTTGTCCGCGTTGGACCGGATCTCCGCCGCGTGCTCGTCCGCCTCGCCGCGCGTGGCGGCGGCGTACTTGTCGGCGTTCTCTCTGGTCTTGGACGCGTGAGCGTCGGCCTTCGCGCGCATCGAGTGGCTGTACTCGTCGGCGTCGGCCCGGGTGGTGCGGTCGTAGGTCTCCGCGTCCTTCTTGAACTCCGCGATCTCCTCTTCGGCCAGCTGCCACATCAGCCGCTGACGCTCGGACATCGCCTCGTTGCTGGTGGGGTTCGAGGTGATGCGGTTGAGCTGGGCTTTCGCGTCGATCAGCTGCTGTTGGGCACTGCCCAACGCCTTGGTCAGCTCGGCGACCTTCGCGACGGCCTCGTCGCGAGACTTCTGGACGTGCCCGAGATCGAACGTGAGTCTGGTGACGCGTTCGTTGACCTGGCGCTGGTTGTAGCCCCGGAGAACGGTGTCGAAACGGGGGACTCGGCTGTTTGCGTCGGAATCACCAGCAGGCATTGCCACACTTTAGATGGTCCCCCCTAGGGGTGACTCAGGCAGGAGGGTGATAAGAGCGGTGAAGGCCACCTCACCGTCGATGAACGGTGAGATGGCCTTCGGTCGGACTGGTCACCGCACCGGCTGCGGGATCCTCTCGGTCGGGTGATCATCAATTCGGGTTTCGTCCTGACGGCGAATTCGACCGGCCACCAGTTGGCCCGTCCGAGGAGCGCCATCAGCGAGGGAAGCACGAGCACCCGGACGACCATCGCGTCGAGGAAGACCGCCACCGCGAGCCCGACGCCCAGCTGCTTCATCTCGTTCATGGAGAGCGTCGCGAAGATCGCGAACACCGACGCCATCACGATCGCGGCACTCGTGACCACTCCGGCCGACCGGCTGATGCCCTCCCCCACCGCCTGCTTCGTCGGCATGCCACGGCGTGCGGCCTCCCGGATGCGGCTCACGACGAACACGTGATAGTCCATGGACAGTCCGAACAGGACCGCGAAAAGGAACAGCGGGATCCACGCAACGATCGCGCCGTTGGAGTGGAAGTCGAGGATCCCCTCGGCCCAGGTGTGCTGGAACACGAGCACGAGCGTGCCGAACGCGGCCGCCGCGGAGAGCATGTTCAGCAGCAACGCGGTGAGCGCGATCGCGAGCGACCGGAACGTCACCAGCATGATGACGAACGTCAGCAGCAGGACGAACCCGATGACGAGCGGCATCCGGTCGGACAGGTTGTGCGTGTAGTCCTCGTCCCACGCGATGGAGCCGCCCACCGCGCTCTCCGCGCCGGACACCGTGCCGACCGTCGCGGGCACGAGCACGTCGCGCAGCTTCGCCACCGACTCGGCCGCGCCGTCGGTGCCGGGCGCCTGCCGGGTCGGCACGTCGAGCAGGGCGACCCGGCCGTCGTCGGACACCTGGATCTGCGGGTCGGCGACGCTGGCATAGAGCGGGTCGTCGCGGGTCCTGTCGTACAGCGCGGCCAGCTGGGTGCGGACCTGCTCGGCCTGCCCCGGCTCGGCGCGGACCGCCACCAGGTGCTTCACGCCCTCGCCCGGGAACGCCCCGGTCAGCCGGTCGTAGGACCGCATCACCGGGATCGTGCGCGGCAGGTCGTCCTCGCCGGTCGACTTCAGCTTGAGGTCGAGTGCGGGCAAGGCCAGCGCGCCGAGCGCGACCATCGTGACGAGCAGCGTCGCCAGCGGGTAGCGCAGTGCCGGCCGCAGCAGTGCCGGCCACACCCGCGGCGGCCCGGTCCGGTTGGTGAGCCGCCACAGCAGCGGGACCCGCGGCCGGTCCACCCGCCGGCCCAGCGTCGCCAGCAGCGCGGGCAGCACGGTCACCGAGCCGAGCACGGCCACCGCCACCACGATGATGGAACCGGTTGCGAGCGAGGAGAACACCGCGTCGTTCGCCAGGTACAGCCCGGCCATCGAGACGATCACCGCGAAGCCCGACACCACCACGGCGTGCCCCGACGTGGCCGCGGCGATCTCCACCGCCCGCACGTGCGGGTTGCCGTTCGCGCGTTCCTCCCGTTCGCGCTTGAGGTAGAAGAGCGAGTAGTCGACGCCGACGGCCATGCCCATCAGCAGGATGACGCTCGAGATCGTGTCCACCGACGGCACGAGGTGCGAGGCGAGGGCGGAGAGCCCGAACGCCGCACCGACCGCGGACAGCGCGAGCAGCACCGGCACCCCGGCGGCGATGATCGCGCCGAACGCCACCAGCATGATCAGCAGCGTCATCGGCAGGCTGATGAACTCCGCCTTCGACAGGTCGTTGGCGACCTGGTCGGTGATGCCCTTGTCGATCGACGCGCCGCCGACCTCCGCCACCCGCACGTCCGGGTGGTCCCCCTGCAGCTTCGCGGTCGCGTCGAGCAGCGTCCCCACGCGCTCGTCGGCCGAGTCCGGGTCGCCGGCCATCGTCACCGGCACGAGCAGCGCCTGCTTGTCGTGCGACTCCACCGGGTCGCCGACCCCGGCGACCTCCTCCAGTGCCCCCAGCCGCGTCGCGGCGTCGGCCGCCGCGGCGTCGGCCGCGGCCCGGTCCAGCTGTCCCGACCGCGCCGTGATCAGGACGTTCTCCTCGGCGGGGTCGTCGAAGTTCCCCGAGTCGACGATCTCGGTCGCGCGGGCCGACTCGCCCTGGGCCATGTCCTCGTCGGAGGCCGTGTTGGTCCCGGCCCACGAGCCCGCCGCGAAGCACACGGCGACGAACACGACCCACAGGCCGATCGCCCGCCACGGGTGGGTCGCGCTCCACCGAGCAACGCGCACCGTTCCTGGTTGCCTGCTCACCTGTCGTTCCTTTCCTTGTGTGTCAACGGATAAATGGTCTCGGCGGCAGGCGCCGGGCACACGGGTGCGCGCCCCCGAACGGGGGGTAGGGGTAGCCCCAGGGCGAAATGGCAAAGGCAAACGAAATGCAGGTGGCAATTGGTGAACCTTGCTCATGTCCGGTTCGTCGACTACCGACAGAGGTATGACTCTGCGCAGTGGAAAGCTGATGGCGAAGGTCGGGGTCGCGTGTCTGCTCGGCACCGTTGCCGCCGCGATGGCGGCGGCCCCCACGAGCGCGCAACCGGCGGCGCCGACCGCCGGCTACATCGTCGTCCTGAAGGACGCGGGCGGCGTGCAAGCACGGGCGGCCTCGGTCGCCGAACGGTTCGGCAGCGCGGTAGAGCACACCTACACCGCCGCGCTGTCCGGCTTCTCCTTACGCCTCACCGAGGACCAGGCCGCCGCGCTGGCCAAGGACGGCGCGGTCGCCCACGTCGTGCCGGACACGCCGGTGCACACGTTCGGCACGCAGGTGGACCCGCCATCGTGGGGCCTGGACCGGATCGACGAACGCAAGCAGCCGTTGGACGGCCTCTACACCTATCCGAACCGGGCCGAGAACGTCACCGCCTACGTCATCGACACCGGGGTCAGCCCGACGCACCAGGACTTCGGCGGGCGCGTCGCACCGGGCTACGACTTCATCGACGACGACACCGACGCGGACGACGGCAACGGTCACGGCACGTTCATGGCCGGCATCATCGCCGGCGAGCTGTTCGGCGTGGCCAAGGACGCCACGATCGTGCCGGTGAAGGTGCTCGACGACAACGGCTCCGGCTCGATCTCCGACGTGATCGCGGGCATCGACTGGGTGACCGCGAACGCGGTCCACCCCGCGGTGGCCAACATGAGCCTCGGCGGCGGCGCGAACGTCGCGCTCGACAACGCGGTCCGCGCGTCGATCGCGTCCGGGGTGACCTACTCGGTGGTGGCCGGCGGCTCGAACGCCGACGCGAGCAACTTCTCCCCCGCACGGGTGGCCGAGGCGATCACGGTGGGTGGCAGCGACCGCGACGACTGCGTGGCCTCGTTCTCCAACTACGGCCCGGCGCTCGACATCTACGCGCCCGGCGTGCAGATCACCGGCCCGTGGATCGGCTCGGACACCGCGACCATGACGCTGTCCGGCTCGGCGTCCGCCCCGCACGTGGCCGGCGGCGCCGCGCTGTACCTGCACGACCACCCGACCGCGACACCCGCGGAGGTGGCGGCCCACCTCACGTCGACCGCGACCCGGTGCCTGCTGTGCAACGTGCCGCCGAACACGGTGAACGCGTTGCTCTACGTCGGCCCCTGACCGATCAGGCCCAGCCACGCCGATCCGGCGCCCGCACTGCTCACGCGGTGCGGGCGCCTTCTTCGCGGGGCCGGCTGAGGTGCCCGTCACGTGGGACGGTCCTCCCGACAAGCGGGACGCAGCGGGTAACGTCGGCGGGACTCGTTACCGCCGACCAGGAGGTGTCCGGCATGTTCCGCAAGGTGCTCGTCGCGAACCGCGGGGAGATCGCCATCCGCGCGTTCCGCGCCGCATACGAGCTCGGCGCCGGCACGGTCGCGGTGTTCCCGCACGAGGATCGCAACTCGCTGCACCGGATGAAGGCGGACGAGGCCTACGAGATCGGCGAGCCGGGTCATCCGGTCCGGGCGTACCTGTCCGTCGAGGAGATCATCAAGGCGGCGCGGCGGGCCGAGGCGGACGCGGTGTACCCCGGCTACGGCTTCCTGTCGGAGAACCCGGAGCTGGCCCGCGCGTGCGCGGCCGCCGGCATCACCTTCGTCGGGCCGCCGACGGAGATCCTCGAGCTGACCGGCAACAAGGCCCGCGCGGTGGCCGCGGCCGGGGAGGCCGGCCTCCCCGTGCTGCGCTCGTCGGCACCCTCGGCCGACCTCGACGAGCTGCTCACGGCCGGCGGGGAGCTGGGCTTCCCGCTGTTCGTCAAGGCGGTCGCCGGTGGTGGCGGGCGCGGCATGCGCCGGGTGCTCGAGGCGGGCGCGCTGCGCGAGTCGGTCGAGGCGGCGATGCGCGAGGCCGAGTCCGCGTTCGGCGACCCGACCGTGTTCCTCGAGCAGGCGGTCATCTCGCCGCGGCACATCGAGGTGCAGATCCTCGCCGATGCGGCCGGCGGTGTGATCCACCTGTTCGAGCGCGACTGCTCGGTGCAGCGCCGGCACCAGAAGGTCATCGAGATCGCGCCGGCGCCCAACCTCGACCCGGAGATCCGCGAGCGCATCTGCGCGGACGCGGTGCGGTTCGCCCGGCACATCGGCTACCGCAACGCCGGCACCGTCGAGTTCCTGCTCGACCGGAGCGGCACGCACGTCTTCATCGAGATGAACCCGCGCATCCAGGTCGAGCACACGGTCACCGAGGAGGTCACCGACGTCGACCTGGTGCATTCCCAGCTGCGGATCGCGGCCGGCGAGACGCTCGCCGACCTCGGCCTGGTGCAGGAGGAGATCCGCACCCGCGGCGCCGCGCTGCAGTGCCGCATCACCACCGAGGACCCGGCCAACGGCTTCCGGCCGGACACGGGGATCATCAGCGCCTACCGCTCGCCGGGCGGCGCGGGCATCCGGCTCGACGGCGGCACCGCGTTCTCCGGCACGGAGATCAGCGCGCACTTCGACTCGATGCTCGTCAAGCTGTCCTGCCGCGCGCACGACTTCCAGGCCGCGGTGGCCAGGGCGCGGCGCGCGGTGGCCGAGTTCCGGATCCGCGGCGTGGCCACGAACATCCCGTTCCTGCAGGCGGTCCTCGACGACCCGGACTTCCTCGCCGGCAACGTCACCACGTCGTTCATCGAGGAGCGGCCGCACCTGCTGACCGCGCGCCACTCGGCCGACCGCGGCACCCGGCTGCTCACCTACCTCGTCGACGTCACGGTCAACAAGCCGCACGGCGAGCGGCCGAAGGTCATCGACCCGGCCGAGAAGCTGCCGGCGATCGAGCTCGGCCCGCCGCCCGCGGGGTCCAAGCAGAAGCTCGACGAGCTGGGTCCCGACGGCTTCGCGCGCTGGCTGCGGGAGGCCAAGGCCGTCGGCGTCACCGACACGACCTTCCGGGACGCGCACCAGTCGCTGCTCGCCACCCGGGTGCGCACCAAGGACCTGCTGACCGTCGCGCCGTACGTGGCGCAGACGATGCCCGAGCTGCTGTCGGTGGAGTGCTGGGGCGGCGCGACCTACGACGTGGCGCTGCGGTTCCTCGCCGAGGACCCGTGGGAGCGGCTGGCCTCGCTGCGGACCGCGCTGCCGAACATCTGCCTGCAGATGCTGCTGCGCGGGCGCAACACCGTCGGGTACACGCCGTACCCGACCGAGGTGACGACCGCGTTCGTGCACGAGGCGGCGGCCGCGGGGGTGGACATCTTCCGGATCTTCGACGCGCTCAACGACGTCGAGCAGATGCGGCCGGCCATCGACGCCGTGCTCGAGACCGGCACGGCGGTCGCCGAGGTCGCGCTGTGCTACACCGCCGACCTGTCCGACCCGGCCGAGCGGCTGTACACAGTGGACTACTACCTGAAGCTGGCCGAGCAGATCGTCGGCGCGGGCGCGCAGGTGCTGTGCGTCAAGGACATGGCGGGGCTGCTGCGCCCGCCGGCCGCGCACCGGCTGGTGACCGCGCTGCGCAAGGAGTTCGAGCTGCCGGTCCACCTGCACACCCACGACACCGCGGGTGGCCAGCTCGCCACCTACCTCGCCGCGACCCAGGCCGGCGTGGACGCGGTCGACGGGGCCAGCGCGTCGATGGCGGGGACCACCTCGCAGCCGTCGCTGTCGGCGATCGTCGCGTCGACCGACCACGGCGAGCGCGAGACCGGGCTCTCGCTGAAGGCCGTCTGCGACCTCGAACCGTACTGGGAGATCGTGCGGAAGGTGTACTCGCCGTTCGAGGCGGGGCTGCCGGGGCCGAGCGGGCGGGTGTACACGCACGAGATCCCGGGCGGGCAGCTGTCGAACCTGCGCACCCAGGCGGCCGCGCTGGGGCTGGCCGACCGGTTCGAGCAGATCGAGGCGACCTACGCGGCGGCCGACCGCATGCTGGGCAGGCTGATCAAGGTGACCCCGTCGTCCAAAGTGGTCGGTGACCTCGCGCTGCACCTCGTCGGCGCCGGGGTGGACCCGAAGGAGTTCGAGGCCGACCCGGGCAAGTTCGACGTGCCGGGCTCGGTGATCGGCTTCCTGCGCGGCGACCTCGGCGACCCGGCGGGCGGGTGGCCGGAGCCGTTCCGCACCAAGGCGCTTTCCGGCCGGGCCGCGGCGAAGCCGCCCGTCACGCTGTCCGAAGAGGACCTGACCGGGCTCGCCGAGGACCGCCGGGCGACCCTGAACCGGCTGCTGTTCCCCGAGCCGTCCCGGGAGTTCCTCGCGCACCGCGAGCAGTTCGGCGACACGAGCGTGCTGGAGAGCAAGGACTTCTTCTACGGGTTGAAGCCGCGGATCGAGTACCCGGTGGACCTGGAGAAGGGCGTGCGGCTGCTCATCGAGCTCTCCGCGATCGGTGAGGCCGACGAGCGTGGCATGCGCAACGTGATGGCCACGCTCAACGGCCAGCTGCGCACGATCCAGGTGCGGGACCGTTCGGTGGCCTCGGACCTGCCGGCGGCCGAGCGGGCGGACCGCGCGAACCCGGGCCACGTGGCGGCGCCGTTCGCCGGGGTCGTGACGTTGCAGGTCGGCGAGGGCGACGCGGTCGAGGTCGGCGACACGGTGGCGACGATCGAGGCCATGAAGATGGAGGCGTCGATCACCGCGCCGAAGGCCGGCACCGTGGAGCGCCTGGCGATCAGCTCGGTGGCACAGGTCGAGGGCGGCGACCTGCTGGTCGTGCTGAGCTGACCGCGCGCGGGTGCCAGCCGTGCGCGCGGTCAGGCTCTCGGCGGTGTCCACGAGCGACTCACGGACGGGCGCATCCGCCGGCCCAGCTCGCGGGTCGCCTTCGCCGTGCTGACCGGCTCGGGGCGTTCGCGAAGTCGAGGCCGACGCGCGGTGACCGGCCGAAGTGCGCGAGCGTCCACATGAGCCAGTACGGCAGCCGGCCGGTCGGCACCTTGTGGCCGCGGGGTGAACTCCTCGGCGAGCATCGCGGCCAGCTCCCGGGTCGAGCACCACAAGTTCCAGCGCCGGGTGCTCCGCCGCTAAGGGCTCGTAGTAAAATAACTTGGGTTTTGGTCTCGGGGTGTTTATGGTCTGTGCTATGAGCCTGGTCATGGATTCTCTCGAACGCCGCTATGACGCGGTCAAGCCGCATCTGACTGAGCGGCAACGTCGGGTCTGGC